>NZ_JBDJLB010000007.1:0-245076 GCF_039673155.1 Stenotrophomonas sp. TWI1149
CGCGGGGGTTGTGTGGGGGGGGCGGGCGGGCGCCGCCCGGGGGGGCGCCCCCCGGGCGGGGCGCCCCCCCCCCCCCCCCGCCCACTACACCGCCAGCAGTTCGCCGGCACCGGCATCGAGCAGGCCGCGCGCCACGCGCTGGCCCAGGCCTTCCGGATCACTGGCCGGCCCGCGCGCTTCCGCGCGCACCAGGCGACCGTCGGCGACACCGCCGACCAGCCCCTGCAGGAACAGATTCTCGCCTTCCCACTGCGCAAACCCGGCCACCGGCACATGGCAGCTGCCGTGCAGCGCGCGGTTCATGGCGCGCTCGGCCTCCACGCAGGCACGCGTATCGGCATCGTCCAGCGGAGCGAACAGCGCCATCACCTGCGCATCCTCGCCATTGCATTCGACGGTCACCGCGCCCTGCGCCGGCGCCGGCAGCCACGCCGGCGCGGCCAGCCGCGCGACGATGCGGTTGCCCAGGCCCAACCGCTCCAGCCCCGCCACCGCCAGTACGATCGCGTCGTAACCGCCGTTGTCCAGCTTGGCCAGGCGCGTGTTGACGTTGCCGCGCAGGTCCGACAGCTCCAGATCAGGACGCAGCGCGCGCAGCTGGGCCTGCCGGCGCAGCGATGACGTCCCCACGCGCGCGCCGATCGGCAGTGCCTCCAGCGAGGCGTACAGATTGGAAATGAACCCGTCGGCCGCGTCGTGGCGGGTCAGCATCGCCGGCAACGCGAAGGGCGCATCCAGTTCCATCGGCACATCCTTGAGCGAGTGCACGGCGCAGTCCGCCTCGCCACGCAGCATCGCCAGCTCCAGTTCCTTGAGGAACAGGCCCTTGCCGCCGATCGCGGCCAGCGAGCGGTCCAGCACCTCGTCGCCGCGCGTGCTCATCGGCACCAGCACCACGTCCAGCCCGGGATGGGCCTGGCGCAGGCGGTCGGCGACGTATTCGCTCTGCCAGAGGGCAAGCGGGCTCTTTCGGGTGGCGATGCGCAGGGTCTTCATGGCGCCATTATCGACGCACAGGGGCGGATCGACCAATGGCGTGCGGCCTCCGGATTACAGGTGCTTGAGTTCCTGCTTCAGGCTGGCCACGCAGCGGCGGCTGACTTCCAGCGGCGCGTGCCCGTGCCGCAGCACGGCCTGGACCTGGCCTGCGCCATTTCGTCGCAGCTCGACCAGCTCGTGGCGGGCGACCAGGCAATTGCGGTGGATGCGCACGAAGCGGTTGCCGAATTCCTCTTCCAGCGACTTCAGCGATTCTTCCAGCAGGTCTTCGCCGCGGGCATGGTGCACCACCACGTACTTCTCCTCGGCCTGGAGATAGTGGATGTCCTCGACCGGAATCAGCCGCAGGCTGCCGCGCAGGCGCGCGCACAGCAGCGTGCGGGCCTGCTGGCTGGCGGCCGCCGCCGGTCCGCTGCGGCCGGCCAGGAAGGTCCGCGCGCGCTCCAGTGCCGCGGCCAGGCGCTCGGGGCGCACCGGCTTCATCAGGTAGTCGATGGCGGCGGCCTCGAACGCGGAGAGCGCATGCGCGTCGTAGGCGGTGCAGAACACCACCGCCGGGCGCGGCTCGAAGGTCGCCAGGTGACGCGCGGCCTCCAGCCCGTCCAGGCCGGGCATGGCGATATCAAGCAACACCAGGTCCGGTTGCAGTTCGGCACAGGCATGCAGCGCCTGTTCGCCGTTCTCGGCCTCGGCCACGACCTCGATCCCGGCCTGGTCGGCGAGCAGGGAGCGCAGGCGCTCGCGGGCCAGCGGTTCGTCGTCGGCGATCACCACCTTCAAGACAGTTTCCTCACTGGACCGGGACCGTGATTTCGCAAGCATAGTAGCCGTCGGCCCACGCCCCCGTCATCCGCGCGGCCGGGCC
The DNA here is from genome assembly GCF_039673155.1 of Stenotrophomonas sp. TWI1149. Classification (NCBI taxonomy): domain Bacteria; kingdom Pseudomonadati; phylum Pseudomonadota; class Gammaproteobacteria; order Lysobacterales; family Lysobacteraceae; genus Stenotrophomonas; species Stenotrophomonas sp. TWI1149. The sequence continues at coordinate 1,865 of NZ_JBDJLB010000007.1, forward strand.
GAAGCGCCAGGCCAGGCGATGGGCGATGTTGCGCTGTGCGTGGCCCGCGCCCTGCAGCAGCGGCAGCCCGCGCGTGGCCGGGTCCGGCGCCGGGTTGCGCACGCGGATGCGCAGGCTGGTGCCATCGCTCGACAACGCCAGCACGATGGTGCCGCCGGCCGGTACCCGCGAGATGCCGTGCAGCACCGCGTTCTCGACCAGCGGCTGCAGCACCAGCCGCGGCATCGGCAACGACCACGGCAACGGTTCGTCGCGCAGCCAGATCACCTTCAGGCGTTCGCCCAGGCGCAGCGATTCGATCGAGAGGTAGCGTTCGGCCAGTTCGCACTCGGCCTGCAGGGTGGAATCGCCCTCGCCCGCGCCCAGCGCCGCGCGGAACAGATCGGACAGGTCGAGCACCGCGCGCTCGGCCACGTCCGGATCGCGGCGCAGCAGGCTGGCGATCAGGTTCATGCTGTTGAACAGAAAGTGCGGGCGGATGCGCGCCTGCAGTGCATCGGCCTGCGCCTGCGCATTGGCCAGCATCTGCGCGCTGCCGCGATCGCTGACGTAGAAGTAGCGCAGCGCCAGCGCGGAAATCAGCGCGGTCATCGCCGCGCTGCCGAGCGTGAACCGCCAGAAACCGACGGTCTGGGCGAAGCTGCTGCCACCGAGCACACCGTACAGCGCGTGCACGATCGCCGCACAGGCAGCGGCGATCAGGCCGGTCATCAGCACCACCAGCACCATGCCCGGCACTTCGGGCAGGCGCGAGAGCATCGCACGCACGCTGCACAGGCAGACCGTGACCGCCAGCGCCAGCCACAGCGCGAACCCGCTGGCCGAGAGGAAATCCGTCGGAGTCCAATGGCGGCTGCCATCCGGTGCGAGCGCGACCACCACCACGACCAGCTCGGCCAGCCCGAGCATCGCCGCCAGCCTCGGCAGGCGGCACAGCTCGGGCAACCAGGACTGCTGGCGCGGGTCGCTCATGGGATCAGGCGGCGAAGCGCGCCTCGAGCCATTCGCCCAGCGCGTGCAGTTCCTCGGCGCAGACCTGGTGGGCCATCGTATAGGTGTGCCATTCCACCGGCAGGCCGAGCGCGCCCAGGGTCTGTGCGGTGTGCTCGGCGATCGCCACCGGAATCACCGGATCCTGGGTGCCGTGGGCCATGAACACCGGCACGCTGATCGCATCGGCCACCCGCGCGGCGGCCGCCTTGGCCGGATCCGGCAGGTAGGTCGACAGCGCGATCAGCCCGGCCAGCGGGCGCGTGCGACGCAGCAGCGCGCTGAGGATCACCGCCCCGCCCTGCGAGAAACCGGCCAGCAGGATGCGCTCGGCCGGGATGCCGCGCGCGATCTCGCGCTCGATCAGCAGTTCCAGCGCGACGATCGAGGCCTCCACGCCGGCGCTGTCCGCGCGCGAGCGGAAGTCCATGCTGACGATATCGTACCAGGCACGCATCGGCACGCCGTTGTTGATCGTGATCGGCTGCACCGGCGCATGCGGGAACACGAAGCGGATCGCCGGCCAGTGCGGGCGCACCAGTTCGGGCACGATCGGGGCGAAGTCATGGCCATCGGCACCCAGGCCATGCAGCCACAGCACCGACCACTGCGGGTCGGCGCCGGTTTCGTTTTCCACGGTATCCAGCATCAGGCGGCTCCAGTACGTTCAAGCCGCATTATGACCGCGCCCCGTGCCAATGGGGCATCGGTCGCGGCGACATACCGCTCAGCCGTGCGGATGCGCCTCGGCGGCCGCGCGGCGCAGCTCGGCCGCGCGCACCAGCACCTTCGGCGGTGCCGATTCTTCGGGGATTTCCATCAGGCCCAGCCGGTGCATCCAGACGCCCGCAGTGCGCGAGGAGGTGAAGCCCACCACCGGAATCGCCAGCACCATGCCGATCACCACCGGCGCCATCCACGCGGCCAGCGAGGGCGAGACCGCGTAGGCCAGCGCGCCCATGAACAGACCGAACACGCTCAGTCCGCCATAACCGCGCGCCAGCGCGAGCCAGGACACGCCGCCATCGTCACGCTGCTGCGCGTCCCAGCCCGAGTCCTTGCCGGCCAGCACTTCGGCCACGCCGCGCGACTGCACATACATCACCACCGGCGCCATCAACGCGGCGAGGATGGTCTCCAGCAGCATCGAAATGAAGGCGCGTATCGTGCCACCGCAGCCGCGACGTTCGACCGGCTCCAGCAGCATTGCCAGATAGCCCAGCACTTTGGGCGAGAGCAGCACCACCATGGTGATCGCGAACATGCGGATCACCTGGGTCTCGTCCTGGTGGCGCCAGTACACGCCGGGCGAGAGATGCAGCACTTCGTTGAGGTCGATGCCGCCCTGGAACAGCGGGATCGCGATGCCGACCAGCATCAGCATCGCCCACATCGGCGCGGTGAAGTAATGGCCGATGCCGACCAGCATGTGCATGCGGCTGACCCAGTGCAGGCCCTTGGAGCCCACCACCTTGGCGTGCTGCAGGTTGCCCTGGCACCAGCGGCGGTCGCGCACCAGCAGATCGGTCAGGGTCGGCGGACCTTCCTCATAGCTGCCTTTGAGGTACGGCACCATGTGGGTGGCCCAGCCGCCACGGCGCATCAGCGCCGCCTCGACGAAATCGTGGCTGAGCACATGCCCACCAAACGGTTCCTTGCCCGGCAGCAACGGCAGGCCGGCCTGTTCGGCGAAGGCCTGGGTGCGGATGATCGCGTTGTGGCCCCAGTAGTTGCTCTCCGCGCCATGCCACCAGGCCACGCCGCGGCCGATCACCGGGCCGTACACGCGCCCGCCGAACTGCTGCATGCGGGCGAAGAGCGTACGGCCGCCGACCACGGCCGGCAGGGTCTGGATCAGGCCGACGTCGGGGTTGTGCTCCATGCCGGCCACCAGGCGCACGATGGTGTCGCCGGTCATCAGGCTGTCGGCGTCCAGGATCAGCATCTGCGGGTAGGCGCCGCCGAACCGGCGGACCCAATCGGCGATGTTGCCGGCCTTGCGCCCGCTGTTGTCGCCGCGGCGACGGTAGAAAATGCGGTCATGGCCGCCGACCGCATCGCACAGCGCGTGGAAGGCTTCTTCCTCGGCCTGCCCGACGTCATCGCGGCGGGTATCGCTGAGCACGTAGAAATCGAAGTTCGCCAGCTGCCCGGTCTCGGCGACCGACTCATAGATGGCCTGCAGACCGGCCAGCAGGCGCCGCGGATCTTCGTTGTAGGTGGGCATCAGCAGCGCGGTGCGCGTGTGCACGGTCGGCAGCGGCGCGTCCGGATCGATGCCCAGCTTGTAACCGCGGTCGAACACGGCGGTCAGGAAGCCGGCCACGGCGCCGGCAAAGGACAGTGCGATCCACGCGAACAGGCCGACGAACAGCACCAGCAGGCACGCCTCGAGCACGCTGATGCCGTTGACGGCCAGCACCTTCCACATCATCCGGCTGGCAGCGATGGTCATCGCCGCGGTGCCGCCCAGGATATAGAAGCGGCGCAGCCCGATCATCCGCGGCGAGGTGCGCTGGCGCGGGACCTGCAGCTGCCCGTCGCGCAGCGACTGCTCGGGCATCGGCAACGGCGACTCGGCCGGCAACGTCGCCCGGCCGGCATCCAGCGGGGCGTTCAGGGTCTGGGTACTCATGCGCGGTGTCCCTGTGCAGGGCGTGCCAGGCCGGGGGTACCAAGTGTGGAAAGGGGCGTTCTGAGCCCGGCGTGCGCGAGGGCACGCATGCGTCCTGTCGGCGCTGGCCGGAGCCCGGCACGCAGCTGTTGTCTGTGACTACCGGAACCCACGAACTCTCCAAACCGACTTGAGACGAAAAATGCGGCTCAGTCTATGGCGCGAAATGTAAGGTGCGCGCGAAGGGCCGCGCGTCGATTTCTCCGCATTCAGCTTTTGGATCGAGACAACCGGGAGCCCCTGAACGACGATCGGCCCGCAGGCCCTGTGCCGTGGGCATCTCCCCATTCAGCTTGCAACCGACGCGGGGGACGCGGAACCGCCACGCCAGCACTCCCAAGGGGCTCCGCCGGAACAGGAGAGCGCCACTGCTGCGCAGTTTTCGAACCGGCGAAGCGCTCCAGCGACGGGGCTTCGTTGACGATGGGACAGGCGACAGGCGCCGGGTCAGCTCAGGCGAGGGTGGCGGCAACGGCCAGATCGGTGGCGACCGGCGGGCGGGCGAGCGCACGCGCGCTCACCTGCGAGAACTGCAGCTGGGCGAGCAGGTGCTGTGCCTGGGTGGCGACCGGACACGGGGTGATCTGCGGCCCTGCTTCAGGGCGCTCGGGGGACATCACATCAATGGACATTGGCCTGGCATCTCGTTGACTTCTCATGACCCGCGGGGCTTCCGGCCGCGCGGATTGCGCACCCTAGCGGAAATTCGGGACGAATGTGTGACGGTGCCCGCAGTCCTTGCCAGAGGTCCTGGGAAGCGTCGAAATATTGGCGCTTATCAATAGCTTGTCGGTATCATGTAATCGTTTTCAACACATGATTCGGATATGGATTCCAATACTGCTTCCCCCTACAGCCCCAAGTGGCAGTTCCGCTTCAACTTCTTCGAACAGCACGGCGCTCCCAATTCGCCGGCGTTCAAGGCCGCATTCAAGACGTTGACGTTCGGCCAGAGGATCAAGATCAACTTCAACTTCTTCGCGCTGTTCTTCAGCTGGATCTACCTGCTGATCCTGGGTATGTGGCGCAAGGCGCTCACCATTCTGGGCATCACCCTCGTGCTGATGGTGATCCTGGCGTTCCTGCCGGACGTGGTCGGCCGGGCGATCGGCATGGCCTGGTCGGTCCTGATCGGGATGACCACCAACTATTCGTACTACCTGGAAAAAGTGAAGGGCGACACCAGCTGGAACCCCTTCGCCGGCATGCGCTGGTAAGCAACGCGCAGGCGTGAAGCACAGAAGCCCGGTCACTGACCGGGCTTTTTCGTGGGACGGCGGCGCGGCGGCCGCGTGTGCTGCTTCAGCGCGGCGGGGGGCGTCGGCCTCCGGCGTCGATCACCACCTCGCCATCCTCTTTGCAGAACGGGGCGTGGACCGGCGGCAGAATCTCCAGAACGATCTCCGACGGCCGCGCCAGACGCACCCCCAGTGCGGTCTGCACGAACGGCCGGTTGATCAGGATCGGATGGGCCAGCATCGCATCGAGCAGCTGCGCATCCGCCAGCGCTGGATCGTCCAGGCCGAGCTCGGCATACGGCGTGCCTTTCTGCCGCAGCGCATCGCGCACCTGCAGGCCAGCGGCGGCAATCAGTTCGACCAGCCGCGCACGATCCGGCGGCGTTTGCAGGTACTCCACCACCTCAGGTTCGACGCCGGCATGGCGGATCAGCGCGAGCACGTTGCGCGAGGTCGCGCAGGCCGGGTTGTGATAGATGACGGCCTTCATGCGCGGTCTCCCACGGCGGGATCGGCGTGGCCAAGGATCAGATAAGGAACACGCGACATGAGGTTGCTCCCGAATTATTGTTCCACTATTCTAGAAACATGGAACATAACAACGCAACCCGCGCCCTCGCCGCCCTCGGCCACGCCACCCGCCTCAGCGTCTTCCGCCTGCTGGTGCAGGCCGGGCATGGCGGCCGGTTGGCCGGCGAGATCGCCACCGAACTGGGGCTGCCCGGTGCCACCCTGTCCTTCCACCTCAAGGAACTGAGCGCGGCTGGGCTGGTCAGCGCCGAGCCCCGCGGCCGCAGCATCTGCTACCGCGCCGACTTCGAGGCGATGAACGGCCTGATCGGCTACCTGACCGAAAACTGCTGCGCCGGCGAGGCGGACTGCGGTCCGGCCGGCCAGTGCACACCACCGCGCTGACACCGTGACCGGGCCCGTGGCAATGACGACGTCCTCCCCTTCCCGCCTGTCCTTTCTGGACCGTTGGCTGACCCTGTGGATCTTCGCGGCGATGGCGCTTGGCGTGGCCTTGGGCACCCTGTTCGACGGCCTGCCCGCCGCGCTGGATGCCATGACGATCGGCGGCACCAACCTGCCGATCGCCGCCGGCCTGATCCTGATGATGTACCCGCCCCTGGCCAAGGTGAAGTACGAGGCGTTGCCCGGCGTCTTCGCCGACAAGCGCGTGCTGGCGTTGTCGCTGCTGCAGAACTGGGTGGTGGGACCGGTGCTGATGTTCGCGCTGGCCGCGCTGTTCCTGCACGACCGGCCGGAGTACATGACCGGACTGATCCTGATCGGCCTGGCCCGGTGCATCGCCATGGTGCTGGTCTGGAACCAGTTGGCGCGCGGCGACAACCAGTACGTGGCCGGGCTGGTCGCGTTCAATTCGCTGTTCCAGATCGCGTTCTTCAGCGTCTATGCGTGGGTGTTCCTGACCGTGCTGCCGCCGCTGTTCGGGCTGCAGCGCAGCGTGATCGATGTCAGCACGTGGACCATCGCCGGCGCGGTGCTGGTGTATCTGGGGATTCCGTTCGCGGCGGGCTATCTCGGGCGCCGCTGGCTGCTGAAACTGCGGGGTGCCGCGTGGTACGAAACGCGCTTCCTGCCGGCCATCAGCCCGATCACGCTGATCGCGCTGCTGTTCACCATCGTGGCGATGTTCAGCCTCAAGGGCGGTGACATCGTGCGCATTCCGCTCGACGCGGTGCGGATCGCGATCCCGTTGACGATCTACTTCTTCGTGCAGTTCCTGCTGAGCTTCTTCATGGGCCGCTGGATCGCACGCGACTACCCGCGCACCACCGCGATCGCATTCACCGCCACCGGCAACAATTTCGAGCTGGCCATTGCGGTGGCCATCGCCGCCTTCGGGCTGGGTTCGCCGGTCGCCTTCGCCGCTGTGATCGGGCCGCTGGTGGAAGTGCCGGTGCTGATCGTACTGGTCCATCTGGCGCTGCGGTTGGGACGTCGCTGGTTCCCTGTGAGGCCAGCAGCGCGGCAGCCGTGATCGCGGATCATTCGACAGCCCCGCGCAGGGCCGCCGGCCGCCCACCGATGACCCACGCATGACAATGGGCTCCCGGTGAGCAGGACGTCCCGGCGTGCCGCTGCATGCGGCACGCCGGGATGGATCAGAAGGTCTGCCAGTCGTCCCCGGCCACGGCCGCTGCCGGCATCCGCGCGGTGCTGCGGGCCGGCGCGGCGCGGCGTGCCGATGCACTGGCCGGACCAGCACTGGACTGCAGGCGGAAGATCGCCACGGCAGTACCCAGCTGCTGCGCCTGCTCTTCCATCGCGCGCGCCGCCGCCGTGGCTTCCTCGACCAGTGCCGCATTCTGCTGCGTGGTCTCGTCCATCTGGGTGATGGTCTGGTTGACCTGCTCGATGCCGGCGGACTGTTCCTTCGAGGCCGCCGAAATCTCGGCCATGATGTCGTTGACCCGGCGCACGCCGGTGACGATCTCTTCCATCGTGCGGCCGGCGGTGTGCACCAGCGCCGAGCCCGCGCTGACCTGGGTGACCGAGTCGTCGATCAGGGTCTTGATCTCCTTGGCCGCTCCCGCCGAGCGCTGCGCCAGCGCGCGCACTTCCGTGGCCACCACCGCGAAGCCGCGGCCCTGCTCTCCAGCGCGCGCCGCTTCGACGGCGGCATTCAACGCCAGGATGTTGGTCTGGAACGCAATGCCGTCGATCACAGAGATGATCTCGGCGATGCGCTTGGACGAGGCCTCGATGCCGGCCATCGTGGTCACGACCTGGCCGACCACCACACCGCCCTGCGAGGCCACGTCGGCGGCGCCGGCAGCGAGCTGGTTCGCCTGCACTGCATGGTCCGCGTTCTGGCGCACGGTGGAGGTGAGCTCCTCCATCGACGCCGCGGTCTCCTCCAGGCTGGCTGCCTGCTGTTCGGTACGGCGCGACAGATCGCTGTTGCCCGCGGCGATCTCGCCGGCGGCCAGATTGATGCTGCCGGTCGCCTGCTGAATGCGGCCGACGATGTCGGTCAGCTGCGTCACGGTGGTATTGGCATCGTCCCGCATCCGCGCGAACACGCCATGGAAATCGCCCTGCATGCGCGCGGTGAGGTCGCCCGCCGCGATCGCGCGCAGCAGCGCGGAGATCTGCTGCAGATTGTCATCGCTGACCTGCATCATCGTGTTGAGGTTCTCGACCATCGCGCGGAAGTCATGGTCGAAACGCACCACGTCGCCACGCTGGCTGAAATCGCCCACCGCCGCCGCACCGGCCAGTTCCCCGATCTGGGTGTTGATCGCACGCAGGTTGGCCTTGGTGGTATCCATCGCGGCGGTGAAGGCCGCCTGTTCGCCGGGCAGGCGATCCATGTCCGGGCTCAGGTCACCGACCGCATAGCGCTGCATCACCTCGACCAGGCGGCGGGTCACCGCGATGTTGGCCCCGACCAGCTGGTTGGTGTCCTCCACCATCTTGCCGTACTCGCCCGGGAAGGCCTGCGTGTCCATGCGGTAGCTCAGTTCGCCCGCCTCGTGGCGCTGGGCCATCTCGCCCTGTGCGGCCATCACCGCGCGCAGCTGGCCGCGCATGCGCTGCATCGATTCCAGCAGGCGGCCCACCTCATCGTTGCGCGCCCGCGGCAACGGCGTATCCAGGCGGCCCTCGGCCACGTCGGCCGAGAGACGGACAGCGTCGGCCAGCGGGCGGATCGCCTGCCGGCGCAGCAACACGTACACGCTGCCACTGAGCACCAGGGCGGCGCCCAGGCCCACGGCGAGGATGATCCACAGAAGCGCGCGCGCCTGCGCGGTGATCAGCGCATGCGGCACGATCACGCCGAGTGCGAAGTGCTCTTCGCTGCCGCCGATGCGCAGCGGCACGTAGGTTTTCACATCGCCCGCGGCATCCGGTTCGAAGGCGTCGAAGGTCTTGTCGGCCTTCACTGCTGCCAGCACCTGGGTGGTCAGCGCATCCTCGCGACGCTTGCCGATCTCGCTCGGATCCTTCGCGGCCAGCACGATGCCGCCGGGCGAGATCAGTTCCACATGCCCTTCGCCCATCGGGCGCAATGCGGCCAGGTGCTTCTGCAGGGCGGCCAGCGCGAAGTCCACCGTCACCACGCCGAGGAACGTGCCATCGTCGACCACCGGGGTGGACAGCGTGGTCATCAGCACCTTCTGCCCGGCGATCTCGTAGGTGTAGGGTTCGGCCACCGTCTGCCGCTTGAGCGCCTTCGGCTTGAGGTACCAGTCGCCATCGCCGGGCACGTCGTACCCCTTCAGCGCATCCTGCATCGGGGCCCCCTCGTGCCAGGCCCAGTAGCTCATGAACCGGCCGGTGTCGTCGTGCGCCTCGGCACCGACGAACTCGGCATCCTTGCCATCGAAAGCCTCCGGCTCCCACAACGTGCCGAAGCCCACCCATTCCGGGTGCACCTGCACCTGCTGGCGGATGACCGCGGCCACCGTCACCCGGGAGAGCGTGCCCGCGGCGCGCTGGACCAGCAGGTTCTGCGCGAGCGCCTGGCTGGTGGCGAAGGCGCTGGACAGATCACCGCTCACCCGCAGCGCTTCGGCCTGGGCCTCGCTCTGCATGGTGTGGCGTGAAGCGTCGACCAGCGAGGCACTGGCTTCGCGGTAGCTGATGGCGGCGGTGACACCGAAGCAGAGCATGGCGATCAACGCGGTACCCAGCATCAGTCGGTTGGCGATGCTGCCGGGGCGCTTGGACGCGGTGGGGCGGGACACGGGCATGGGGGCGGTTCCGGAAAAAGGGCATACCGGCGGACGCAGTCACGCGCCGCCACGGAAACACGCAGTCCATTGCGGGCCGGCACGCGCGCGGTGTCATCACGGCGCGGCCAGCAGGGTTCGATGCAACGTCGGATCGGCACAGGCAGCCCGCCGCCACTCCCGGCTGCGCTGGTCCTGTGCTGGGGGTCACCGCGTCGTACGCCACGGTGCCACCGCCCTGCCCTGTGGAGATGCCGCCTGCCCGCACCGTGACGGCGCCGGCCCAGAGAAGGGACTCAGCTGGATAACGGCGCAATGCGCGCGATGTTTAGCGCGGCTTCCTGACCGTGTTCAGTGAACGCCCGCGCCGCGCTCGCCACGCCCCAGCCGCTCCACCAGCGTCTGGCTGGCCGCATTGAGTCCGATCACCTCCACGTGGGCCCCGCGCGCGCGCAGCTTGCCGGTCACCCGCTCCAGCGCACCGACCGCACTGAGATCCCAGAAGTGCGCATGGGTCAGATCGATCTCCACGCGCTCGGGCACGTGCAGCAGATCGAAGGCCGCGGCGAACTGCCCGGCCGAGGCGAAGAACACCTGGCCACTCACCGTGTAGACACGCGTGCCCTCGGCGGTCACGGCATCCTGGATGTCCAGCATCCGGCCCACCTTGCGGGCGAAGAACAGGGCCGACAGCAGCACCCCGGTGAGCACGCCCTTGGCCAGGTCATGCGTGGCGACGGTGACGATCACCGTACCCAGCATCACCACCGAGGAGCTTTTCGGGTGCAGCCGGAACTCGGCGAACGAGCGCCAGTGGAAGGTGCCGATGCTGACCATGATCATCACCGCGACCAGCGCGGCCATCGGGATCTGCCGGACCCAGTCCGCGCCGTATACCACCAGCAGCAGCAACAGCACGCCGGCCACCAGGCACGACAGCCGCCCGCGACCGCCGGAAGACACGTTGATCACCGACTGCCCGATCATCGCGCAGCCGCCCATGCCGCCGAACAGCCCGGCGGTGATGTTGGCCAGGCCCTGCCCGGCGCACTCGCGGTTGCGCTGGCTCGGCGTGTCGGTCATGTCTTCCACGATCTGCGCGGTCATCATCGACTCCAGCAGCCCCACCACCGCCAGCGTGGCCGAGACCGGCAGCAGGATGCGCAGGGTCGCCCAGGTAAGCGGCACGTCCGGCAGCAGGAAGGTGGGCAGGCTGTCGGGCAGCGCGCCCATGTCACCGACGGTGCGGATGTCCAGCCCGACCCAGATCGAGAGCGCGGTCAGCACCACGATCGCCACCAGCGGCGAGGGCACCGCCCGGGTCAGCAGCGGCAGCAGGTAGATGATCGCCAGGCCCGCCGCGCACACGGCATACACCGTCCACGGCATCCCGATCAGTTCGGGCAGCTGCGCCAGGAAGATCAGGATCGCCAGCGCGTTGACGAAGCCGGTGATCACCGAGCGCGAGACGAAGCGCATCAGGGCGCCGAGTTTCAGCGCGCCCGCGACGATCTGCAGCAGCCCGGCCAGGATCGTGGCGGCCAGCAGGTACTGCAGGCCGTGATCGCGGACCAGGTCGACCATCACCAGCGCCATCGCGCCGGTGGCCGCGGAAATCATGCCCGGCCGTCCACCGGCGATGGCGGTGACCACCGCGATGCAGAACGACGCGTACAGGCCGACCTTGGGGTCGACCCCGGCGATGATGGAGAAGGCGATCGCCTCGGGAATCAGCGCGAGGGCCACGACGGCGCCGGACAGCAGATCACCGCGGATATTGCCAAGCCATTGCTGGCGCAGCGGATAGGACACAGACATGGACAGACTCCACGCACCGGCGATGCGCACGGCGCGTTGTGTGATGAGGACAAGGCACTCCCTGAGCCAGCGCACTGGCCGGCGCGTCATCAACGCGGTATCAGGGTGGCGTCATCACAAGGGTCCTGCCGGGGCAGCGGAAGCGGCGCGCAGGATAGCGCAGTCCCCGGGCGGCCTCAAACCGGCCCGGGCGGTTGACCCTTCACGCGGCGTGCGCCCACGATGCGTGCCTGTCCTCCTTCCAGGTACCTTCATGTACGGTTTGATCGGCAAGATGTTGACCGCGCCCGGCCAGCGCGATGCAGTCATCGCGATCCTGCTCGAGGGCACCATCGCGATGCCCGGCTGCCACAGCTACGTGGTGGCGCGCGACCCCACGGCCCCGGACGCGATCTGGATCACCGAGGTCTGGGACAGCCCGGAACTGCACCGCGCCTCGCTGGCATTGCCGTCCGTCCAGGCGGCCATCGCGAAGGCCCGACCGATGATCACGGGGTTCGGCGAGCGGTTCGAGACCGAGCCGGTGGCACCGGAATAACAAAGCGGAAGGTCTTCCACGGCTGGCGCGGTTCCGAGACTCTATTCCTTGAGCACGTCCTGTGCATCCACGATATCCACCCCCGAGACCTGCCCCAGCCAGCCATCGAACCACGGCTTGTGCGACGCGCCGACAATGGAGAGGACGCGGGAGCCCGGGTGGTCACGCACGACCTCGAGAATGTTGGCGACCATGCGCAGATTGCGGATTTCCCAGCCCTGCACCCAGATCTGGGGGTAGTGCTGCGGTGACACCGCGGCCAGTGTCGGGCGCACGTTGGACTCGGCGAGCACCTGCAGCGCCGCGGGATCGTTGACGCTGCGATACAGCGAGAGCAGGTTGTTGGACGCGATGAAGCCCGCCTCGCGCGCCGTCATGGCATCGAACGCAGGGCCATACCCGCTCCATGCCTGCTGGAGCGCAGCCCCGAAGGCCTTGCGGTCCGCGATCTGGTGATTGTCACCGGTATGGTCGTCGACCGCGTACACGCGCTGCAGGCCAAGTCGCGCCGCCAGGACCGCGGCGATCTGGTAGCTCTCGTTCTTGCGTGTTTCGATCTTCTTGAGCAGCTCGACCAGGGTACTGTCCAACCCATCGCCTGCCCGTCGCTCCGGCACGGGCAGCTGCAGCCACTGCACGTACGCAGATGCGCGTTCGCCAGCGGCAAGGAACAGGGCGGCCAGTTGGCGACGCTGCGCGGGCGTGGGCGACGCCGGCCAGGTTGCGAGCGTCCTGTTGACCTCCACGATCGCGGCGGGCACGTCCAATCCCGTGGCCGTCTTCGCGGTGTCCGTACTGGCGCAGTAGTCATCGCCGTACACCGCGGCATGGCGCTTGGCCAGGTCGCACTGTTCGCCACTGATGGCTTCGATGGTGATGTAGCCGGGCTTGAACGCCGCCAATCTGTCCAGCAGCGGGTCCAGTGCCTTGGGAGCAAAGGGTTCGTGCTCGCTCAGGTGGACGCTGCCCAACACGAGGACCTCGGTGCGTGGACCGACCATGTCCTTGTCCAGGTTCGCCAGGTCGATCTGCGCCTGGGCGCAGACCGGGATCAGGGCCATCAGGCAGGCCGACAACACGCGTTGCTTCATGCATCACCACCAGAGAAGTCCGTGGCAGCCTTTCTAACAGGCAGATGCTGGGCTGGCCGCGTGCCGGATGGCAGGGGGCCAACCGGGCCGATCGCGACAGCCAATGCTGTCCACCGGATGGCAGAATTGCGCGCCCGGTGTGTGCGGCGGGGATACCTCAAGGAAGCCAGGCATGTCGGACGAAAACAGCAAAAGCGAGTGGATCAGGTGGGTGATGCTGCTCGTCTTCCTGGCCATGTTGTTCGGCATCCCCCACAACTCACCGTGGTTCGGGTTGGTGTTCGTGTACCTGCTGGCCGGCCTGCTGTTCGTGGTGGGCAACATGGTGTGGATCGCCCTGCGCAGCGAAAGGGCGGCGGGGGCATTGCGCCGCACGCCACCCACGCGCGCCCTGCACACCCGCGAGGTGAACGCGCTGGTGTGGTTCGGTCAACCCGAGCGGATCAGCTGGCGCATGCCACGCGGGAATGTGATCGATCTCGTCAAGGCCGCACAGACCGCAGGCAGGCGGCCGGCAGTGCGCACGGTGCGTGGACCGTATCGCGTGATGGTGCGCGCCCGGCATCACGAGCGGCATGACTTCATCGGCGAGGTGGAGGTGCTGATGCTGCCGGGCGCTGACCGCCACATACGCGACACCAATGAAGCCGAAGTACTGCTGTGCGGGAAGTTCGCGGTGGTGCTGGCGTTGAATGGCGCGTGGCGGATCGACCAGGCGCCGTCACTGCTGCGATGAATCCGGTGTGCAGGGCGCTACTACGGCAGCAGCACGGTCATCCCCGCCCTGCATTGGAGATCACCGGCAGATCAGCCGCCGACCATTGCCTCGCGTGATTGTTCTGTCTCGCCGTGGTTCCTCCCCAGTGTGGAGCGGCCGCCAGGCGTTGGGTGGCCCTGTCACTTCTGGCCGCGCCCGATTGAACCTGAATAGGCATCACCACCCAGCTGACTAGAGCGGTCGCAGGCCCTGCTTTGTCCCGAACCCTAGTTTGGTATAAAACTTAGGCAAACTTTATAGTTCGCAGCCATGAAGATTCCTGTAGACCCCCCGAAGCTGAACGAAATCCTGGAAGAAGCCGCCCAACACCCCGGGTTCCTCGGGATCATCATGTCGGGGAAAACCTCTGCCGAGGTCAATGGGGAGTACATCCATTGGGACAGGCTCCGGCACAAGACCCCGCCGGAGGGACTGACCTCGCGCACCTGGTGGGCCAGTATCAAGTTGGCCAGACTGGGACTGAAACGCAACCTGCCCCTGCTCGACAAGCATGCGGTTAATTTCTCGGTGTCCATTACCGACACCCTCCAGAAGCGCCTTCACTTCATCGACCGCGAGGCCGCCGGTGCAATCCAGGGCATGGAACGCTCAGGCGGGCAGGGTCGTTTCCTCATGCGCTCGTTGATCGAGGAGTCCATGACGTCCTCACAGCTCGAGGGCGCTGCGACCACGCGCATCGTTGCCAAGGAAATGCTCAGCACGGGACGGCAACCCCGTGACCAAAGCGAGCGGATGATCTACAACAACTACATCACCATGAAGACGATCCGTGAGCGCGGCAAACGCCCGTTCACCGTCGATGAGATTCTCGAACTGCATGCCATACTCACTGCCGGCACACTCGAGTCCGAAGAGGACTGCGGTCGGTTGCGGTCTCAAGATGACAACGTCCTGTTCCTCGACCGCGGTTCGGACACCGTGCTGCACACGCCGCCACCGGCACGGGAAGCACGCGAACGCCTGCAACGTCTGTGCGACTTCGCCAACAGCCAGGACGACGAGCCGTTCGTGCATCCGGTCATCCGCGCCATCGCGATCCACTTCCAGATCGGATATGACCATCCCTTCTGCGATGGAAACGGACGCACCGCACGCGTTCTCTTCTACTGGGCAATGATGAACGCAGGATACTGGCTGACGGAGTATCTCTCCATCTCCAGCGTGCTCAGAAAATCACCCGGCAACTACATGCGCGCGTACCTGTACACCGAGCATGACGACGTTGACATGACGTACTTCGTTGCGCAGCAACTGGATGTGATTGAACAGTCGATCACCGCGCTGCACCGCTACATCCTCAGCAAGAGCGAGCAGGACAGGGCCGCACGCCGGGTACTGCGCAAGGCACAGGTCGCTGGCATCGAGCTCAATCACCGGCAGCGGGCGATCCTGGCCAATGCCATCAAGGACCCGGACCGTGGCTACACAGTGGCGACCCACCAATCCGCCCATCAGATCTCGTACCCGACCGCATTGGGCGACTTGGCCGCCCTGGTGGACGCAGGATTGCTCGAGAAGCACAAGGTCGGGCGCGCAAATGAGTTCGTGCCGGCACCTGACATCGCGACGATGCTGCACAGTTCCCCCATGCCCCCCGATCCGACTGCACCATGACACGCCTGCTCATCATCGAGGATAACCCCGAGTTGGTGGCCAACCTGTACGCATTCCTGGAGCCGCTGGGCTATGTGCTCGACGATGCACGCGATGGCGCTGCGGGCCTGCGCCTGGCAACCGGGAATGACTACGACGCGATCCTGCTGGATCTGATGCTGCCGCGGCTGGACGGCATGACGCTCTGCCACAAACTTCGTCAGGAATTCCAGAATCCCGTCCCGGTGATCATGCTGACCGCGCGCGATCCGGTGGATGACCGCGTGCAGGGCTTTGCACTGGGCGCGGACGATTACCTGGTCAAACCCTTCTCGTTGATAGAGCTCGATGCACGCATCCAGGCGCTGGTGCGCCGTGCCCAGGGCCGCAGCGTCCAAGGCACGCTGACCTGGCAGGACCTGCGGGTGGACACCCGTGCACCGCAGGCGTGGCGGCAGGGCCAGACCATTACGCTGACCCCCAGCACCCATAAGCTGTTGCTGTGCCTGATGCGCGCCGCGCCCGGCGTGGTCAGGAAGCAGGAAATGGAATACCTGCTGTGGGGCGACCATCCGCCGGAAAGCGGTGCGTTGCGGACGCATATCCACGAGCTTCGGCAGCATGCGGACAAGAGCTTCACGTATCCGCTCATCGAGACGGTGCACGGCATCGGATGGCGCCTGAGTGCGCAAACGACGTCTGTCCCGGAATGACGACCCGAGGAGGGCAGTTGCCGTCATGAACGCGATCTACCGCCAGATGACGCTCAGAACACGTATCACCGTGTCGTTCGTGCTGCTGATGGTGGCCGTCATGGGCTTCGTGGTCGCCGCCGAGCAGTTGGATTATGACGAGCTCCGGGCCTACGTCATTTCGAGAAGCCTGCACGACGAGATGGATCGCCTGCAGGCCGATATTGCCGATGGCGCGCCACCGACGCTGTCTCCGGGCAGCGAGCTCTTTGGTGCGCGAAACGTGCCCGATGCCCTGCGCCCGTATACACCGGGCTATTACAGCGCCGACCCGCCCGACGTCTGGCATCTGCTGGTGTTCGACCTCGGCGGCCAGCGCTATTACCTCCGCCAGGATGCCGAGCGGTACCAGTATCTGGAGCACGTGATCGATGGCTATGCGCTCGTGGTCATGCTGTTGTGCATCCTCTGCGCGTTCTGGATCGGGCGACTGACGGCAGCGCGCGTCATCGCCCCCATCACCCGGCTGGCCGATGCGGTGCAGCGCGGGCAGACGCCGTTCCCCTTCCAGGACGCGCGCGACGAGATCGGGGTGCTGGCGCGCGCCTTCGCACAGCACAGCGACGAGGCGGAGCAGTACCTGCAGCGTGAACGATGCTTCGTGGGGGATGCCAGTCATGAACTGCGCACGCCCCTGGCCATCATTTCCGGTGCGGCCGAGACCATCGTTCACCAGCTGCCCGAGGACAGCCACCTGCGAGCGAGCGGCGAGCGGATCGTCCGCACCACGCAGGAGATGCAGCGCCAGCTGTCCTGCCTGCTGCTGCTCTCGCGTGACCCACAGCGCCTTGCCAAGGAAGACGTCCCGCTGCGCCCGTTGATCGAGGAATGCATGACGCGCTGCCAGCCCTGGCTGGCGGGCAAGCCAGTCGTCCTGCTGCTGGATGCAGCGCAGGACCCCTGCATCCACACCAACGCCGAACTGGCGCGCAGCGTGCTCTGGAACCTGCTGCGCAATGCCTGCCAGTACACCGACAAAGGCGAAATCCGCATCACCGTGCGGGACGCCACGCTGTCCATCCTCGACACCGGTCCGGGCCTGCCACCCAGCATGGATCCCCAGCAGTTCCAGCGCTTCGCGCCCAGCCTGCGCCAGAGCGGGGAAGGGCTTGGCCTGTCGATCGTGCAACGGATCGTGGACCACCTGGGCTGGCGCATGGCCGTGGAGAGTTCGGAGAACGGTTGCCGCTTTACGCTGGACATGTCCGGCACGCATGACCAGCAACCCTAGGCGCGCCCTGGCTTCGGCAACCAGGCCCTTTCGCACCCGCTCCTGACAGCTTCCTGACGCCGCCCCTCCGATCCTGTGCACCCATCAATCCACGCAGGAGATGCAGATGCACTGGTCAGACCCGGACGGAGCCGGAAAGTATCGACACGGCAGGACCGGATTCAACCGGATTGTCCACACGGTGATCCACTCGCGGGACGGCTTCCTCGCGACCGTGCGAGGCGAAGCCGCTTTTCGACAGCTGCTGGTTCTGCATGGCGTTCTGATGGGAGGCACGTTTGTGCTCGACGTCAGCCCGGTGGAGCGGGCGCTGATGTTGGCCGTCAGCTTCATCAGCCTGATCGTGGAACTGCTCAACTCCGCCATTGAAGCCGTTGTTGATCGCATCTCGCTTGAACTTCACCCGCTGTCAAAGAATGCGAAGGACATGGGCAGCACGGCTCAGGCTACGGCGTTGTTGATGGTGGGCGCCGTATGGGCGGTCATCCTGCTCGGATAGAGCGCGGAAAAGCACCAGGCAGTGCACCTGACAACTTCCTGATAAACACATTCTGATACTGAGCGCACTTTTCATTCATTGGAAGAATGCGCGTGTTTCAGCGTCTTATGTTCGTGCGACTCAACCCGGTGCAGCTGACATGGATAGTCGCACTGTTCTTCACCACGGTCGGCAACGTTGCACTGTGGCAGGCGCTATGGAGGCATACCGAGTTCGACAGCGTGCGCGGCGCACTGTTCTTCCTGAGCCTGCCGGTCTTCTTCTTCTGCCTGTTCAACCTGCTGCTCATGCCGGTGCTTGCGCTGCCCTACCTGCGCAAGCCGTTGCTGGCGCTGCTGGTGATCATCAGCGCCGCAAGCACGTACTTCATGCTGCACTACAACGTGCTGATCGACCGCAGCATGGTGCAGAACGTCTTCGAGACCAACCAGGCCGAGCTCGGGTCTTACTTCTCCGTTCCCCTGCTGCTCACCATCGTGCTTCTGGGCGTGCTGCCAGCCGCCGCGATGGTGTCGCTGCGCATCCGCAGCGGGTGCGTGCTGCAGACCGCCTCCTGGATGCTGATCAACCTGCTCGCGACCCTGGCGATCCTGGCCGTGATATCCATGGTGTTCTACAAGGACTATGCCTCCCTGCTGCGCAACAACCGCGAGCTCAGGGATCAGGTACTGCCGGTCAACTTCGTGCGCCATGCCAACGGCTATCTCAAGCGGAAGTACATCGCGGTGTCACGACCGCTGCAGCCCGTCGCCGAGGATGCCACCCGCCCGCCGTCGATCCAGGGCAGGCGTCCCAGGCTGGTGATTGCCGTGGTGGGCGAAACCGCGCGTGCGCAGAACTTCCAGCTCAACGGCTACCCGCGCGCCACCAATCCCGTGCTGTCAAAGCGCAGCGACATCATCGCCTTCAAGAACGTCTCATCCTGCGGCACGGCCACGGCCATCTCCCTGCCCTGCATGTTCTCCAGAATGACACGCACCCAGTACGATGACGTACGTGCGGCGACGGAAGAGAATCTCCTGGATATCCTGAAGCGCACCGGTGTGAACATCCTCTGGCGCAACAACAACAATGGCGGCTGCAAAGGCGTGTGCGAGCGCGTGCCCACCGACGACATGCCGGCCTTCAAGGTGGCCGGGCAGTGTGTCAACAAGGACGGCACCTGCTACGACGAAGTGCTGCTGCATCAGCTGGACGCGCGCATCGACGCCATGCAGGGGGACGGCCTGATCGTGCTCCACCAGCTGGGCAGCCACGGCCCAACCTACTTCGAGCGTTACCCTGCCGACGGCAACGTCTTCACGCCAACCTGCGACAGCAACCAGATCCAGAAGTGCACCAACGCGGCGCTGACCAATACGTACGACAACACGCTGGTCTACACCGACCGCATGCTGGGCAAAACCATTGACCTGCTGCAGGGCTATTCGGAGCAGCGGGACGTGGCGATGATCTACGTCTCCGATCATGGCGAGTCGCTTGGCGAGCGCGGCATGTACCTGCACGGCACGCCGTACCTCATTGCGCCTCAGGAGCAGACCCGCGTCCCGCTGGTGATGTGGTTCTCGCCCGCGTTCGCGCACCATGCAAACCTCAACCTCGCCTGCCTGCGAAACCGTGCCGAGGGCACGGCGTACAGTCACGACAACGTTTACCACTCCCTGCTGGGGCTGTTCGATATCCGCAGCCAGGTCTACCAGCGTGATCTGGACCTGTTTGCCGCGTGCCGCGCCTGAATCCGCGGGCCCGCCGCCTCATGCACAGTCCGCTGGTTATGATGCGGCTTTCCCCGTCCGCCTCGCGCCGTGGCCACTCGTTCAACGACAATGCCCTCCGACGCCGGCCCTTGAGCACCCGCTGAGCAATCGATGCAGATTTCCCCCACGTCCATGATCATCTGGATGGCAACCGCCGTTGCCACCTGCGGCATCCTGTTTCGCCCCTGGCGGGTGCCGGAGTATGCGTGGGCACTGGGCACGGCCGTGCTGCTGACGGTCGCCGGCCTGTTGCCGTTCGGCACCGCCATCGCCGCGGTGGCGGAGGGAACCGATGTCTACCTGTTCCTGATCGGCATGATGGTCCTGGCCGAGCTGGCGCGGCAGGAGGGACTGTTCGACTGGCTGGCCGCGTATGCGGTGGGTCACGCCAAGGGCTCGGGGCGCCGGCTGTTCGACCTGGTGTTCCTGGTCGGCACGGTGGTGACGATCTTCCTCTCCAATGACGCCACGGCGGTCGTGCTGACGCCGGCGGTGTATGCCGCCTGCAAGGCAGCCCGCGCCGATCCGCTGCCGTACCTGTTCGTCTGCGCGTTCGTCGCCAATGCCGCCAGCTTCGTGCTGCCCATTTCCAATCCGGCCAACCTGGTCGTCTTCGGCAGTCACATGCCCTCCCTGCCGGAATGGCTGCGGCAGTTCACGCTGCCCTCGCTGGCCGCGATCGGCATGACGTACCTGGTGCTGCGCCTGGCCCATCGGCGCCAGATCGCCCGACCGCTGGCCGCACTGGCGCAGCAGCCGGCCTTGTCCGAGGGGGGACGCCTGTGCGCGATCGGGGTCGGCGTTACCGGCAGTGTCCTGCTGGTCACCTCGGCCATGAAGGGACCGCTTGGGCTCACCACGTTCTGCGCCGGCGCGGCCACGCTGGCCCTCATCTGCCTGCGTCAGCGCCGCAGCCCGCTGCCGATGCTGCGGCACGTGTCCTGGGGTGTGCTGCCGCTGGTCGCCGGGCTGTTCGTCCTGGTGGAAGCCGTGGCACAGACGGGCGTGATCCAGATGGCCGCCCAAACACTCGAGGATCTGGCGCGAAAATCGCCCACCGAGGCGGGCTGGGCGGCGGGCGTTGCGGCGGCGGTGCTGAGCAACCTGGCCAACAACCTGCCGATCGGCCTGGTGGCCGGCTCGGTGGGCCAGCTGGCGGACGTGCCGGCCCAGGTCAGAGCCGCGCTGTTGATTGGTGTCGACCTGGGTCCGAACCTGTCGGTGACCGGGTCGCTCGCGACCATGCTCTGGCTGGTCGCCCTTCGGCGCGAAGGCGAGCACGTCAGTCCGCTGAGCTTCCTGCGCCTCGGCATCCTGGTGATGCCGCCCGCCCTGATCGCCGCGCTGCTGTTGCTGTAAGCGCACGCCGCGCCTGCAGGGGAGAAGCGCTCGAACGTTTTACAGTGCCTTGGACAAGGCCAGCAGGTCAGCGGCAAACGTTGCGTAGTCGTCCACGGCGAAATCGTGGCCCTCCTTTCGCGCGATCTGGCGGACGCCGACCAGGGAAGTCTCTGGCACCACGACCAGGTACTGGCCCATGTAACCCATCGCAGCGTAAGCGGCGACCGGTCCGCGCACCTGATCGAACAGGTCCGTGAGCTTGATGCCGCGGCTGGTGATCTCGCGGCCGTACGCGTCAGCCCACCTGGGCCCCAGGCTTTCCCCGAAAAACGCGAACAGCTCGCCCTTGCCGGCAAACCCGCGACTGACCGCCTTCAACAGCCCGGCCGCCACGCCCGCATCGACGCCGTTGCGCGACAGAACCGACGCCGCGTCCGGCTTCAGCGTAAACCGCTCCCACGCAGGAATTCTCCACCACAGCAGCCCCACCTCCTTCGAGCGGGCGCTTTCGGCGACGAGTTCAGCGACGAACGCTTCTCCCAGCAGCCGACGCCCGTCCGGCGCGACACCCTTGTCCAGGATCAATCGGCCCAGCTTGGCCAGGTCGGCGGCGGACAATGCCAGGCCGGCCATGCCGATCGGTGTGCCTGCATCATCCCTGCGCCACGTGTAGTCCGTGATGCCCAGTGGCTGGAACAGGCCACTCTCCACGACGCGATCCATCGTCTTTCCCGAAACGCGCTCGACGATGCCGGCGAGGAGGTTGGTCGCCTTGTTGTTGTAGGAGAACGTCGACCCGGGATCCGTTGAGAGTTCAGCCGCCAATGCCAGCTTGACCAGATCCGGCGCACCTTCCAGTTCGATGCCTGCGTTGGGAACATTCTGCAGGCCGGAGGTGTGGTTGAGCAGCATCCGCACCGTGATGTCGCGCTTGCGCCCCTGTGCCCACTCTGGATAGATCGCGCTCACCGGTTGATCCAGCGATTCCAGCGCGCCGCTTTGCAGCAACAACCCGATGGACAGTGCCACGACCGACTTGGTTGCCGACATCAGTTCGATGGGCTGCGCTGCAGCGGTGCTCCGGGTCTCCAGCAGCGTCTTTCCATCGCGCTGTATCAGCATCGCATCGGAGCGCGACGTTTCCGCCTTGGCTTTCAGACTGGCCAGAGCGTGCTCCAGCCCACCGCTGGCAGCGAACGCGTTGCAGCACACCAGGCAGCTCAGTGCCATCCACCACGATTTCAAGCGCATGCGCATTCCTCCGGAAACGGAGACAGCGTAACTACAGCTGTAGTCATGATGGAGTGGCAGAAGTCATGGGATGGGAGGTACCCACGCGATTCACACTATCCAGCTATTCCCTTGGCGATCTGCATGAGCATCTCCTCGCCTTCCTCAATGTGTGCGCCGTCGTCACTGAGCAACGTCAATACATAAGCTCTATTCGACGTGATCCATCGCAGCTCCGCCTTTCCTTTGCCGTCCTTGGATCGGGCCGCGTAAGACCTGGCAGGGACACCGTTAACCTGGGTATTCAGGGTTTCCCGAATCAGGGTGTGCTTCGTCCTTGAGGCCAGGTAATCGTCCTCGGACAGGATGACCAAGCCAACGTTGGGGACCCGATAAACACACGACACGCCCGTGGAGCGATCACCACTCACCGTTCCATTCGGCTCGGTGCTGAGCAACTCTGCCGCGCCAATGGGGGTGCGGGAGATATCTGCGGGCGCATAGGACAGGCGGCGCTTGAGCTCCGAATCGCTTCTTCGCACAGGACTCAGGCCTGCAATCACCTCAGAGGTTGAAGGGATCGTGCCAGCCGAAA
Organism: Stenotrophomonas sp. TWI1149; assembly: GCF_039673155.1. Taxonomy (NCBI): domain Bacteria; kingdom Pseudomonadati; phylum Pseudomonadota; class Gammaproteobacteria; order Lysobacterales; family Lysobacteraceae; genus Stenotrophomonas; species Stenotrophomonas sp. TWI1149. Next base: position 24,693 of record NZ_JBDJLB010000007.1, read on the forward strand.
CATCCAACGTTCCACGACTTCTTTTCTTGATCCCTTCAACCATGTTTTCTTTGATGGACGCCGGGGCGTCCAACTCAGCCAGCGAAATGATCTCCACTTGACCTTGCACCGCTGGTGATCGATTTGCAGCGGCTATTCTGCTCTCGGTAGCCTGCTGTTCGGCCAGTGAGTGAGTCCAAGCTGCCAAGTCACGTTGTAGTGCTTCAGGGGGCTGCGGCGGCGCTATCGTTTGTGCAAATACCGGTGCAGCAATACACGCGAGGGCCAGTGCGGCCACTTTGCTTTTCATGTCGGTCACCACTCTGTAAGGCTGCAGTCAACTGTGGAGGTTTCGCGGGTCCCGTAGTCGATGAGGTTGAAGTTCTCATCCATGAGGCTCCAGCTGTGGTGGCCGGTCACTTTCATAACCTCGCTATCGTTGGTGTCGCCCGCGTAATGCCTCCACGAGAACAGCTGGCCGGGGCTTCGCACCATATGCCTGGAGATGAGCTCTCCTAGCGGCTGGTGGTCGCTCACCGCTGCACCGTAGAAATTTCGAAGCTGAGGGCGGTCATAAGTAACAGATTCGTTGATGAACCCTAAACAATTTGCCCTACTCAATGTTCCGATATCTGCTGCAGCCGGCAGTGATGTGCATGCCAGAAAGGCGGCAGACCAAGCCAAGAGCTTGGAATTTTCCTTTTTCATTAAGCGTCCATGTATAGGCGATCTCCATGTCGCCCCACTGAATGATTATCACCCTGGACTTACCGGTGCAACCTTTCGATTCCAAGGATGGGACTGAGATCTCGTATCCCCAGCAGATATTCTCGTCGGTAGATCACTACTCTATGGAACCGTTTAGCGCGTGGCTTAGGGCGCAAGAAGCGCGCTCCCCGGGGCCCCTCTATCTGGCTGGCAGCATGAACCGGATCCGTGGCCGCCTTTATCATCGACATCAGCATCACGCCAAGGCAAGTAACCGGAGCATTTATTGAGTAGCTTTGGTTGATCAGGCCTGCGATATCTACTCGAATCGTACGCTCGTACTCTCGGCTGTTGAGGATGCCGGTCTCACGGTTCCAGTCTATGTGTTCGTAGTGGAAGAGCACCGGGCCGTCGTTGGATTTGAAGCCCCACTGCGCATTGATTCCCCGTACGGGCGCCGCCGTTGTTCTTGAAGAGGGTGCTTATCAGTTCGGCGCCGATCGCGTGCATGGTGCTGGCGCGCACCGCATTGCGCAGGATGTCGGCCGACTAGCTGCCGCCGAAGTGAATGTTGCCGCTGTTGTCGATCCAAAACAGCCCGTGAGCCTTGCTCGCGCCAGCTGGGTTCGATCCGGTCACCCTCCACATCATGAGGTCATTGTTCGCGGACCATCCGATCAATTGGTTATTCACGTCGTTAAGCACACCGTTCGGCTGCGCCAGCACTTTTAACAGCTCTGCCATGATCCGGTCTCTACCGAGAGCAGACGCCACCCTGCGGCGCTGCCGCGCCGTGGCACACGGTCCGGCGATGAGGTCGTGAATGTCCGCCTGCTCGCGAAAGACCGCCGCATAGTTGAGTGCAGTGCCTCGCAACTCGGCGTGCGTAAACCTGGCGGACAGGTTCTTCATCGCAGCGATCGTACAGGTCGCGGTCTCGGGGACTGATAGGAGTTACCGATTACCGTTGAACTCATCACCGCAGGAAATCTCAACGTGCTGCTCAAAGTGATCACCGCCAAGCAGTTAGTCGCGCTGTGCAAGATCGACCAGATTGGGGCCATAGCCAGCTTCAAGAAGAGCTGCATATATCGCGTGATGAGGTCCCCCCTTCGATGCTTGTCAGCGGGGGCACGCACTGGTATCTGAGCGATATCCTGACACGGGTTTTTTGCGCAAAATCGCGCCCAATCATGCGTACCGGAGGGGAAGATCAGAGGTCATCGGAAGGGTGTTTCGAACGGGCACCAGACGGGTACCAGCCACGGATCGTGGCTCCATCACCATCGACACAATCGCGCTAACCACTTGATTGTGATGGTGGGCCCACCATCACCCACACTAGAGCCCAAAAGCATTGCCATTACTAGCTCACCTGAACTTCTACAGTGGCACTTACCGCCATAGTTACCGCCTACAATCGACCGCAGCGGATAGCGAAGTCAGGATCCCGCAGAGCGGCGAGGATTGGTCCTCCCAGTTGCTGGCGTGAAAAACGAGGCAACGAGGGAACAGGCAGCGCTAAGGCCCCAAACAAACGCAGCACCGAGGAGAGCGAGGATCGCTAATGCAACAACTGAGACGACTAGATAGCTCATTCTTCCACCCTACCAATCTTTCGTATGCTGTAGAACTGCGCCAGGGCTACCGCGATAGACGAAACGACCTAGGAGCGTGGCTGCGCGCATAGTTCCCTTGGCTGCCACGTGCAGGTTCTGCCCTAGCGCTATCCTAGGCTGGAATTTTTCACCAACCCTGTCGAGGGTATACGCCGTGGCGCAGCTTTTGAACGATACGATTGAGGCCCAGTTGTGGGCGCAAGATGCTATCACCCGGCTCAAGGGTGGCAATTACGGGGAGCTCGTTGCGGGGGTAGTCTGGACAGATGCTCGCGCTGAGGACGGATCGCTTCTGGTTGAAGCAGAACCTGAAACGATGCTCCGGGTGCTGGCGCGGGAACCGCTCCCAATACTTCATGGTCATGATCCAGGCCGCCCCGTCGGCAACGTCCTTGAAGCCGCCCTATTCCAAGCCCCGACTGGTGAACGATTCGTAGCAGCCATTCTCGGCCACTACACCCGTGATCGAATACTGACGTTCGCCGAGCTCGGGCTGAATGACGTCGCGGCTTCGCAGTTGAGCAACCTGCCTGAACCAACCGAAGAGGCATGGATTCAGATCGCCAGCGATCCTCGAGACGTATCTGAGGCTTGGGTGGACGAAATCGCCCAGGACGCTCCGCTCCCTATCGTTCGCACTCCGCTATCTCACAATTCCAGCGATGCATGGCATGAACTCATTCGAATCGGACTACCCTTCGCCCTGCTTGTATGGAATCCAGCAGCGAAGGCGTTTGGCACTGAGGTAGGGAAGGCTGTCTATGCTGCTACGTACACGTGGCTGAAGAAGGCCATTGAAAGTGCACGTGAGCGCAAGGCACCGTTGCTGTGCTTTGAAAGTCACCAGCAGGGATGCCAGGTCACTTTCCTGATTCGCGGCAATGACGTGTCACTGAATTATGCCGCCCAAGAGGGTCTCTCTCAGGCCGCTGCTCAAGCTGCAAGGTTAGTCACCCTCCTGGCACAGCGAGGAATGCCAGCATCCAAGCTGGTGTACGAGATCGACGCCAAGGCACTTAGGTGGTTCCCGTCATATGCTGTTCTCGACAACGGGCGGATCATCGCGAGCACACCAATGCTCATTGCCTCCGCTTCGGAGCTACCTGCAGGGCTAAGCCTTGGGCTAACTCGCAAGGACATGGGCAAGTCACATCAAGACAAGGATTGATCAGTACAGAAGGACCGGACACTGAAACGGGCCGCCCCATGGGCGGCTTTTTCATACGTCGAATGTGCCCAACGAGAAATGTCGCCTGATCGAGTCTGCCACGTTGCTTCCCCGAGCGCGCGCACTTGTCTCCCCGCCACGCCTGCGCACTTCATATGCTGGTTTTCCTGCACCCCTGCAGTGCACCCATATGCAGGCAGCTGCGAGCTATCGCGGCAATAGGGGCATTGGTTGAAGCACTGCGAAACCCTGCGCCTACGCGCATGTCTCAGGGACCTGCCTTCTAAGATGTAATCGCGTCAGAAGGGAGTGCCGAGACGGCGACGGCAGGAAGTGTCCGATAGCGTCCAAGATGCGAGTTTCAACATAAGGTGTGTTTCAAGAACGCTATGAGCTAAGGCCATGTAACGGCTCTTTGGTAACGCTGTTATTGGCGTGAACGCACTTCGAATACTGCAGCGACACGCATCTCCCCCACGGCCCTAGGCGAGGCTCCGGTGACTTTTCAGCGTCATTACTACTGAAAGTTGTAGCCTCACCGGGTTTGCCGGTAACACCGGTAACACTGGTAACAACCCAGACACACAACAGTGATTTCAGTCACTTACGGCCACATCACTTACCACCCCCATTGGTAACAGTCGGTAACAGCGGTTACACGTTAGACTGCAAGTAGACCCGTGGCGTGCTGTCTGCCTTTAGCCACATGATCGGCACCGACAACATACCGACCAGCAAGTTCGACTCAATGTCGTGTCGAACCAACGTCAGAATCGATGGCCACAACACGTCAACCGGCTGAATCCCAGGCCGATAGCGGGCCGTCAGGTGCTTCGCATCCAAGATCTATCGGTGTCTTGGTAATCCTCAGTTTTTTCTTCCTCCTTCTTCTAACGCTCGCAGAGCCTTGTCCACGCTGAGCGACCCGGATACCTGGCTGGGTGGGTAGTCCTTAAAGGTGGCGAGAAACGCGCCGACGACGCCTGTCGCCGGCATCATTACCCACAATTTTTCACCCCACCATTGGCCATAGGACGTGGACTCAGTCTGGTACCGCTCCCACGGGTCAACACGCAGGTTGGTTACCAGCGGCACGTTGGTCGAATCCTCCTTGCCGCTGAAGAGGTTTCCTACGATGGTTTTGAAGGTGATCTTCCACTGGTTGTAGCGCACCGCCATGAGATCGGCGTTGTCGCTGAAGTAGAAGAACTCCCGGCGCGGACTCTGCGTCACCTTGCCTTCGAAGAACGGCTTGAAGTTGTAGCCGTCAAGGTGATTCCTGAAGGTCTTGGTTCCTGCCTGATACCCATCCAACAGCTTCTCTTTAAGCTCTGGCTCGCCGGCGGCAGCAACCAGCGTCGGCATCCAGTCTTCGGCGGACATGATGTCATTGATGATGACTCCAGACGGAATCACTCCGGGCCAGCGGGCCAGCATTGGCACCCGGAATCCTCCCTCGTACACTGTGCCTTTCTCTCCCCGGAACGGATGGTTGCCCCCGTCAGGCCAGCTGAAAATTTCGGCGCCATTGTCGCTTGTGAACAGCACCACCGTGTTATCGGCGACACCGAGCGCATCCAGCTTGGCCAACAATTCGCCAACGATCCAATCGAGCTCGGCCATGGCATCGGCAAAGAGGCCGAATCCGGTCTTGCCGTCCCACTCTTTGGACAGATGCGTCCAGGAATGGCACCGCGTCGAGTTATGCCAGAGGAAGAACGGCTGGCCCTCGGTTACCGAGCGCTCGATGAAATTGCACGAACGCTTCACCAGGTCGGCATCGATGTCCTCCATGCTCACCTCCGCAGAATCATCCATGCCAGGATGCGGAGGTAAAGGCCCTGCATCGGCAATCTTCTGCCTGCCGACGCGCCCCCAACGCGCATCCTCAGTGGCATCGTCCTCGTCGGCTGCCACGCTGTGAATGATGTTGCGCGGCCCGAACTTCTCGCGGAAGCTCGCATCCTTCGGATACTCAGGATCGTAGGGCTCTTGCATCGCGTTCAAGTGATAAAGAATCCCGTGGAACTCGTCGAAGCCATGCACCGTGGGCAGATACTCGTTGCGGTCGCCCAGGTGATTCTTCCCGATCTGCGCTGTCGCATATCCTAGCGGCTTCAGGATCTCGGCGATGGTCGGATCGGAGTCCTGCAGGCCCTGCTTCGCTGCTGGCAGGCCAACTTTCAGTAGCCCGGTACGGAACGGGGTCTGACCGGTGATGAACGCCGCGCGGCCTGCTGTGCACGACTGCTGTCCGTAATAGTCCGTGAACAACGCTCCTTCGGCAGCCAGTCTGTCGATGTTCGGCGTACTGCCACCCATCATGCCCCTGTGGTAGGCACTGATGTTCCAGATGCCTACATCATCGGCCATGATCATGATGATATTCGGCTTGTTCGTGGTGTCCATCCAGCAGCTCCGGAGACTTCGGCACAACGCCGATTGTTACTCGGATTGTGGATGCCGCCGGTGTTCTCTACCGCCGAAGTTCTACTTGGTCGATCTCGGTACTTCTACTGAGATAAGCGCGATCCCAGCTAGAGCGGGAAGATCGACGGCAGCGGACTGCCCAGAGGGGTACGAGTTTCACCGGACGCGAATCATCGCATCCCTGCGGTGCTTTCAACATCGAAGGCCCTGGTGTAGCCCTCATCTGCAGGGGGACAGCCCGGTTCGCTAACGGCTCTGCAGCTGCGCAAGGCGGCGGTGCCGCCGCACGCCAGTACAACTACTGTGCATTAGCCAGTAGTTGACTCGATGCGTGCCAAGGCCCGTGGTGCCAAGCTGAAACTGGGCCTAAGGAGCGTTCCTCATGTCATCAGTCCTAGAGATCGCCGTTCGTTTCGGAACCGATCTGTTGGAGCGGACCGATGGGCCGCTTATGTTTCGCTTTTTTCTACAACCAAGCATGGCCGTGGTAACCGCCGCAGTTGACGGATTTCGCGATGGCAAGATTGGACGCGCGCCCTACTTGCATCGGCTTATTCATAGCGAAACCATCGCGCGCCGTGCCGTTTGGCGCGAAGGCATCATCGCAACTTCGCGGATACTACTGATCGGTGTATGTATGGACCTCATCTATCAGTACAGAGTGTTCGGAAGCCTCCTGTATCCGATGGAGTCATTCGTCATCGCCGTTCTGCTTGGCTACATTCCGTACTTGGCATTACGGGGGCCATTCGCAAGGCTCTCGGGGTACCTCCTGGCGCGAAGGCGCGCCGCAAGACGGAGAGACACTGATCGTGACAGTCCGTCCTGATTTTGACAAAGCTGCGCTCAAGGTGTTCTCTGATGCTCGCTATCGTCCGCATGTCGACGTTGCAATGCTATAGGGTCGTGACATGACGCGGCCCGGACGTAGAAGCTTGCCCGCGCTGTGCGCGGGCAAGCAATCAAGGGCATGATCAGCCCCGTGGCCCAGAGTTTAGACTGCAATCTTGGAGCCGATTTGTCTTTTCAGCATTTCGCGACGCGCGGGGCTGTGTACGACGTCCATATCCACGCCTCGTAAGTCGAACTGCGGGAGCGCCAAGTAGGCGTCCACCTTTTCGCTCACGGGTGCGTCATCCAATCGCTTACAGATGTGCCGGTTGATGCGCCAGAAGAACTGGCCGGCCAGCTCGTCGACGGTGCTCTTCTGACCGGACGGAACGCCGGCATTCTCTGCTTTGCAGAACAGCACGAATGCCAGTGCCAGACTGTCGATCACTTTCATGAGCGTCTGGTCGTACAGCTGCTCGGCGGCGTCTTGGATCACTGCGCTGGTTAGGCTGATGCATCTTGACGCCACGTCCGCAGTCTCTAACTCGATGCGCGGGAGGTCTTTGGCGATCTCCGCCTCAAACGCGCCGTACTCTTCTGCCAGCGAGAGCGCGGACCGCTCGGCCACGCGCAGCTTCTGGACTTCGCGCGTGAGTGTGCCATCCCCGTCGCGCAGCTTTTGCCGCCACTTCTCGCGCGCAGCATCCGCATCGGCCTGCGCTGCTTGACGTGCACGCTGCATGGTCTCGATCTTGCCCACCGCGCTGCGCTTGACCTGGACGGCCTCGCCCAGCTCCTTGGCCAGATCTCTCAACCGTGCACGCCGCTCGCTGTCCGCCACGACCGGCTGTCGTGGCTCGATGCTCTGCTCGGCCTCGTTGTGCGACGTTATAGCGGCTTGGTTCTCTCATCTGAATTCTCCATTGGGATTGGTTGAATGGCGCGCGAGCACTGTGCTCGCGGCCGGTTGTTGCTGTTGGGTTAAAGCGCGCTGTCGTGGACCTTGCGCGAGTCGAAGACAAACAGGCGTACCGCGCCCAGACCCGGGATACGCACAACCGTGGACGCCCGGCCGTCGGTGCCCGGCTTGAGCCACCCGGCGTCCACCAACGCGCGCGCCGCCAGCCGTGCGTCGAAGCCTGCGCATAGCTCTCGGTTGAACGCTTCAGGAAGCACCATGTACTCGGTGACGCCCACCTCATCGAACCGCTTGAAGCCCGCGCGATCACGCACCGGCAGCCCGGCTTGGGGTGCGCGATAGGCTTCCAGCCGGCTCTCGCCATGCGCTTCAAAGAAGGCACGGATGCGGGACAACAGGGCATCGGTATCGGCGCTGCCAGAGCCGCCACGGCGCCTCAGCCACGCTTGGAAGCACACCGCTACGCTGGAGGTGGCTTCCCCCTTCGGCCAGCCGGTGAGCTTGTGGCGGCAGCTGCTGGCCAACTCCCCGGCAAAGGCTGCGATGGCAAAGCGCTCAGCGACGCGGCGCACCTCCCCCGATGCATCATCGGGAACGTGGGTGGCCAGGAAGCGGTCGGTGGACTCGCGCAGCTGCGCTGTGAGTACTGGGCTGTCGGTATGGGTCAGGTACTCCAGCCACAGCGGCCACGGCGCGCCGTAAGTGCGTGCGGCGGCATCCTTGAGGATTGCCGACAAGCCTGCACCATCGCTGGCATCGTGCAGGCGCTCAAAGACGCCATGACCGGCTTCTGCCTCCGCTGGTACGTCAGCCAGACGCACTGACTGCCCAGCACGGGCCTGCTTGCCGACTTCAGCCATGTGCTGTGCCAAGCCGACCTCGCCCGCCGACAGGATCATCACCCGCCAGCGTGCGGTGGCCCTAGCATCGCCCGCCCGATTGGCCCGGCTCTTGCCGTTGCCGTTGGCAAGCAGATAGGCGGCATCACCGGCCTGCTTTGGATCGACTGCGCCAGCTCATCCAAGAAGAGCGTGGCATCGTTGTGTAGCACCGCCACACCTTCCAGCCCGTTGGCCGTGCTGCGCCATTCTCGCGCGTACTCGGGCGGGCCCACGACGCTGGCAGCGACGCGCAGCGCGGTTGTCTTACCGCTACTACTGCCTCCGACGATATGGAATCCGATGGCAAAAGTCATCGTTCGAAAGCGCGTGGCAGCGCTTCATCACGATGGCGCTTCGCGAAGCTGTCATCGAAATACAGGACCGCTTCTCCCTGCATTCGGCTGAAGCATCACGGCGTCACGGACACAGTGGGCAACCGCGGCGACAAGCAGGACGCGGCGGGCCATCAGTCGCCGCCGACGACAGGGCGCTACGACCACGCTCTGCCCGTCGTGAAACCGCCACGACGCCGCTGATTTTTCCGGTCATTGTTCCGCCAGCTCTTATCAGCCACTTCGGGGAAACCCCAAGTGCCTGATTTCTTTGGTGGGCCCACCAGGATTCGAACCTGGAACCAAAGGATTATGAGTCCTCTGCTCTAACCGTTGAGCTATAGGCCCTTGCGGCCGCACAGTGTAGTGGAGGCCCGCAGGCGCTTTCCACTGCAACCCTCACATCAGCCGAACCGCCGCCCCATTTCCTGCACCCGACGCGCATTCTCCGCAGCCAGCTCACGCAGCACGCCCGAGCGCAGCAGCGCCGAACCCGCCACACGCTGCCAGTAGTCCACCGCCAGCGGCACTGCCCAGTGCAGGTGCGCGAGCTGACCGCTGCGCTCCGGCGCGATGGGGGCGAGCGGCGTAGCCGCACGCAGCACCCCTGTGCGCGAGGGGGCCAGTGACATCGGCAACATGTCATACGCGGGCGCCAACGGCAGCGGGCCGCGATCGACCAGGTGGAAACCCAGATTGCCCTGATGCATGTCGCTGTTGCCGATCAGCCGGCCGAACGCGTGCAGCCTGCCCATGGCGGCCTGCGCGTCGCGATCGACCCAGCCCTGCGTCAGCAGCGCGTCGGCAGCCGTCCCCCAGTCCACGGTCACGTCACCGACGAAGGCCGAGGACAGCGCCAGCAGCGAGACGAAGCCACGCCGGCCGAGCACGTCGACGGTGCGGTCGAAGCGCTGCACCTCCAGAAACGTATGCGTGTCGGTCTGGAGGATCTCGGACGCCGCTGCCGGCACGCCCGCGTCGCGCAGGCACTGCAGGGCGAGGTGCTCGCAGACCAGCAGGTCCGCCCAGCGTTCGGCGGCCTCGCCCGCGGTGGGCTGCGCGAACTTCACCAGCGCCGCATAGCGCCCTCCCTCATGCTCCACCGTGGCCGTGAACTTCGGTTGCTCGCCACCGGGCGACGATCCGACGTCTTCGCCTTCCAGTGCCGCTGCGGCGCGCTCGGGATAACGACGTGTGCGCTGCGCGGCCAGGACGTGATCGCCGGGCGCATCGAGCGCGCGCAACGCCATCTGCACGGCATCGCCGCCCAGCAGGAGATCACCGATCTCGGTGCCGCCTGCACGCACCAGCGCCTGCAGGGTGTCACCCAGTTGCCAGCGATTGAGGTCGTCGGGGATGCCCAGGTCACGCCCGCGACGATGCGCGAACGCACGCCCGAGGAAGCCCTGTGGCCGCAGGTCGTCCAGATACCACGGCAGCCCCGGGAAGTGGCCGTCCACGGTCTCGTCTGGCGAACGGGTCAGATTGGGGCGTGCGGCGGTGGTCGAGACGTGGAAGGTCTCGCCCGTGAGTGCCACGACCGTACCCAGTTCTTCAAGGGTGGCGTCCGGGCGCAGACGGAACAGCGGCCACTCGCTGCCCGCGGCGGTCTGCTGGCGGACGGCATAGGCCGTGGCGCGGGTGCGGCCAAGTCGCACCACGCGGTCCCCGGCCTCGGCGACCAGACGGCTCAGGGTTGCCCGGGTGACGCCCAGGCGATCGATGAGATCGGCCGCCGATACCGCCTCGCCAGCTGGCAGGCTGTCGAACAACGTCTGGAGCTGCACGGTACGGGGACGGGCCATGGTCTGGATGTCGATACGAATTATGTTACGAATCTATACGCCAATTTTCGGCGAGCCGCAACCTCATGCCGCCTATAAGTTATTGATTGAAATCACATCACTCCGAGCACCAACACAAACACAGCAGAAATTAAGTTACGAAACTAGCAACGAAATCACCAAATTAATCTAGCGATCCCCCACCCCCTCGAACAGCCGCTCCATCCGCTGCGCCGCCGCGCGGCTCGAGTACACGCCACCCGGGCTGGCCCCGCCGATCGCGCACTGCCCGTTGTCGGTGACGACCAGCTTCGACCCCTGCAACGAGGCCCGCACTGCGCAGGGTTCCTCGCCCAGGAACAGCTCATCGCCCATCGGCTCGGCGCTGCCGATCAGCGCGCCCTCGCTTTTGCCGCCCGCTGGCAGCATGCGCAGATGCAGCGTGTCGCCCTTGGCCTGTATCTCCAGCACGCGCCCGGCGCTGCCGTCCCACTGCCCCAGCCAGCTGCTGAAGTCGGTGTCGCCCATGTGGCCGGTCTTCATGACACGCTGTTCCGGCGCCCAACCCACCACCGCTTTGCCCGGTGGCAGGACCTGCACGCAGTAGTAGTCGTTCCAGCGGCTGCCGATCACCAGGCTGCTGCCCGGTTCGACCTCATCGCCGCTGCGGCAGCCGTCCTGCGGCGTGTCCAGGCAGCCAGCGCGCTCACCGACCAGGGCCACGTTGCCTTCATCCACGACGCGGCCGACCGTGAGGTCGGGCTGGGTCTGGAAGAAATCAGCTGCGTTGCAGGCAGGCTGCTGAGGCTCGGCGGCCAGCGCGGCGAAGGGGCACAGGGCAAGGACAAGCAAGCCTTTTTTCATCATCATTCCATCGATCCACAGGTCTAAAGCGACGCGCATCCTACCGCATCCGCATTGCTGCCCGCTGCACGCGCGGCGGCATCTGCCGCCCCAAAAAACAAACCCCGCTTGCGCGGGGTCTGTCGGGTTTCAACGCGATGCGCCGGTATCGATCAATCGATATCCAGGAAGCTGCGCAGCTGCTCGGACCGGCTCGGATGACGCAGCTTGCGCAGCGCCTTCGCTTCGATCTGGCGGATGCGCTCGCGGGTGACATCGAACTGCTTGCCGACTTCCTCGAGGGTGTGGTCGGTGTTCATGTCGATGCCGAAGCGCATGCGCAGCACCTTGGCTTCCCTCGGGGTGAGGCCGGCCAGCACGTCACGCACGGTTTCAGACAAGTTGATGTTGGTGGTGTTCTCGATCGGGGACTCCACGTTGGTGTCCTCGATGAAGTCGCCCAGATGGGAATCCTCGTCGTCGCCGATCGGGGTTTCCATCGAGATCGGCTCCTTGGCGATCTTCATCACCTTGCGGATCTTGTCTTCCGGCATGTCCATTTCCTTGGCCAGCTCCTCCGGCGTAGCCTCGCGGCCGTACTGCTGGAGCATCTGGCGGGAAATGCGGTTCAACTTGTTGATCGTTTCGATCATGTGCACCGGGATACGGATGGTGCGCGCCTGATCGGCGATCGAACGGGTGATGGCCTGGCGGATCCACCAGGTCGCATACGTGGAGAACTTGTAACCACGGCGGTATTCGAACTTGTCCACGGCCTTCATCAGGCCGATGTTGCCTTCCTGGATCAGATCGAGGAACTGCAGGCCGCGGTTGGTGTACTTCTTGGCGATCGAGATGACCAGGCGCAGGTTGGCTTCGACCATTTCCTTCTTGGCCTTGCGCGCACGCGCTTCACCGTAGGCCATGGCGCGGCTGATTTCCTTCAGCTCGTCCAGTTCCAGCCAGGTGGTCTTCTCGATGTCGATCGTCGCCTGCTGTTCGGAGATGATCTGGTCCTTCACGTCACGCAGGGCCGAGGACCACTTCTGCTTGCGCTTCAGTGCGTCTTCCACCCACTCCAGGTTGGTCTGGTTGCCTTCCCACGAGCGGATGAAGTCCTTGCGCGGCATGCGCGCGGTCACGGTCGCCAGGTTCAGCACGCGGCGTTCGTGGGACTTGATCGAGGCCATGACGTCGCGCAGCTGCTTGACCAGCACATCGGTCAGCGGCAACGGCAGCTTCAGGGTCACGAACACGGCGGCCATGTCGTCGCGCAGCTTGGCCAGCGGCTTGCGGTCGCCCTTGGCAGCGGCCTTCTTGAACGCGGTGTACGCGTCGCTCAGGGCCTGCATGCGGCGTGCGACTTCTTCCGGATCCGGACCGGTCGGGCCGGCTTCTTCCTCGACGTCGTCGCCGTCTTCTTCCTCGTCGGCGTCGTCCTCGGCATCGTCGCTGGTGTCTTCCGCGACGACCGGGGCCGGCACTTCTTCGACCAGGTCGTTGAAGCCGACGATCACTTCGGCCAGGCGCTTCTTGCCTTCCTTGTGCGCGTCGTAGTCGGCCAGCAGCGATTCCACCGATACCGGGAAGGTACCGAGTGCGGCCTGGACCTGGCCCAGACCTTCTTCGATGCGCTTGGCGATGGCGATTTCGCCTTCGCGGGTCAGCAGCTCGACCGTACCCATTTCGCGCATGTACATGCGCACCGGGTCGGTGGTGCGGCCACCTTCGGTGTCGAGCGCGCTCAGCGCGGCGGCGGCTTCTTCGGCCGCGGTGTCATCGACTTCGCGGTTGCCGGTGTTGCCATCGTTGAGCAACAGGGTTTCTGCATCGGGCGCAACTTCATGGACATCAATGCCCATGCCGTTGATCATGCCGATGATATCTTCGATCTGCTCCGGGTCGACGATGTCGTCGGGCAGATGGTCATTGACTTCGGCGTAGGTCAGGTAGCCCTGTTCCAGGCCCTTGCTGATCAGAAGCTTGATGTCGTTTTGCTGGGCAGGACGTTCGTTGGCCATGTAGTGCTCGCGCCACCGGCTGGGAGAGGGAATAGAACCTAGCATTATACCAGCCCGGCGCCCCGCGTTCCCGGGCGGTGGTCCCGGGGGCTAGGGTCTGAGCAGGAAGGTCACGGGACCATCGTTGACCAGGCTGACAACCATATGGGCACCAAACTGGCCGGTTTCCACCCCCGGGGCATGTTTTTGTCTGCAGATGTCGACCAGCCGGTTGAATCCGCGTTCAGCCTCCGCCGGCGGCGCGGCGGTACTGAAGCCCGGCCGCATCCCGCTGGATGTATCGGCCGCCAGGGTGAATTGGCTGACCAGCAGCAGTCCGCCGCCGGTATCGCGCAGGGACCGGTTCATTTTTCCGGTCTCATCGCCAAAGACACGATAACCAAGCAGCCGATCGGCCATCCGGGCGATCTGGGCCTCGGTATCGCCCGGCTCCATGCCGACCAAGGCCAGCAGGCCGGGCCCGATCTGGCCGATGACGGCCCCCTCGACACGGACGCTGGCTTCGCTGACGCGCTGGATCAGGACAAGCATGGACGGGGCTCCGCAACTGAAGGCGGACTACCTTAACGCCCCTGCGCGCCGACAGGCTGGCCGCCAGCGGCTAGACTTTGCGGTGATGAAACCGCACACCACTGCCCGCCTGGCCTACCGCGCCGCTGCCCTGTTCACCCGCCTGCCCTGGTCCTGGCTGCGTGCCTTCGCCTCCGTGCTGGCCTGGCTGTGGATCCGTCTCAATGCCCGCGAGAGCCGCGTCACCCGCCGCAACCTGGAGCTGGCCTACCCCGGGATGGGCGAGGCCGAGCGCGCCGTCCTGCACCGCAACGTGCTGCGCTCGACCGCGCTGCAGGCGATCGAGACCCTGCGCCTGTGGACCCAGCCCCGCGAACGCAACCTCGCCCGGCTGACCCAGCGCCACGGCGAGGCGCTGTACGACGCGGCCCTGGCCGCCGGCAAGGGCGTGATCGTGGCCGCCCCGCATTACGGCAACTGGGAACTGCTCAACCAGTGGCTGGCCTCGCGCGGGCCGATCGCGATCGTCTACAAGGCCCCGGATGAGGCCGTGGGCGATGCCTTCCTGCAGCTGGTCCGCGGCGGCGACAACGTGCAGCAGGTGCGCGCAGAGGGCCCGGCGGTGCGCCAGTTGTTAAAGGTGCTCAAGGACGGCGGCGCCACCGGCATCCTGCCCGACCAGCAGCCCAAGGCCGGCGACGGGGTGTTCGCGCCGTTCTTCGGCGTGGAGGCGCTGACCATGACCCTGGTCAACCGTCTGGCCGAGCGCACCGGCGCGACCGTGCTGTACGGCTGGTGCGAGCGGGTCGGGCCGGGCATGGAGTTCGCCCTCCACATCGAACCGACCCTGCCGGCCGTGGCCGATCCGGACCCGCGCACCGCCGCCAGCGCCCTCAATGCCGGGATCGAGCGCATCGCCCGGCGCGATCCGGCGCAGTATCAGTGGACCTACAAGCGCTATACGCTGCGCCCACCGGAGAGCGGCGAGGCCGATCCCTATGCCACCGAGGACCATCCGCACTGACTGCGACGCAGCGTCGCGCCCCTGGCGCGATTGAATCGGCGCGATCCGTCCCCACTGTGGAAACCACGATGTCCCCCACGGCCCCTGCCATGTCCTCTGCTGTTTCTTCCCCGTTCGGCGATCCGGCCGCGATCCGCTGCGAGCGCGCGGTGGCCGAGCTGCGTGCCGGTCGCCCGGTGGTGATCGACGATGGCCACGGCCAGCGCCTGGCCTTCATCGCGCTGGACAGCAGCACCCGCACCAGCTACACCGCCTTCGCTACGGCCGCGGAAGACCGCCACTACCTGTTCCTCACCGCGACCCGTGCCCGCGTGCTCGGGGTCAGCGCCGAACGTGGCGCCCGCGTGCCGCTGGCCGGGATCGACTTCGATGCCCTGCCCTCGCTCAGCTACCTGCGCGATCCGGGTGCGATGCCGCCGGGCTGGACCGGTGGTGAAGCGCTGGACGATGGCGCGGTGGAGATCGCCCGCCTCGGCCTGCTGCTGCCGGCGATGGTCGGCGTGCTGTTGAACTCCGATGACCGCCGCTTCGACGCCTGCGCGCAGGTCTCGCTGTGCGACCTGAGCCAGGGCGCCGAACAGGCCGCGCACGCCTATGAGCTGGTGGCCCGCTCGCCGGTGCCGCTGCGCGAGGTCGGCATGACCGAATTCGCGGTGTTCCGCGGCGGCGTGGCCCAGCGCGACCAGGTCGCGATCATCGTCGGCAGCCCGGACCTGTCCGCGGTGGTGCCGGTACGCGTGCATTCCTCCTGCCTGACCGGTGATCTGTTCGGTTCGCTCAAGTGCGACTGCGGCGACCAGCTGCGGCGTGGCCTGCGCAAGCTCAAGGAGCTCGGTGGCGGCGTGCTGCTGTACCTGGACCAGGAAGGCCGCGGCACCGGCATCGCCGCGAAGATGCGCGCCTACGGGTATCAGCACGATGGCCTGGACACGATCGACGCCGATGCCCAGCTCGGCTTCGGCGCGGATGAGCGCCGCTACGGCAGCGCCGTGGCGATGCTGCAGGGCCTGGGCGTGACCCGCGTGCAGCTGCTCAGCAACAATCCGACCAAGGCCCAGCGCCTGCGCAACGCCGGCATCGACGTGGTGGACTGCGTGCCGGTCACCGGCGACATCACCGCCGAGAACGAGCAGTACCTGCGCACCAAGGCCGAACGCGCCGGCCATCTGCTCGATGTCGACGCGCTGATCCAGGCCGCGCAATAGCCCACGGCAACCTGCTACCGTCTGCGCCACGGACGGTTGCACCTGCACGCATGCGTCCGGCCTGTTTCCTGCCGAGCGCCCTGCCTTGTCCGATCTCCTCGACACTCCCGTGCCGCCGCCCCTGCCCGCTGCTCCCGCGGCGCCGGACTGGCAGCCATTGCCACTGCGCTCGGCCTGGCTGGCCGCGGTCAGCGGGGCGATCAGCGGTGCGCTGCTGTTCGGCATCGTGCCTGGCGCGCTGTGGGTGCTGTTCGAGCTGCCGGCGCGCTGGTGGGGCGTGGCTGCACTGGTGGTGGTGGGCACGCTGGCCGGCGCGATGATCGGCTTCCGCCGCCAGCGCCGCACCCGCTGGCGGCTGGACGCGCATGGCCTGGGCCTGCGCCGTGACCTGCTGTGGCAGCACGAAACGCGCGTGCCGCTCTCGCGTGTACAGCACCTGGACCTGCGCCGCGGCCCGATCGAGCGCAACGCGCGGCTCAGCACGCTGGTGGTGCATACCGCCGGCAGCCGTTTCAGTGCGGTGACCATCGGCGGGCTGGACAGCGACGACGCCGAGCGCCTGCGCGACACCCTGGCCTACCAGCTGGACCAGGATGACGACGCGCTATGAGTACCGTGGCGCCGGCCGACGACGCCCCGCAACAGCGGCTGCATGCCTGGTCATGGCTGTTCGTGCTGCTGATGCAGCTGCGCCAGTTCCTGGTGCCGCTGATCGCGCTGGTGGTGTTCGGACAGCGCGGTGACCGCGATGAGATGTGGTCCTACGTCGGCGCGGTGATCGTGATCGCGGTGCTGGTGGCGGTGTCGATCCTGCAGTACCTCACCTACCACTACCAGATCGGCACGGCTGCGATCACCGTGCGCAGTGGCGTGCTCTCGCGCAACCGGCGCGAGATTCCGTTCGCGCGCATCCACAACGTGGTGGTCCACCAGAACCCGCTGCACCGTTTGTTCGGCGTGGCCGAGCTCAAGCTCGAATCGGCCGGCGGCCACCGCCCCGAGGCCGAAATGCGCGTGCTCAAGCTGGAGCAGGCCTTGGCACTGGAACAGCTGGTGCGCCAGCGCGGCACCGTGCAGGCCGCCGACACCGCTGGCAGCGCGGAAACCGCCGCCCCGGCCGAACCGGCCGAGGACGTGCTGCTGGCGCTGGGTACCGGCGACGTAGTGCGCATCGGCCTGCTCTCCAACCGCGGCTGGGTGGTGGTGCTGGCCGCGCTCGGCGCGGTGCTGCAGATCTTTCCGCGCGCACGCATGTCCGACGCGATCGAAGCCGGTGGCCGCCAGCTGTTCGGCTACGCCAGCGACCTGCATGTGAGCACGCTGGGCTGGGCGCTGGCCGCGCTGCTGATGGTGGTGGTGTTCTGGCTGCTGCTGCGGGTGTTGTCGGTGGTGCTGGCGCTGCTGCGCTACCACGGCTTCACCCTGAGCGAACGCGAGCGCCGGCTGACCGTGGCCACCGGCCTGCTCACGCGCATGCGTACCAGCGTGGCACGGCGTCGCATCCAGGCTTGGACCCTGCGCGAAAGCACATTGCAGCGCTGGGTCGGCCGCCGCCAGCTGCGCATCGACATCGCCGCCGGCAACCCCGGCGAGAACGAACGCCGCGACCTGCGCGAACTGGCGCCGCTGGCCACCGTGCCCGCCTGCGACGCGCTGATCCAGCATCTGCTGCCCGCCCTTTCCTGGCCGCCCACACAGTGGCAGCCGGTGCAGCAGCGCCAGTGGTGGCGGCTGTGCCTGCCGGCGCTGCTGATCGTGCCGCTGCTGGCCGCCGCTGCGGTAGGGGAACTCGGCCCGTGGGGCGCTGTCGTGCTCGCCTGGCTGCCGTGGTCGGCGTTCCGCGCGCACCGGCAGATGGCGCGTATCGGCTATTACCTGGATGAGCGCTATGTGGCCATCCGTGGCGGCTGGTGGCAGCGCTGGTGGCGTTTTGCCGAGCTGGACAAGCTGCAGGCGCTGCGATTGACCCGATCGCCCCTGGACCGCCGGCTGGGCACCGCCAGCGTGTGGCTGGATACCGCCGGCGCGGGGCTGGGCACGCCGCTGGTGCTGCAGTTCCTGCCGGAAGCGGAGGCGCGTGCGGTGTATGAGCAGTTGGGCCGCGCGTTGGCGAAGCGCCGCCTGCGCTGGTAGGAGAGCATCCACGCATGGCGTGGATCTACCGGGTGACGTGCATCCACGTCGATCTGCCCGGTAGTGCCGGCCGCTGCCCGGCTCCTCGCCATCCCGGCAGGCATCGCAACCGCTGCCTTACCGCCTTGCCGGTCCCCAATAGCCGAGATCCCTGCGGATCTGCAGGCCGCGCGTCCACGCGCCGAAGGGCTTGCGCTTGAGCGTGCCGAGTTCGCCGGACAGGAAATCCTCGGTCGCCGCGATCACCCGCTCGGAGGAATACCCATCGCGGAACGGATGGATGGTGTCGGCATAGCGACGGATCTCGGCCATCAATGCCGGGGCGGGATTCAACGCCTGGGCCAGCATCACCGGCAGCTGCGTGGCATCGTCGAAATCGAGCATGTGCGGCTGCGGAACCCGGTTGCGGAAGGTCACCACCGGTTTGTGCTGCACGATGAACTCGGACACGATCGAGGAGGTGTCCGAGACCAGCACATCGGCCGCACGCTGCGCGGCCATCACCTGCTCCGGCTCGATGAAGCGCGCATGCGCGCCGGCCAGCGCGCGGTAGCGCTCGAACAGCTCGGGCGCGCACTTGGGGTGCAGGGTCAGCAGCCAGTAGTGGTCGCCGCGGGCGATGTCGGCGGCAATCGCGTCATACAGATGCGGCGCCGCGCTCAGCCGCTCGGTGAAGGTCGAGCCGAACAGGATCACCGGGCGCCCCTGTGCAGGCACGCGCATTCCTGCGCTCAGGCCGCCGTCGTCGCGGAACAGCGGATCCAGCTTGGGCCAGCCGGTTTCGGCCACGGCGAAGTGACCCTCGCGCGCGGCCAGCTCGCGGAACGGCGTGGTCGTGGCCGGGCCCTGGGTGCAGTACAGATCGAACAGGCCGCGCACCCGGAAGTGGCCACGGGCGCTGTCGCGCTTCTGCACGTTGAAGCCATGGAACACCTGCACCTTGGCCCCGGCGATGAACGGCGGCACCCAGTTGGCCGCGCTGAACACCGCGCGCGGGCGCAGGGCCAGCGCCTCTTTCAGCCCGACATCGGGCACGCCGGGCAGCGACGCGCCGGCGGCGCCATCGGCGAACCAGGCCGACACCGATTGACCGGATGCGTGCAACGCCTGCGCCAGAGGGGCGAGAATGGGCAGCGCATAACGCTCCGTCGCAAACAGCAGGTACTCGGCCATCATGTCCTCCTCGACCGCTCCCACTGAACGGCCTCGCATTTCGGCCTGCATTATCGCGTTCAATGAAGCCGACCGCATCGGCGACTGCCTAGCCTCGCTGGCCTTCTGCGACGAGATCGTCGTCGTGGACTCGCAGTCCACCGATGCCACGGTCTCCATTGCGACGGCCGCCGGGGCGCGGGTGCTGCAGCGGTCGTTCGATGGCTTCCGCAGCCAGAAGGCGTTCTGCGTCGCGCAGGCCTCGCATGACTGGGTGCTGTGCCTGGATGCCGACGAGCGCATCAGCGACGCCCTGCGCGAGGCGATCCTGCACGCCCGGGCCAACGGCTTCGCCGGCCACCACGGCTACCGGTTCGCACGGCTTTCCGAGTACTTCGGCAAATTCCTGAAGCATGGCAATGCCTACCCGGACCGGGTCCTGCGCCTGTTCGACCGCCGCCACGGCGGCTGGCGTGGCAAGCGCGAGATCCATGAGGCGGCCAGTGTCGATGGCGCAGTGGGCACCCTGCGCGGCGACCTGATCCACTACCCCTACCGCTCGCTGGAGCAGCAGTTGCTCAAGACCCAGCGCTATGCGCGGATGATGGCCGAGCACGAGTTCGCGCGCGGCAAGCGCGCCACCCTGCCCAAGCTGATCCTGGCCCCGGCGTGGCGGTTCTGGCGCGGGCTGCTGCTGCGTGGCGGCTTCCGCGATGGCTGGCACGGGCTGGTCTACGCCTACGTGCGCGCCAACTACGTGCGCCAGAAGACCATCATGCTGTGGATGCTGCAGAACGGGCAGCCGGTCACCGACCCGCCGCGGGATCAGCCCGGGGCCTGAGCCCGGGCCAGCGCCAGGCGGCGCGTGTGGCCCTGGACGATCGACAGGCCGGCCAGCAGCCCGACGATGGTGACGTAGAAGCTGGCGGTGATCTGGTGCGCGAACATCGACTGGGTGATCCCGCACAGCACGTAGGTCACCACCACCATGATCCCGGCCGCGGCCGGGCCACGGAAGGTCTGCTCGCCGCTGCGCCGGTGCAGGCCGGTGAACACCCACAGCGGCACGCCATAGATGGCCAGCAGCAGCAGCAGGCCGGGGACGCCCTGGGTCGCGGCCCATTCGGCCAGATCGTTGTGCGCGTGCCCCAGGTGGCAGCGCTGCTCGCCCGGATCGTCCCGGCACACCGGCAGGCGCTGCATGGCGCTGTCGAAGTGGCCGATGCCCACCCCGGTCAGCGGATGGTCGAGGAAGGTCTCATAGGCCACCTGCAGGCGCTCCACCCGCGCGCCGGCGGAGGAATCGCTGTCACCGCGCTCCATCCGCACGACGTCGTGCTTGAGCTCGGTCAGCCGGACCTGTTCGCGCAGGCTTGGAATGGTCAGGGTCAGGGTGCCCGCGATCGCCACCAGCGCCAGCAGTACGCCCAGCCGCGCACGACCGGTGCGCCAGCGCAGGCTCATCGCCATCACCACCAGCAGCGCCAGCAGCGCCAGCCAGACCCCGCGGCTGCCGCTGAGCACGATGGTCACACAGCCGGCGACCATGCCCACGATCACCCAGGTCCAGCGCTGGTGCGGCCGGCAGAACACCAGCAGCACCATCAGCACCAGCACGATGTCGGCCAGCACGATGGCGTTGGTGCTCAGGTCGGCACGCGGGGCGCCGCCGGCCACTTGCAGGATCGACAGCACCATCGTGCCAAGCAGGCCGGCCAGGGCGCCCGCCCACAACCAGCGGATGTCCGGCCGCAGCGCGCAGACCCACAGCGCGATCCACGGAATCACCACGAACCGCGAGCGGTTGTCGATATCGCGCAGTCCCTGCTCGAACAGATAGATCGAGAGCAGCGCGAAAGCGATCGCGGCCACCACCAGCCAGGCCAGCACCTTCACCGGCCGCCCGGCCAGGCCACGCGCGCGCCACAAGTAGTCCGGCGCCAGCAGCGTACTCAGCAGCAACAGGATGCCGTACGGCAGCAGGTTCTGCGGCAGGGTCAGCACCAGGGCGGGCATGCAGAACAGGCCCACGGTGGCGATCCAATGGGCCACGCCGGCACGCCCCTGCAGTGGCGGCAGGGAGGCAGGCAGGGCCGGCTCGGATGCAGGGGAGAACGTCATTGCCAACCTCGATTGCCACACCCAGGCACGCACGCCCGTGATTGCATTGGACGCGACCGGCGCCCACGGACCTGCGGCAGGTGCCCGGGGAGGCGGCCAGCATTGCAGAATTCACTCATCGCCGTCGATCCGGTGCAGTGCGCGTTCGCGTGCCTGCTCTTCGGCGCTGGCCACGCAGGGCCCATGGATATCGCCCGGCCTCACCAACCACCAACGGCGACGGTTGGCGACCCCGGCCAGTTCGGCGCTGGTGCGGTCCACGCAGGCCAGCAGCGCGTCTTCCTGCACCAGCAGCCAGCGCTGCTGCGGCTGGGCCGCCTGCCAGGCGACACCATCGACCAGCTGCCGGTCCCAGCGCCGATTGAACCCGAACGTCGCGGCATCGCGGTCGGCCATCAGCAGGTTCTGCTCCTTCCACGCGACCAGGCCCAGTTCCGCCTCCGGGCCGATGCGCTGGCCGACCTGCTGCATCAGGCCACGTGCCGAGCTGGAGTCGTTGAACAGCGGATAGCCGATCAGGCCGAATGCCACCCAGGCCATGGTGAGGGTCGCCACCACCGCCAGATGGAAGCGGCGGACGCCGGCGATGCACAGGGTGAGCACGGCCCAGCAGCCCAGCGCCACCGCCACCCAGCCCAGGCCGGAGGTCACCGCAGTGTCGATGCCGCGGTCGAGGATCAGCTTGCGCTCGAAACCCGGCTGACCGAGCAGCATCGAGATGCCGATGCCGAGCAGGCCCGCGGCCAGCAGGGCCACGAAGCCCCCGAGCAGCCACTGGAAAGCGCGCTTGCGCAGCAGCCCGGGCAGCAGCGGTGCCAGCGCCAGGCAGAACATGGGCAGCGCCGGCAGGATGTAGACGTCGCGCTTGCCGTTGGGGATCGAGAAGAACAGCACGATCAGCAGCCACCACACCAGCGGCAGCAGGTAGCGCGCATCGCGGCGCTGCAGGCGTCGGCGCCAGGCGGGGATGGCCCAGGGAATCGCCAGGAAGGCCGGAATCCACATCGACGGCATCGTGCCCAGGAAATACCACCACGGCTGGTGGTGATCCCAGGACTGCGCGTAGCGCTTGGCGGTCTGCCGGAACAGGATGTCGTCCAGATAGGCGCGGTACTCGGCCGAACCGCTGCCCAGCGCGGTCACCACCATCGGCACCAGCCACAGCGCGATCGCCAGCACGAAGGCCAGCGGCCCGACCCAGAAGCGCCAGTCGCGGATATGCAGTTTGACCCGCGGCCAGCCCAGCACGGAGGCCACCGCCGCGGGCAGGATCATCAGCAGCGCGATCACGCCGACGCCCTTGGTGATCACGCCCAGCCCGGCGGCGAACCAGCCCAGCCACCACCAGCGCCAGGCCGGCCCAAGCAGCAGGTGACGCAGCAGCCCGTAGTTGGCCAGGGTGATGAAGAACACCACCAGTGGATCGATCTGCGCTTTCTTGGACTGGAACGTAAAGTGCAGCGCGAACAGCAGCGCCCAGGCGGCATACAGCCCGACCCGCCGCGTCCACAGGCGCCGGCCCAGGTCGTGGACGCAGGCCAGCGTGCCCAGTGCGGCCAGCAGCGACGGCAGCAGGAAGGCCACGCGCCAGTCGCCGATCAACGAGTACAGCGCGGCCTGCGACCACATCAGCATCGGCGGCTTGTCCGAGTACAGCTCGGTGCCGCGATGCGGGAACAGCCAGTCGCCGCTCTCCACCATCTGCTTGGCCACCAGCGCGAAGCGGGGCTCGTCGGACGGCCACGGGTCACGCATGCCCAGGCCGGCCCCCAGAACGAGCAGGGCCATCAGGGCAAGCAGCCAGAACTCTCGGGATGCGCGGGTTTTAAGCATGGGGCGGGATTCTAGCCGGGTTCGGTTCAACCCTTCTTTAGCAGACGCGCATAGAAGAAGCCGTCAGCACCGTCCTCACCGGGCAGGCGCTGGCGCCCGGCCCACGAATCGTGGCCATACGCCTCTCCCAGCGGCAGGAAGCCCGCGTCCCGGGTGCGCTGCAGGAAGGCTTCGACCTGGAACTGGTTTTCATCGCGCAGGATCGAGCATGTCGCATACAGCAGGGTTCCGCCCGGGGTAAGCATCGTCCAGCAGGCATCCAGCAGGCGGGCCTGCAAGGCCATCAGCGCCTCGATGTCGGTCGCACGGCGATGCGCCAGCACATCCGGCTGCCGGCGGATGATGCCGGTGGCCGAACAGGGCGCATCGAGCAGGATGGTGTCGAACAACTGCCCGTCCCACCAGCTGGCCGGATCCGTCGCGTCACCCGCGAGCACCTTCGCGTTCTGGCCGACGCCGGTACGCACGAACGTTTCGCTGATGCGCTTGAGCCGGCGCGCATCGATATCCAACGCCAGCAGCTGCAGGGTCGGATCGCGCTCCAGCAGATGTGCGGCCTTGCCGCCCGGTGCGGCGCAGGCATCCAGCACCCGCGAGCCCGGGCGCGGCGCCAGCGCATCGGCGACCTGCTGGGCGGACAGATCCTGCACCGACAGCGCGCCATCGGCGAAGCCGGGCAGCGCGGACACGGCGACGGGCACCGGCAGACGGATCGCATCAGCCCCCACGCTCGAGGGCTCGGCCGCGATACCTGCCGCCTCCAGCTGTTGCAGCATCGCCTCGCGGCTGCTGTGCTGGCGGTTGACCCGCAGCCACAGCGGCGCGGCCTGCAGGCTGGCGCTGAACACGGCATCGGCCTCCTCCGGCCAATCCTGCTCGATCTTCTCGGCCATCCACAGTGGGAAGGCATCGCGCGCGGGCAGCGGCGGAATGCCTTCGCGCTGGGCGCGGCGCAGCAGGGCATTGACCATGCCGGCCTGGCGATCACGGCCCATCGCACGCGCGGCGTCGACCGTGGCCGACAGCGCGGCGTGCGCCGGCAGCTCCAGCGCATCCAGCTGCGCGAAGCCGACCAGCAGCAGCGCGCGCAGTTCGTCCTCACGCACGCCCAGCGGCCGCGGCATCCACTGCGCCAGCGCGGCGTCATAGGCGGCGCGACGACGCAGCACCGCAAAGCACAGCGCCTCGAGCAGCGCGCGGTCGCGGCTGTCATCCAGGGTCGGCAGGGCGGTGGCCAGTTCGGCCTTGAGCGAGCGGCCACGGCCGATCACCTGGGCCAGCACGCGCGCGGCCAGCACGCGGGTGGGCACGCCGGGGGCGGTATGGGCGGTGTAGGGGCCTGCAGGCTTGCCGGAGCGCACGTTGGTCATCTCAGGCACCCACGCCGAGGTCGCGACGGGCATTGAGGTAGTCGGCGGCCGTGATCGCCTTGCCGCCCTCGCGCTGCAGCACGCGCAGGCGCAGCGCGCCCTGGCCGCAGGCGATGTCGATGCCGTCGCGCGACGCGCCCAGCAGCGTGCCCGGGGCCTTGCCCTGGTTGTCATCCAGCGCGATCGCGCCGTGGATGCGCACGCGCTCGCCGGCCAGCATCGCCTCGGCGATCGGCCAGGGATTGAAGGCACGCACGGTCCGCGCCAGCGCGTGGGCGTCCTGCGCCCAGTCCAGGCGGGCTTCGGCCTTGTCCAGCTTGTGTGCGTAGGTGACGCCGGCCTCGGGCTGCGGCTGCGCGATCGGCTTGATGCCGGCACGCAGCAGGCCCAGGCCATCGGACAACACCTGCTCGCCCAGCGCGGCCAGGCGGTCGTGCAGCTGGCCGCCGGTATCGTTGGGGCCGATCGCGATGTGCTGCTTCAGCAGTACCGGGCCGGTATCCAGCCCCGCTTCCATCTGCATCAGGCACACGCCGGTCTCGGCGTCGCCGGCCTGGATCGCACGCTGGATCGGCGCGGCACCGCGCCAGCGCGGCAGCAACGAGGCATGTACGTTCCAGCAGCCGTGGGTCGGGATGGTCAGTACGGCCTTGGGCAGGATCAGGCCATAGGCCACCACCACCATCAGGTCCGGTGCCAGATCGCGCAGCTGCTGCTGGGCTTCGGGGGTCTTCAGGCTG
This sequence comes from Stenotrophomonas sp. TWI1149, assembly GCF_039673155.1. NCBI lineage: Bacteria > Pseudomonadati > Pseudomonadota > Gammaproteobacteria > Lysobacterales > Lysobacteraceae > Stenotrophomonas > Stenotrophomonas sp. TWI1149. The sequence goes on from NZ_JBDJLB010000007.1 coordinate 50,296, forward strand.
TCCGGCTGGAACACCGGGATGCCGCGTGCGATCGCCTCCAGCTTGACCGGCGACGGCGCCAGGCCTCGGCCACGGCCCGCAGGACGATCAGGCTGCGTATACACCGCGACCACTTCATGGTGGCGGGCTGCGGCACGCAGCGAGGACACGGCGAACGCCGGCGTACCGGCAAAGACAATCTTCATGGCGACCCCACTAACAGAACGTAAAACGGCGCCGATGTCCGGCGCCGCGCGACAGGCACCGTCGCGCGGTCAACCCGCGCGGCGGTCTCTGCAGACACCTCAGGCAACGTGCTTGCGCTGCTTGGCCAGCTTCTTGCGCACCATTTCGCGCTTGAGCGGCGAGAGGTAATCAATGAACAGCTTGCCGTCCAGGTGGTCCATCTCGTGCTGCACGCACACGGCGAGCACGCCATCGGTGGTCAGCTCCTGGGCCACGCCGTGGCGGTCCAGGTAGCGCACGGTGATCTGGTTGGCGCGGGTGACGTCGGCAAAGATGCCCGGGACCGACAGGCAGCCTTCCTGGTAGACCTGGCCGCCTTCGTTGGCGACGATCTCCGGGTTGATGAACACCATCGGGGTGTCCTTCTCCTCACTGACGTCGATCACCATGAAACGCTTGTGCACGTCGACCTGGCTGGCGGCCAGGCCGATGCCCGGGGCGTCGTACATGGTGTGGAACATGTCGTCGATCAGGGTCTGGAACGCCGGCGTGGTCACGTCGGCGGCATCCATCAACGCGGCCTTGGTACGCAGGCGCGGATCGGGAAATTCGAGAATGGGCAGGAGAGCCATGGCAAATACCGGTAGGGGGCGCCGGTCGAAGCGGCGTACACGGCGATTCTATCGCCAACGCTTGCCCCGCGCCCCGGTTTCTGGACTATAGTGCGCGAACCTGTTGGGGAATCAGGCACCACATCTATGTTTGAACGAACTCGTACGGTCGTCGCCGTAGCGATGCTGACCGTCGCTACCTATGCTACCGCCGTGGAAATGAATGGCGGGCACCCGGATACCTATGTCGTGCGCAAAGGGGACACGCTGTGGGACATCTCGGCGCGTTTCCTGCAGAAGCCCTGGCTGTGGCCGGAGATCTGGCAGGCCAACCCGCAGGTCAAGAATCCGCACCTGATCTACCCGGGTGACGTGCTGAGCCTGGCCTATCTGGACCGCGTCGTGGCCCAGCCCGGCCCGCGCCAGGAGGCCCCGATCAACGGCGTCCCGCTGGAGCAGGTCGAGCCCTTCCTGAAGCAGCTGAGCGTGGTCGACGAGGTCAAGTCGCTGCCCTACGTGGTCAATCTGGAAGACAACCGCCTGCGCGCCACCACCGGCCAGACCGCCTACGTGCGGGGCCTGGAGAATGCCCAGGTCGGCCAGCGCTACGCCGTGGTCCGGCCGACCGTGCAGTACGCCCTGCCCAAGCCGACCGAAGACCTGAACGCCCGCGGCGATACCACGCCCGGCAGCGGCAACGTCTGGAAGGTCTTCATCGTGCCGAGCAAGCGCCACCAGACGCTGGGCTACGAACTGGCCCAGATCAATGTCGGTACGGTGAGCCGTGTGCAGAGCGGCAACGTCGAGGTGACCTCGCTGGTGCTGCAGGGCCAGGTCGACGGCCGTGAAGTCCGCGCCGGCGACCGCCTGGTCCCGGTCGAGGCCCGCCCCTACGACCTGCAGTTCGTGCCGCACGTGCCCGCCCCGCAGACCGCCGATCTGGATGTCCGCGTGCTGGCGGTGGCCGACACCTTCACGGCAGGCGGCCCACGCGACGTGATCGCGATCTCCGCCGGCAGCGCCAACGGGGTCGACAACGGCACGGTGTTCTCGCTGTGGCGCCAGGGCCGCCATGTGGCCCACCGCATGGACTACCCGAACTCGTCGCGCATGGACGATTCGCTGACCAGCGGCGCCGGCCGGGTCACCCTGCCGGACGAGTACGCCGCCCACGCGATGGTGTTCCGCACCTTCGAGAACGTCAGCTACGCGCTGGTGATGGAAGGGATCAAGCCGGTCAAGGTCGGCTATTCGGCACTGCATCCCGATAAGCAGTAAGCGCGGCAGAGTCCTACGCTTCCATTCGACGGCGCCCTAGGGCGCCGTCGTCGTCTGCGCCGCACGCTGCAGGGATGCGTATTCCCTGCCTGGCCTCGTCCACTGCCCTGCTCACCCTGGTCCTGGCCGGCGGTGCGCTGCCGCCCCGCCTGCGCCTGCTGCGCCGGTTTCCGGATGCCGCAGCGGCGCTGCGGGCCGGCCCGACCGCCTGGCGGGCCGCCGGCTGCACGCCCGCGCAACGCGCCCGGCTGGCCCTGCCGGACGAGCGCTATCTGGCGCATGCCCTGGCCTGGCTGGTCGATGACCGCCATCACCTGCTCGCACTGACCGATCCGGACTACCCGGCCCTGCTGGCCCAGATCGAGGAGCCGCCGGTGGCACTGTTCGTCGACGGCGACCCGGCGCGGCTCTGGCATCCGGCCGTGGCGGTGGTCGGCAGCCGTTCGCCCTCCCCCGGCGGTCGCGAGCACGCGCATGACTTCGCCACCGCGCTGGCCGCGGACGGCTGGTCGGTCATCAGCGGGCTGGCGACCGGGGTCGACGCCCAGGCCCATGACGGCGCGCTGCAGGTGACCGGTGGCATGACCGTGGCCGTCGTCGCCACCGGCCTGGACCAGACCTATCCGCCCCGGCATGCCGCCCTGCATGAACGGATCGCCGCTATCGGGGCCGTGGTCAGCGAATACGCACCGGGCATGCCGGCGACCCAGGCGCATTTTCCCGCGCGCAACCGGATCATCGCCGGGCTCAGCCTCGGCACCGTGGTGATCGAGGCCGCCCAGCGCTCGGGCGCGCTGATCACCGCCCGCTGCGCCGCCGAAGCGGGCCGCGAGGTGTTCGCCCTGCCCGGCTCGATCCGCAACCCGCGGGCCCGCGGCTGCCACCGGCTGATCCGGCAGGGCGCGGCCCTGGTCGAGGAACCGGCCGAGGTGACTGCCGGCCTGGCTGCCCTGGCCCAGACCCTCGCCGGGGCCTTGCGAACCCGGTTGGACGCCCCCACTGAACAGGCACGACCGGCGCCCGAGCGCGCCCCTTCCTACACCGACCCGGACTACCAGTGCTTGTGGAAAGCCCTGGATCACGACCCAACGGGTATGGATTCATTGATCCAGCGCAGCGGATTGACGGCGGCCCAGCTGTCGGCCATGCTGCTGGTCATGGAACTGGATGGAAAGGTAATGGCCGCCCATGGTCGCTACTGTCGAAAACCCTAGTTTCTTCACCTCCACAGCGTCGTTGACGCAGGCCGAGGGGCAATGAAAGAGAGCATTCTGGATGTCCTGCTGTACCTGTTCGAACACTATTTCAGCGAAGACGCGGACCTCATCCGCGACCGCGACTCCCTCCAGAACGGCCTGATCCAGGCTGGCTTCAGCCCCACCGAGATCAACAAAGCCTTCGATTGGCTGGACGCGCTCGCCGAGCAGCGGCCGGCCGTCGTGCTGGGCCGCGTCAATGGCCCGGTGCGGATTTTCCATGGCCCCGAGCTGGACAAGCTCGACGTGGAAGGCCGCGGCTTCCTGATGTTCCTGGAGCAGCACGGCATCCTCGACGCCAGCCAGCGCGAGCTGGTGCTGGACCGGGCGATGGCGCTGGACCAGGACGAACTGGACCTGGACGACCTCAAGTGGGTCGTGCTGATGGTGCTGTTCAACCAGCCCGGGGCCGAGGCCGCGTACGCCTGGATGGAAACCCAGATGTTCGTGGACGAGCCGGAACCGCTTCACTGACCGTACACTGAGCGCCTTGCGCATTCAGGAGCGGGCCCGTGGACCAGTGGTTCTTTGCAGAAGGAAACAGTCAGCAGCGCGGTCCGCTGCCTGCTGACGAACTGATCGCGCTTTACCGCTCCAGCCGCATCGCGCTGGATACGCTGGTCTGGCGCGACGGCATGGCCCAGTGGCAGCCGCTGGAAACGGTGGCGGCCGAGATCGGCCTGGACATCCCCCCTGTCGCTGACACCGTGGAAACCCCGGAGCCCGGCCCCGCCGTGCCGCCGGCGCTTCCCGCCACACCGGCCGTTCCCGCCACTCCCGACCCTCCCGTCGCCGTTCCGCCGCCCCGCAAGGGACTGAGCGGCTGCGCGATCGTGGGCATCATCGCGGGCGTAATCGGGGTGCTGGTCGTGATCATCGGCGCGGTACTCGCGGCGATCGCCCTGCCGGTCTATCAGGAGTACGTCGCGCGTTCCAAGACCAGCGAGGCGCTGGTGACGCTGGCTCCGATCAAGCTTGCGGTGGCTGGATTCCACGACGAGTACGGGCGCTGCCCGGTCAACGATGACGAAGGCTTCCAGCCGGCCGAAAGCTATGCCGACGGTGCCATCGGTGCGGTGCGCATCGGTCGCTTCGACAACGGCCACTGCGGCGTGGAAGCCGAGCTGACCGTCCCGGGCAGCACCCCGCTGGACGGCAAGCTGCTGTGGCTGGACTACAACGGCACCGGGCACTGGGAATGCAGCGGCGAACCCGATGACAAGTACCTGCCGCTGGAATGCCGCGGCTGATAACGGACGCATGTCCATGGATGCACCCAACAGGGGATTGAAGCAATGACTGAGTGGTATTTCGCCGATGGCCAGGAACGTCAGGGACCGCTGGGCGCAGAGGACATGCGCCAGCGCTTCCAGCGGGGTGACATCACCCTGGCTACGCTGGTGTGGCGCGAGGGGTTCGCGCAGTGGGCGCCGCTGTCCGAGGCCGTCGATGAGCTGCAGCTGCAGAACCTGGCCTCGGCCGCCAGCAACCTCGGCAACGGCATCGATCTGCGCGGGGATTACACCGCGATCGACAACGGCACCGCGCCGCTGCCGGGCACCGGTGGCGGCACCTACTCGCCGTATACCGCGCCTGCCGCGGCCACCGGTTATGCCGGTTCGGCCGTGGTCGACGGCCAGGACGTGGTCTACGCCGGTTTCTGGAAGCGCTACGCCGCCTACTTCATCGATTACATCCTGCTCACCGTGGTCACCCTGCCGCTGAGCATGATCATCAACGTGATGGGCGCCAGCTCGGGCAACGAAGGCGTGCAGGTCGCGCTGACGCTGGTGGTGATGCTGCTCAGCCTGGTCATCAGCATCGGTTACTACGCCGGCTTCCACGCCTCGCGCGGCGGGGCCACGCTGGGCAAGATGGCGGTCGGCATCAAGGTGGTGCGCGGCAATGGCGAGCGGATCAGCTTCCTGCGGGCTTTCTGCCGCTACCTGGCGACCATCGTCAGCAGCCTGATCCTGATGATCGGTTTCATCATGGCCGCCTTCACCGAGCGCAAGCAGGCGCTGCACGACATGATGTGCGACACCCTGGTGGTGGACAAGTGGGCCTTCACCGAGCATCCCGAGCTGCAGCAGCGCGGCCTGGGCACGGTCACCATCGTGATCCTGGTCATCGCCGCACTGGCCGTGGTGGCCCTGTTCGGCGTGATGATCGCCATGATCGGCGTGATCGCCTCGATGTCCTGATCTGAGCCATCCTCACATCGGGCCGCTTGACATGAGCGGTCCCGGCGTGATTCCACTAATAGGCAGAAAGCTGAACGCCCGGCCCACCCCCGGGCGTTCGGTTTATGTATATCGCCCGCGCCGCTTCACTAATGCGGCCATTTGCTCCACCCTAGCGGCCCTCCCCGGGGCCCTGCCCATAGAATCCTGACGCCATGCCCAAGCACCTGCTCATCGTCGAATCGCCCGCCAAGGCCAAGACGATCAACAAATACCTCGGCAAGGACTTCACTGTCCTGGCCTCGTATGGGCATGTGCGTGACCTGGTGCCCAAGGAAGGCGCGGTCGATCCCGACAACAACTTCGCGATGCGCTACGACCTCATCGAGAAGAACGAGAAGCATGTCGATGCCATCGTCAAGGCGGCCAAAACCGCCGACGACATCTTCCTGGCGACCGATCCGGATCGCGAGGGTGAAGCGATCAGCTGGCACATCGCGGAAATCCTGAAGGAACGCGGGCTGGTCAAGGACAAGCCGATGCAGCGCGTGGTCTTCACCGAGATCACCCCGCGCGCCATCAAGGAAGCGATGGGCCACCCGCGCGAGATCGCCGGCGACCTGGTCGATGCCCAGCAGGCGCGCCGCGCGCTGGACTACCTGGTCGGTTTCAACCTGTCCCCGGTGCTGTGGCGCAAGGTGCAGCGCGGCCTGTCCGCCGGCCGCGTGCAGAGCCCGGCGCTGCGCATGATCGTCGAGCGCGAAGAAGAGATCGAAGCCTTCATCGCCCGCGAGTACTGGAGCATCGATGCGCTGTGCGCGCATCCCTCGCAGCACTTCAATGCGCGCCTGATCAAGCTGGACGGTCAAAAGTTCGAACAGTTCACCGTGACCGACGGCGACACCGCCGAGGCCGCGCGCATGCGCATCCAGCAGGCCGCCCAGGGCGCCCTGCATGTCACCGACGTGGTCAGCAAGGAGCGCAAGCGCCGCCCGGCCCCGCCGTTCACCACCTCCACGCTGCAGCAGGAAGCCTCGCGCAAGCTCGGCTTCACCACGCGCAAGACCATGCAGGTCGCGCAGAAGCTGTACGAAGGCATGGCGATCGGTGAGGAAGAAGGCACCGTCGGCCTGATCTCGTACATGCGTACCGACTCGGTGAACCTCTCGCAGGACGCGCTGGCCGAGATCCGCGACGTGATCGCGCGCGATTACGGCATCGGCTCGCTGCCGGACCAGCCGAACACCTACCAGACCAAATCCAAGAACGCCCAGGAAGCCCACGAAGCCGTGCGCCCGACCTCGGCGCTGCGCACGCCTGCCCAGGTGGCGCGCTTCCTCACCGATGACGAGCGCAAGCTGTACGAGCTGATCTGGAAGCGCGCCGTCGCCTGCCAGATGATCCCGGCCACGCTCAACACCGTCAGCGTGGACCTCTCGGCCGGCAGCGAGCACGTGTTCCGCGCCAGCGGCACCACCGTGGTCGTGCCCGGCTTCCTCGCCGTGTACGAGGAAGGCAAGGACAACAAGAGCGCCGAGGACGACGATGAAGGCCGCAAGCTGCCGGCGATGAAGCCCGGCGACCGCGTGCCGCTCGAGCGCATCCTGGCCGAACAGCACTTCACCCAGCCGCCGCCGCGCTTCACCGAAGCGGCGCTGGTCAAGGCGCTCGAGGAGTACGGCATCGGCCGTCCCTCGACCTACGCCTCGATCATCCAGACCCTGCTGTTCCGCAAATACGTGGAAATGGAAGGCCGCAGCTTCCGCCCGTCCGACGTGGGCCGTGCGGTGTCCAAGTTCCTGTCCAGCCACTTCACCCAGTACGTGGATTACGACTTCACCGCCAAGCTCGAAGACGAGCTCGATGCGGTGTCGCGGGGCGAGGAAGACTGGATCCCGCTGATGGCACGGTTCTGGGAACCGTTCCACAAGCTGGTCGGCGAAAAGAACGAATCGGTCGACCGCGCCGAAGCCAGTGGCGCGCGCGAGCTCGGTACCGACCCCAAGACCGGCAAGCCGGTCAGCGTGCGCCTGGGCCGTTTCGGGCCGTACGCGGCAATCGGCAGCACTGCCGAGGACGCCGAGGACAAGCCCAAGTTCGCCTCGCTGCGCCCGGGCCAGTCGATGCACACCATCTCCCTGGAAGACGCGCTGGAGCTGTTCCTGATGCCGCGCGCGCTCGGCCAGGACAAAGATGAGGATGTCAGCGTCGGCATCGGTCGCTTCGGTCCGTTCGCCAAGCGCGGCAGCACCTATGCCTCGCTGAAGAAGGAAGACGACCCGTACACCATCGACCTGGCCCGCGCCGTGTTCCTGATCGAAGAGAAGGAAGAGATCGCGCGCAACCGGATCATCAAGGAGTTCGAGGGCAGCGAGATCCAGGTCCTCAACGGCCGCTTCGGCCCGTACATCAGCGACGGCAAGATGAACGGCAAGATTCCGAAGGATCGCGAACCCGCGTCGCTGACCCTGGCGGAAGTGCAGAAGCTGATGGAAGACACCGGCAAGCCGGTGCGCAAGGGCTTCGGCAAGAAGGCCGCGAAGAAGGTCGTGGCCAAGAAGGCACCGGCCAAGAAAGCCGCCGCGGGCGAAGCGACCAAGAAGACCGCCACCAAGAAGGCCGCGGTGAAGAAGGTCGCGAAGAAGGCCACGGCGAAGAAGGCCACCAAGAAAGCGGCCAAGAAGACCGTGAAGAAGGCCGTCAAGAAGGTCGCGGCTCCCTGAGCCTGGTTGACCCTTCCCGCCACGGCGGGAGGATAATGCGGGCCATGCATCCGGCCCGCCTGTCATGAACGAACTCACAGTGGACACCGCCCTGCCTGCGCTGCGCGCCGGCGGGGTGATCGCCTATCCCACCGAAGCGGTCTGGGGCCTGGGCTGCGATCCCGCGCACGAGGCGGCGGTGATGAAGCTGCTGCAGCTCAAACAGCGCCCGGTCGAGAAGGGCATGATCCTGGTCGCCGCCGATCCGGCCCAGCTGGACGGCTGGGTGCGCATGGATGCCCTGCCGCGGGACCGCCAGGACGTGGTGCTGGCCAGCTGGCCCGGCGCCAACACCTGGATCCTGCCGGCCGGCACACGTGCGCCACGCTGGATCACCGGCGAGCACAGCGGCATCGCGGTGCGGATCAGCGCACACCCGCTGGTTGCCGCGCTGTGCCGGGCCTGGGGCGGGCCACTGGTCTCCACCAGCGCCAACCTCGCCGGCGAGCCACCGGCCCGCACCCGCGAAGAGCTGGACCCGCGCCTGCTGGCCCTGCTCGATGGCCTGATCGACGGCCACACCGGTGGCCTGGCGCAACCCACGCCGATCCGCGATGCGCTCAGCGGCCAGGTGTTGCGCAGCTGAGCCGGCTTTTGCGCCGCGGCGGCCAAACCCGCACACTGCGCGCATGACCCTGCGCCCTGCCCTGTGGTTGTCCCTGCTCGCACTGCTGAGCCCTGTCGTGCCCGCCGCGGCGCAGACCGACAATGTGCGCGTCTACCGCTGCGTGGGCAGCAACGGCGCCGTCTCGCTGCAGGACGCACCGTGTCGCGAAGGCCGGCAGGAAGTCCGCGACCTGCAGCGCCCGCGCGACCCGGCGCCGCAGGTGGTGCGCAGCGACCGTACGCCCGACCCGGCGCCGGCCCCGCGCGCGCCCGAACGCGAAGTGCGCTACGTGCATGTACAGCCGCCGCAGCCGATGTACGAATGCACGACCAGCGAGGGCGACACTTACGTCAGCGACAGCAGCGAGGGCAATCCGCGCTGGGTGCCGATCTGGACCAATGCCTATCTGCCCTATCCATCCGGACCGCGGCCGCCCCCGGGCGGCTACCCGCCACCGCGTCCGCTGCCCCCCATCGCACCGATGGGCAGTGGCTCGGTCAGCAGCAGCGGTGGCGCGGTGTCGGTGACCGGCGGCGGCACGCGGGGCGGCGGCAGCATCAGCATCGGCGGGGGCAGTTCGCACTGGCAGGGCGGTGGCTATCCGCATCCGGGGCTGGGCACCAACGTGGTGGTACCGGCCGGCAACGTGCTGGTCCGCGACGAATGCCATGCGCTGCCCGCGCAGGAAGTCTGCTCGCGGCTGAAGGACCGGCGCTGGGACCTGATCCGCCGCTACAACAGCGCGCTGCAGGGCGAGCGCGACGCGCTCACCCGCGAGCAGCGCGGGATCGATGCACGCCTTGACCAGGACTGCGGCGGCCACTGAGCGCGCTGCGCTCTACACTGATGCGATGAAACGACGGTTCCTGCTGCTCTTGTTGCTCGTGCCCCTGCCGGCGGCTGCCGACGATGCGGTGTTCTTCCGCTGCACCGATGCGGGCGGCAACCTGACCATCCAGAGCGTGGCCTGCCCGGCCGGGAGCGAGCAGCGCATCCAGCGGATCAGCGCACCGGCCCGCGCACCGGCCGACGTGCCGTCCGCGCCGGTCGCACCCCCCTCCCGTCACACCATGCCGCCGTTGCCGCAGGAAGGTGACGAGGACAGCGGCCTGCTCGACAGCGCCGCGCTGCGCCCGGAAGCGCCGACGGCCGGGCCCGACGACACCGTGCCGGCGAAGCCCCCATTGCCGGAGATCTATCAGTGCGTCTCCGCCGAGGGCAACCGCTACCTGCACGAACGCGAACCGGCGCCGTCGCGCTGCGAGTCGCTGGCCATCACCGGCCTGGGCGGCAGCAGCGCGCCGAGCAATGCGGCCAGCTGCGAAGTCGTGCGCGATGTCTGCGCGCCGGTGGCGGAGGCCCAGCGCTGCAGCAGCTGGCAGCAGCGCTTCCGCGATGCGCGCGGCCGCGAGCGTTTCGCCGCGCCCGAGAATCAGGCCGCCGCGACCGCCGAGCGCGCGCGCCTGGAAGCGGTGTTGGCCGAGAGCGATTGCCCGCTGCCGTGACTGGATCCACCGTATGCCATGACCGCGTACTGCCGCGCACCCTGTGACCGGTAGTGCCGGCCGCTGGCCGGCTCAGAACCCGTAGCGCAGGAACCCGCCATCCACCGCGATGCACTCGCCGGTGACGTAGCTGGACGCCGGCAGGCACAGGAAGCCCACGGCCGCAGCCACCTCTTCCGGTTCGCCGATGCGGCGCATGGGGGTGCGATCGATCACCTGCTCGTAGTAATCCGGATCGGACAACGGCCCGGAGGTGCGCCGGGTGCGGATGTACCACGGCGCCACGGCGTTCACGCGGATGCCGTCCTCGGCCCATTCCACGGCCAGGTTGCGGGTCATCTGGTGCATCGCGGCCTTGGTCATGCCGTACACCGCACCACTGCGTACATGGGTCAGGCCGGAGACGCTGCCCACATTGACGATCGCCGAGGCCGCGTGCCGGGCCAGCAGCGGGTGCGCGTAGCGCGACAGCTCGAACGCCGAGAACAGATTGGTCTCGAAGATCCCGCGCCATTCGTCTTCGGTGTATTCGGTGGCCGGCTTGCTGATGTTGCCCCCGGCGTTGTTGACCAGGATGTGCAGGCCATCGCTGTGGTCTTCCACCCAGTCCAGGATCTCGCGACGATCCTCGTCATCGGAGACGTCGGCGGCCAGGCCGTGGATCTCCCGGTCAGGGAAGGCGTCGGCCAGTTCGTCGCGGGCCATTTCCAGGGCATCGGCATCGCGGCCGACGATCAGCAGGTCCGCACCGAAGCCCAGCAGTTCGCGTGCGATCGCCAAGCCGATGCCGGCACTGGCGCCGGTGATCAATGCGGTCTGTCCATCCAGTCGCCAACGTTGCGCGCTCACGCCCTTCTCCTGCAGTGATCCATGGAATGCGGCACCCACGGTGCTGCCCGGATAGGATAACGCGCGATGGCCCGCGCACCGGCGGCCATCACGCGCGATGCGCGAGGCGGTGGGACACTGGTCCTCCGCTACCGGCTCAACGAGGGAGGTTGCCATGACGATCCGTATTGCCCTGCCGCTGCTCGCGATGATCGCGCTGAGCGCCTGCAACCGCCCGGTGCCGCCGGCACCGGATACACCGCCGGAACCGCAGGCCACCGAACTGCGCGATGCAATCCAGAAACCGATCGACCGCGCCCGGTCGGTCAGCGACACCCTGCAGCAGTCCGCCGACGCCCGCGCCGCCGAAGCCGATCGCGCCAGCGGTGACACGCCACCGCCCGAGCCCAGCCCGTGACCCCACCGGCCGGATAGCAGAACGCCCGGCACAGGCCGGGCGTTCGGGTGTCACATGGTGCCGCTGAGCCCGCTTACAGACCGCAGAAGCAGTACACCAGCGTCTTGACCGGCGCGGCGTTGTTGCGCGGGTCACGTGCGGCGTCTTCGACGAAGCGCAGCTGGGTATCCAGCTCCGGCATCGAACGGGCCAGCATCAGACGGGCCATGCCCGACTCGCCCAGCATCCAGGCACCGGCATGGCTGCCGGCGAAGCCGCTGAGGAACTGCGCGAACGGCGTGGCCGCCTTCTCGATGTAGCGCACGCGGAACTTGCCGGCCTCACCGAGCTTGGCGCGGCTGGCGGCATCGGCGACGGCGGTCTTCAGACCACCGAACTCATCGACCAGGCCGCGTTCCTTGGCCTGCGCACCGCTCCACACACGACCCCGGGCGACTTCATCGACCGCTTCCACCGGCTTGTTGCGCGCGGCGGCGACCTTGCCGGTGAAATCGGCGTAGCCCTTGTTGATCACCGACTGGATGACCTGGCCCACGGCCGGGTCCATCGGGCGGGTGATGTCGAACGCACCGGCGAAGCGGGTGGTGCCCACGCCATCGGTATGCACGCCGATCTTGTCCAGCGAGCGGGCCACGTTCGGGATCATGCCGAAGATGCCGATCGAACCGGTGATCGTGGACGGGTCGGCGTAGATGCGATCGGCGTTCATGCTGATCCAGTAACCGCCCGAGGCCGCCAGATCGCCCATCGAGACCACCACCGGCTTGCCGGCTTCCTTCAGCGCGACCACTTCGCGGCGGATCTGCTCGGAGGCGAACACTTCACCGCCCGGCGAGCTGACGCGCAGCACCACGGCCTTCACGTCCTTGTCGTCGCGCGCCTCGCGCAGCAGCGCCGAGGTCGATTCACCACCGATGCGGCCGGCCGGCAGATCGCCGCCGGAGATTTCACCGGAAGCCACGATCACCGCCACCTGCGGACGCGAGTCCACCGGCGAGCGACGGCTGTCGAGCACGCTCAGGTACGCATCGAGGTTGACGTTGCGGTAGCCACCGTCGGCGTCATCGTCGGCGATGCCGCGTTCGGTCAGCAGGGTGTCCACTTCCTCGCGCGTCTTCAGGCCGTCCACCAGCTTCTGCTGCAGGGCGAACTTGGCCAGGTCGCCACCGGCGGCGGCGATGCCTTCGGGCATGGTGTCGATGCCGGCGGCCAACTGTGCCGGGTCGAGCTTGCGCGCCTTGGCGATGTCGGCCAGGTAGCGCTGCCACACATCGTTCATCCAGAACAGATCGGCTTCCTTGGCCTGCGGCGAAGCGGCATCCAGCACGTACGGTTCGGCAGCCGACTTGTACTCGCCCACCTTGAACAGGTGCACGTCCACGCCGAGCTTGTCCTGCAGGCCGGTGCGGAAGTACTGGCGGTAGCGGCCCAGGCCCTCGAGCACCACGCCGCCCATCGGGTCCAGGTAGACCTCATTGGCCTGCGAGGCCAGCAGGTACTGCGACTGGCTCATGTTCTCGCTGAAGGCGACCACCTGCTTGCCGGCGGCACGCAGTTCCTGCAGCGCGACGGTCACTTCGCGCATCGAGGCGAAACCGCTCGGCTGCAGCTTGTCCAGCTCGAGCACCACGCGCTCGATCTTCTTGTCGGTCTTGGCGGCCTCCAGCGCGCGGATCAGATCGCGCAGCTGGATTTCTTCGGCGCCCTTGTCACCGACCGCCTTGCCCAGCGCGCGGCTGACCGGATCGGCACTGAACTGCTCGACCAAACGGCCTTCCGGTGCGATCACCAGGGTCGTGCGGTCCTGCAGCGATGCCTTCGAGGTCGCGCTCTTGCCCATCGCGACGATGAACAGGATCAGGATCAGGAACAGCAGGCCGAAGAACACCAGGTTGAGGATGAGCCGGCGGGTAAAGTTCATCACATCCCACAGCCCGATGAAGAAGCTGGCGACGGGATTGCGACGCGCGGGTTGGTTCATGGGGGTAACTCCAGAGTGGCTTCTTGCCGTGGTGCCAGAATAGCCGGTGCCGGGCGCGCCGGCATCGGACACAAGTCAGGGTGTCGAAGGGAGCCCGGCGCGGGCGCTGCTCACGCGCAGTCGCCAGGCCATCAGGATGGCAGCGGCGGTCAGGCCCAGGATCAGGCCCAGCCACATGCCCTGCGGGCCCATGCCCAGGCCCAGTCCCAGCCCGGCGCCGAGCGGCATGCCCAGCCCCCAGTACGAGAACATCGCGATGAACATCGGCACACGGGTGTCCTTGAGCCCGCGCAGCGCGCCGGCCGAGAGCACCTGGATGCCATCCGGGAACTGGAACGCCGCCGCATACAGCAGCAGGGTCGAGGCCAGTGCGGCCACGCCCAGATCGTTCGTGTAGACGCCGACGATGGCGTCATGGCCGAACAGCAGCACCAGCGCCGACAGCGTCTGTGTGCCCAGGATGATCAGCAACCCGGCGATCGCCGCCCGGCGCACGCCCAGCCCGTTGCCGCTGCCGACCGCATGGCCGACCCGCACCGTGGTGGCCTCGGCCACGCCCATCGGGATCATGAAGCACAGCTGGGCGACATTGATCGCGATCTGGTGCGAGGCCGCTTCGGTGGCGCCGAGGCGACCGATCAGCAGTGCGGTGACGATGAACAGCCCGCCTTCCATCAGCACGGTGATGCCGATCGGCAGGCCGGTCCGCAGCAGGTCCCAGATCGCGCTCCAGCGCGGCGCCTCGAAATGCGAGAACAGCTGCAGGTGGGCGAAGCGCTTGGTCTTCCACAGGTACCCGGCGAAGCACAGCGCCTGCAGCCACATCATGATCGCCGAGGCCATGCCCAGGCCTTCGGCGCCCAGCTCCGGGAATCCGAGCTTGCCGTAGCAGAGCACGTAGCCCAGCGGCGCCAGCACCAACAGGCCGCCGAAGCCGAGCAGCATCGTCGGCAGCGTCCAGTGCATGCCCTCGCTCAGGTAGCGCATGCAGAAGTACAGCGTCAGCGCCGGGCCACCCCAGCGCACCGCATGCAGGAACGCGGTCGCGCCGGGCACGATGTCCGGCGCGATGCCGAACGCCGGAAGCAGCGGCGGCACCACCGTGAGGAAGGTGAACATGATCAGGCCCAGGCCCAGCGCCAGCCACAACGCCTGCCGGAACAACGGACCGATCTCGCGCTCGCGGCCCGCGCCGTGCAGCTGCGAGACCGAGGCGGTCAGCGAGATCAGGGTGCCGATCGGGATCAGCATCGGCAGCCACAGCAGTGCGGTGCCGATGGTGACGGCCGCGAGCGTGTGGGTGCCGTGGTGACCGGCGATCACGTTGTCGACGAAGGAGATCAGGCCGGTGGAAACATGGCCCAGAACCAGCGGCAGCGCGAGCAGACCGGTGGCGCGCACTTCCCGGGAGAGGCGCGGCGTGGAGGAAGCGGTAGACATGGACGTCACAGACGGCAACTGCGGTCGCGCGCGGAGGGCACAGGCACCGGGTTGCGGCCCGACATCTTACGCGCGCGGCCGGCGAAAAGCCGCGCTTTCAGCTAAACGGGGCGATGCCGTCAGTGGCCGACGTGTTCGCGCAGCCAGCTGTCGCGCGCACCCGGGGCCACCCCGAGGAACTCGGCGCGGACGCGGTCGCGATCCTGCGGCGGGGTGCGCTGGGCGACCAGAGTCAACTGGGTGAGCTGGGACGGCGTGAGCTGGCGCAGCACCGCCAACGCGGTCGGGCGCTGCTCGGCCGGCAGATAGCCGAACAGGCCCTGCAGCTTGGTGAACTCGTGGCCGAGCTGCGGGCCGAGCAGCCAGCCGTCGCGGAAGCGCTGGTCCTGCTCGGCGAAACGCTGGCGCAGCGCCTGCTGCTGGGCCGGGGGCAGCGCCGCAACCCGCGCCGCGGCGGCACGGACGCGGGCACGTTCGCTTTCGCCCATGGCCTGCCAGGCGGCATAGCGGCTGCGCAGCTCGCGCAGCTTGGCCGGGTCCAGCGCCGCCGGCGTCGCCGGGATGGCCGGCGCGGTGGCACTGGTCGGCGCGGGCACGGCGAGGGGAACCTCGACCCGGTTGGGGGCGGCGCTGGCGGCGCTCGACAGTCCCAGGGCGATCAGCAGCAAGGCAGGCTTATTCATCGGCGGCAGCCGTCTCCAGGCCGGCGGTAGCGGGTTCGGGGCGGCTGGGCTGGGCCTGGGATTCGTCAACCGGGACGGGCCCCCCGGCGGCGAACCACGCGTACAGATCGGCATCGCGGGCGGTCGGCAGGTCCGGATCGGCCAGCATTGCCGCATCGCTGGCAGCGTACGGCGACGCGATCGGGGCCACGGTCGGCAGGTCGTCGGCAGGCAACGCTTCCACGGTGACCGGCCCCGCATCGGCAACCGCGCCTTCGGGGGTCGCCACCTCGGGCCCGCCGGCCTGGCGCGCGTGTTTCCACCACGCCGCGCCGCCAAGCAGCACACCGGC
The DNA here is from genome assembly GCF_039673155.1 of Stenotrophomonas sp. TWI1149. NCBI lineage: Bacteria > Pseudomonadati > Pseudomonadota > Gammaproteobacteria > Lysobacterales > Lysobacteraceae > Stenotrophomonas > Stenotrophomonas sp. TWI1149. The sequence continues at coordinate 66,344 of NZ_JBDJLB010000007.1, forward strand.
GGTGACAGCCACGATCAGCACGCCCTTCCACGGGAAGCGACGGCCACGCGGGCGCCTGACCGGTCGGCGCTGGGCGGGCGCATCGGACTTGACCGGGGTGCGCCAGGAAGCGGCATCCGGCTGCTGGCTGGCCGGCGCCGCGACCGGTTGCTGCAGGCGCTGCAGCCGGCTGGCGGGCAGATCGCGGATGCGCAGCTGGACCTGCTCGGCCAGAGCGCGCCAGCCGGCGGCATCCGGGTTGCCATGGGCATCGCGGGGGCAGGCATCGGCCAGGGCGTGCTGGTAATCGGCCATCGGCAGATCCAGGATCTGTGCGGCCGCCGCTTCGTCCAGACCGCCACCGATCCGCAGCAGGAACGCGAGCCGCGCCGGCGGGGTCAGGCCAGCCAGATGTTCCAGCGGCGACGGCCAACGGCCTGCGGCCGGCGCGCGCAGCGGCGCGCGGTGCACCAGCAGCGACCAGAACCGCTCCGGCCACTGGACCATGGGCAGGTCGCTGGCGATCCCGGCAAACGCCCGCATGACCGCGACCAGGGCCTGCTCGGCGACGGTCGGGTCGCCGCACTGCAGCTCGGCCACGACCAGGGCGCGGCGTTCAACGCCACGGAGAAACGCCGACAGCGCGCCGGCTGCGGTAGAGGAAACAGGGGCGGGCGCAGCCGTCATAGCAACTCCATCATTGTGTGGAAATGATAGCGATTGCGTCACTCCAGCGGCGCGCGGATGTTCATTTCCTGTGAGCGGCCACGGTCCGCAAAGCCTTCCGGCGCAAAAGGTTGTGCACAGCACCACGGAAAACCGGGGTAGAACCACACGTGAGCCCCGCGTCAAGTCTGTTTCAACTTTGTTTCACAGCTATCTTGTTGTTTTCATTGATCATTGTCGCTTGGCTATTTTTTGACCAACCTGAGAAGAACGTCGGAAGTTCCTGACGCAGGGCGGTCACATACGCAACGGCACACAGACTTATCCACAGAAGATGTGGATAAGCCTGAATCTCCAATCAAGTCGGATATTTAGGTGGGATTTATGATTCGGCGCGCACCCCGTTGAGACGGTGAATGGGCGTGATCGGGTCCGCCGCCGCCCGCTACACTGACCCGATGACCTCCTCGTCTTCGACCCTGCGCGTCGCCCTCCCGGTGCCGCTGCCGCACTTGTTCGACTACGCCCCGCCGCCCGGCCCGGCCCCGGATCCGGCGATGACCGGGCAGCGGGTCCGGGTGCCGTTCGGCTCCCGGGAGCTGGTCGGGGTGGTGGCGGGGATCGGCCAGATGGAGGACCCGGGCAGCCTGCGGGCGGCGATCGAGTGGATCGACACCACCCCGCTGGTCACCGGCGAGCTGTGGCGCTCGCTGCAGTGGCTGGCGCGCTACACCCATGCCCCCCTGGGCGAAGTGATCAGCACCGCCCTGCCTGGCCCGCTGCGGCGCGGGGAGGCCGTGCCGGATACCCATCAGTGGGGCTGGCAGTTGACGGACGCTGGCCGCGACCCGCAGCCCAGGCTGCGCAGCGGTACCCGCCCGCAGCGCCTGGCCGAATGCCTGGCCGAGGGCGTAGTGGACGAAGACCGGCTGGATACGTTGATGGACGACTGGCGCAGCGCTGCCCGGTCGCTGGCCAAGCGCGGTCTCGTCGAACGGATCGCGCTGGCGCACGCACCGGCCGTGGCATCGCCGGCCAGCGGCCCTGCCCCGAATGCCGAACAGGCCGAGGCGATCACCGCGATCACCGCCGCCGACGGTTTTGCCGCCTACCTGCTCGATGGCGTGACCGGCAGCGGCAAGACCGAGGTCTACCTGCAGGCGATCGTCGCCTGCCTGGCGCGGGGCAAGCAGGCGCTGGTGCTGGTGCCGGAGATCGGGCTGACCCCGCAGACGCTGTCGCGCTTCCGCAACCGCCTGGGCATTCCGGTGCATGTGCTGCACTCGGGCTTGAACGACAACGAGCGTGCCCGCGTCTGGGCGGCCGCCGCGCGGGGCGAAGCACAGGTCATCGTCGGCACGCGTTCGGCGGTGTTCACCCCGCTGCCGAATGCGGGCCTGATCGTCGTCGACGAGGAGCACGACGGCAGCTACAAACAGCAGGACGGCATCCGCTACCACGCGCGTGATTTCGCGCTGGTACGCGCCAAGGCGCTGGACGTGGCGGTGGTGCTCGGCAGCGCCACGCCGTCACTGGAATCGCTGCACAACGCGCAGGCCGGGCGGTACACCCACCTGCGCCTGAAGCAGCGCGCGGGCGCGGCGCGTCCGCCGGTAGTCCGCGTGCTCGACGTGCGCAAACGGCCGCTGCGCGATGGGCTCTCGCCGGAAGTACTGGCCGGCATCACCCAGCACCTGCAGGCCGGGCACCAGGTGCTCGTCTTCAAGAACCGCCGCGGCTATGCCCCCGTGCTGCTCTGCCACGACTGCGGCTGGACCGCACCGTGCCAGCGCTGCGATGCGCCGATGACCGTGCACGCCGGCGGCCGCCGCCTGCAGTGCCACCACTGTGGCGCACGCCAGTCCGCGCCGCTGGCGTGCCCGGACTGCGGCAGCCTCGCGCTGCAGCCGCAGGGCATCGGGACCGAACGGCTGGAAGAACACCTGGTCGAAGCCTTCCCGGACTTCCCGGTGATCCGCATCGACCGCGGCACCACCGGCAAGCGCGATGCGCTGGAAACCCAGCTGGCCTCGCTCGGCAATCGCGCGGGCATCCTGGTCGGCACGCAGATCCTGGCCAAGGGCCACGACCTGCCGAAGCTGACCCTGGTGGTGGTGGTGGGGATCGATGAAGGCCTGTTTTCGGCCGACTTCCGCGCCAGCGAAAAACTCGCGCAGCAGCTGATCCAGGTCGCCGGCCGCGCCGGGCGCGCGGTCGATGCCGGTGAGGTCTGGCTGCAGACGCATCACCCCGGGCATCCCCTGCTGGAGACGCTGGTCAACGGCGGCTACCACGCCTTCGCCGAGGCCGAACTGCAGCAGCGCGAAGCGGCCGGTTTCCCGCCGTTCGCGCACCTGGCGCTGCTGCGTGCCGAAGCGCAGCAGGTGGAGCATGCCAACGCGATGCTGAGTGCCGTGCGTGCCCTGATTCCCGACGATGCCGCCGTGGAACGCTACGGCCCGATGCCGGCACCGATGCCCCGCCGTGCCGGCTACCAGCGCACCCAGCTGCTGTTGTCCTCACCCGCCCGGCGTCCACTGCATGGCGTGCTGGATCAGGTGACGCCGCAGATCTCCGCGCTGCCCCAGGCACGCAAGGTGCGCTGGTCGCTGGATGTGGATCCGATGGATCTGTATTAGGCCGGCAACCCGATCAGGTCAACGCCGTCATGACCCCACGCTGATACGCCGGCCGCTGCTTCAACCGCTCGTACCACGCCGCCAGATGCGGCAGGTCCGGGCGCTGGATCGGCATCTCGAACCAGGCATAGATGAAGGCGCCCAGCGGGATATCGCCCATCGCGAACTGCTCGCCGGACAGATACGGCTGCCGCGACAGCGCGTCATCGGTCATCGCCAGCAGCTCGCCGGAGCGCACCAGCGCCGCCGCGATACGGGCCTCGTCACGGTCGGCCGGGGCCGTCCGCAGCGTGCCCCAGAACAGATCGCGGAACACCCCGGCGAAGGTCGAGGTGGTCCAGTCCATCCACTTCTCCGACTGTGCGCGCGCCACCACGTCTTCCGGGTACAAGGTGCCCAGCGCGTAGCGCGCGGAGAGATAGCGCACGATCGTGTTGGACTCCCACAGCGGCAGGCCGTGGTCTTCGATCACCGGCACCAGCCCGTTGGGATTCATCGCACGGTATTCCGGCGACTGCGTGCCACCGAATGCACCGCCGACCTCGATCGACTCGTACGGCGCCCCGATCTCCTCGGCACACCACAGCACTTTGCGCACGTTGCTGGAATTGCGACGGCCCCAGATTTTCAGCATGGTCGGACTCTCGTAGCGGGCGATGCGCGGCACCGGGGTCGCGCGGTGCCGCTACGATACGCCCAACCGCACGCCGTTACTTCGCCGCCTTCGCCGCACTCTTCTTGGGCAGCGCGCGCACATAGGTCGATTTGCCGTCCTTCTTCATCTCGAACAGGCCGGTCGCGGCCAGCAGATCACTGAGTTTGCCGTACCCGTAATTGCGCGAATCGAACGAAGCCTGGTTGCCGATCTGGCTGCCGACCGGGCCCAGGTGCGACCAGCCATCCTCGGCTTCGGCCGAGGTCACCGCGCGCCGCAGCATCTGCACCAGCCGGGTGTCGTTGCGCAGCTCCGGGCCACTCTTGCGCGGGCGGGTTTCCTCGTTGTCCTGCTCCACCTCCTGATCGGCCGCATGCGGCTGACCCAGGGCTTCGATGTAGGTGAACTTCGAGCAGGCGTTGACGAACGGCTCCGGCGTTTTCTTCTCGCCGAAGCCATATACCTTGACCCCGTCGGTCAGCAGGCGCATCACCAGCGGGGTGAAATCCGCGTCGCTGGAGACGATCGCGAAGCCGTCCAGATTGCGGGCGTACAGCATGTCCATCGCGTCGATCACCATCGCCATGTCCGAGGCGTTCTTGCCGCGGCTGTAGGCGAACTGCTGGATCGGGCGGATCGCGTATTCGTGCAACACCGATTCCCACCCTTTCAGGCGCGGGCTCTTCCAGTTGCCGTAGGCGCGGCGGACATTGGCCACGCCGTAGCGGGCGACTTCGGCCAGCACCGCATCGATCTTGGACGAGGGCGCGTTGTCGGCATCGATCAGCAGGGCGATGCGCTTTTCCGGTTCGGACATCTCGGTCTCCAGCGTGGGATCGGATCGGCCATCGGGCAAGCGCGATGGCCCCTGAACCCAGTATCGGCCATCGACGTGAACATCGCGCTTCACGTGCGACCATGGGCCGCATCACGAGACGACCTGCGCCGCCCCCCTCCGGCGCCCGCCAAGGAGTGAAGCATGACCCGCGATCCCACGCCCCACCTGCTCATCATCGGTGGTGGTTTTGCCGGCCTCTGGGCCACCCGCGCCCTCGCCTCGGCGCACGTGCGCATCACCCTGGTGGACCGTCGCAACCACCACCTGTTCCAGCCCCTGCTCTACCAGGTGGCCACGGCGGGCCTGTCGGCCCCGGATATCGCCGCGCCGCTGCGCCACATCCTCGGCGACCAGCGCAACGTTGAAGTGCGGCTGGGCGAAGTGACCGACATCGACAAGGCGGCGCGCACCGCGACCCTGGCCGATGGCACGCAGATCGCCTACGACACCCTGATGCTGTGCACCGGTGCCACCCATGCCTACTTCGGCCACGACGAATGGGCCGCCGATGCGCCGGGCCTGAAGACGCTGGACGATGCCATCGCGCTGCGCCGCAAGCTGCTGCTCGCCTTCGAGCGCGCCGAAGCCGAACCCGATCCCGCGCGCAAAGCGGCGTGGCTCAGTTTCGCCGTGGTCGGCGGTGGCCCCACCGGCGTGGAACTGGCCGGCACCCTGGCCGAGATCGCACGGCACACGCTGCGCAATGAGTTCCGCCATATCGATCCCGCCTCGGCCAAGGTCCGCCTGGTCGAGGCCGGCCCGCGCGTGCTGTCGACCTTCCCCGAGGTGCTCTCGCTCAAGGCGCGTCGGCAGCTGGAGAAGCTGGGCGTGGAAGTGCTCACCGGCACCCCCGTCAGCGACATCAATGCCGAAGGCTTCCAGCTCGGCGACCGCTTCGTCGAGGCTCGTACCGTGGTCTGGGCCGCGGGTGTCGCCGCCTCACCGCTGGCGCGTACGCTGGACGTCCCACTGGATCGCGCCGGCCGCGTGCCGGTGCAGCCCGATCTCACGCTGGACGGCCACCCGGAGATCTTCGTCGCCGGCGACCTCGCCGCACTGACCCAGGCCGACGGCAAACCGGTGCCCGGCGTCGCGCCGGCGGCCAAGCAGATGGGCAAGCACGTGGCGACCACGATCCAGGCACGCCTGGCCGGCAAGCCTGCGCCGGGCCCGTTCAACTACCAGGACTTCGGCAACCTGGCGACCATCGGCCGCATGGCCGCGATCGTCCACCTCGGACGCCTGCAGCTCTCCGGCGTGCTGGCCTGGTGGTTCTGGCTGGCCGCGCACGTGTTCTTCCTGATCGGCTTCCGCAACCGCGTCGTGGTGCTGCTGAACTGGGCGGTGGCGTACTGGAGCTACCAGCGCAGCGCGCGGATCATCTTCGGTGATGCGCAGGATGATCGCCGGCCGAAACGACCGCCGACGCCCTGATCGTCCGTGCCGCAACAGTGGCAGCCGGACGCACCTGGCTGCCATCGCTCACTTCGGCTTGCTGTACCACAGCGCGTTGACGATCACCCAGCGCTCGCCGAACCGCCCCATGTGGAAATAATCCACGAACCACGGGGTTTCCAGCCGCACCGAGGCGGCGTTGCCAACGACATCGAGCACCTTGCACTGCCGGTTCCACGCGGCCTTCGGCGTCTTCAGCGCGCCGGCCCGGGTCAACCCGACCAGTTCCTCTTTCGACATCCGGCGCAGGCCAAGCCGCTCGTCCGGCGTATCGCCCAGGATCGCGCGCTTGGCCAGGTCCGGGTGCAGCGAGCGCGCCACGCGCTCGGGATTTCCTTCCAGCTGCCCATCCACATAGTCGAAGCAGGTTGCTTCGATGGCGGCCAGCGTGGCCGGATCAGGACCCTGGGCCGCCTGTGTGGCGGCCGCGGCAACCGCGAGCATCAGGGACAACGTCGACATCGATTCTCTCCGGCAGGGGGACGTTCGAACGGATCACGCCGCGTTGCGGTGGCTCACCCCTGCGACAGGCATCCCCAGCCGTCGACCTGGCCGCTGTAGGAGACCGCCTCGCTGGCAAGCAGGCCTTCGAAGCCCGAGATGTTCTGGTGCGTCGGCAGCATCAGCGGATGCACCACCACCTGCCATGGGAACTCATCGTTGCCCTCGTACGCGGCGAAGGACACCTTCTGGTCGTTCTTGAGCAGGTGCACGGCGAAGGCGATCGCCACGTCCTGGGTCGGGAAGATCAACGCGAAATCCACCTCGCGCGGAATCGTCAGATCGTCGCCGTCCTGCAGCATGTTCCAGAGCACATCGCCATTTTCATCTTCCGGGTACAACGACAGATCGCGGGACATGGCACTCCAGGGCTTGGGCAAGCGGATCAACGAACGATGGCTCGATGGTATGCCGCCAGCGGAGCCCCGAACAACCCGCGCGCGGCGCTACGTGGGATCGGGCAGCGCCAGCCACGCCAGCTTGCGCTCCCGTGGTTGCCGCTTGAGCTGCCACTCGGCCTTCGAGGCCGCCGCGCGGTCCGGGTAGGCGCGCATCGCCAGCACCTTCACCGGCGGGTTCGCCCGCGTGTATTTCGCCCCTTTACCGGCGAGGTGGGCCTGGAAGCGCGCGTCCACGTCGTTGCTGATGCCGGCGTAATAGCTGCCGTTGCGGCATTCGAGCAGGTACAGGTACCAGAGGGCGGGTTCAGCGGGCATACCGGGATTATCGCCCGGAGCGGGCCCGGCGGCTGCTAGAATCCGCCCCGGATGCAGGAGAGAGGCGCCGCGCTGGCGCCCGCCGAAGGCGCAGGCTCCCATAATCGCTCAGGCCGGTGGCTGCACAGCCACCAACCATGCATCCGACACGCCGATCTGGAGAGAGGTCTTCAATGACCCGCCGAAGGGGCACGTGGCCTTGGCCACCGAACTCTCAGGCAAAAGGACAGCGGGAGCGGCAACGGAATCCCACCCACGACAGTGCAGCAGCGCTGGCGTGACGCGTGCGCGTTTTCCGTCCCCGCCTGCCGTGTCCCCGGAGCCACCCCCATGCTGCTCTCCCTGATCTACCTCATCGCCATCTCGGCCGAAGCCATGACCGGCGCCCTGTCGGCCGGCCGCCGCCGCATGGACCTGTTCGGCGTGGTCATCATCGCCTGCGTCACCGCGCTCGGTGGCGGCTCGCTGCGCGACATCGTGCTCGGCCACTACCCGCTGGGCTGGGTGAAACATCCGGAATACCTGGGCTTCACCATCTGCGCGGCACTGATCGCCACCTGGGTCGCCCGCTGGATGCATCATTTCCGCCGGACCTTCCTGGTGCTCGATGGGCTGGGACTGATCGCCTTCACCCTGATCGGCTGCGCGGTCGCACGCGAGGGCGGGCACACCGTGCCGATCATCCTGATCGCCGGCATGCTCACCGGTGCGTTCGGCGGCGTGCTGCGCGATGTGCTGTGCAACGAGGTGCCGCTGATCTTCCAGAAAGAACTGTATGCGGTGATCACCCTGCTCACCGGTGCGGCGTACCTGGCGCTGCTGGAACTCGGCGTGTCGCTCAACGCGGCGACGCTGTGGTGCCTGGGCGGCGGCTTCCTGTTCCGCCTGCTGGCGATCCATTTCAAATGGGAAATGCCGAAGTTCGTGTACCGCGACGAGGTGCATTGAACGGAACGTTCAATGCACCGGTAGCACCCGACCGTTGGTCGGGTGGCCTGACACACGTTCAATGCACCGGTAGCGCCCGACCGTTGGTCGGGTGGCCTGACACACGTTCAATGCACCGGTAGCACCCGACCGTTGGTCGGGTGGCGGCGTGTATCGACCAACGGTCGGTACCTACCGACGGCATGCATGCGCCTTCCCGTGACCACCTTGGTCGGATGACGCAATGCACCCATCCACCCGGGCCCTGCCCCATGACCAAGGGCATGTGAGTGCAGGCACCCACACGCGGTACCATGACGCCCCCGCCCCTCCCGGGTCGGTATCCAGCCACGCTGCGGCATTCGACCAGCGGCCCCGCCAGACAACCCCACTTCGCCCCGCCTGCCCCCACGGGCCGGTAAACCATGGACGCGTTCGCCGTGTGGCGTACGCGCAGGATGCCCCATGTCTGCCCCGCTCCCCTCGCGTTCCCGTCGTCTGTTCAAACCGCTGTTGGTCGTGGCCGTACTGGCCGCCGCCGTGATCGCCTGGCGGGTGTTGTCGCCCGCGCCGACCGCCGAGGCCGCGCCTGCGAGCACCGCCACCCCGGTACGCGTGGCCACCGCAACGCAGGAAGACCTGGTGGTGCGCCTGAAGGCGCTCGGGACGGTGACGCCGCTGCATACGGTGGGCATCCGCAGCCGCGTGGATGGCGAGCTGCTGCGGCTGGCGTTCTCCGAGGGCCAGCACGTCAAGGCCGGCGAGCTGCTGGCCGAGATCGATCCGCGCCCGTTCCAGGTACAGCTGTCGCGTGCGCTGGGCACCCAGCAGCAGAACCTGGCCGAGCTCGACAACGCCGAGAGCCAGCTCAAGCGCTTCACGGAACTGCAGAGCAAGCACTTCGTCTCCGCGCAGGACCTGAGTGATCAGCAGAGCAAGGTGCGCCAGTTGCAGGGCCGTCGCCAGACCGACCAGGCGGCCGTGGATGAAGCACGCCTGCAACTGCAGTACACCCGCATCACCGCGCCGGTGGCCGGGCGCATGGGCCTGCGCAACGTGGACGTCGGCAACCTGGTCCGCAGTGGCGATACCGAACCGCTGGCCACCATCACCCAGACCATCCCGATCAGCGTGCTGTTCACCGTGCCCGAGCCGGACCTGCCGGCGGTGGTCGCCGCGGCACGCGCGAATCCGCAGCTGACCGTGGAAGCCTGGGACCGCGAAGAGCGCAACGCGCTCGGCGACGGCGTGCTCTCCAGCCTGGACAACCGCATCGACACCGCCACCGGCACGCTGAAGCTGCGCGCGCAGTTCGCCAATGCCGATGAGTCGCTGTTCCCCAACCAGTTCGTCAACGTGCGCCTCCAGGTCAGCAGCAGCGATGCGGTGGTCATTCCGAACGCGGCCGTGCAGTTCGGCAGCAAGGGCAGCTACGTCTACGTGATCGCCGCCGATGCCACCTCGCACCTGCGCAACGTAGTGCTCGGCCCGGCCGATGGCGAGCGCGTCTCGGTGCGCGAAGGACTCAACGCCGGCGAGCGTGTGGTGGTGGAAGGCATCGACGGCCTGCGCGACGGCGCCAAGGTCGAGGTGGTGGAGCAGGACCCGCCGCGGACCGGCGCATGAACCTCTCGCGCCCCTTCATCGAGCGCCCGGTCGCGACCACGCTGCTGATGGTGGCGCTGCTGCTGTCCGGCGTGATGGCCTACCGCCTGCTGCCGGTCGCGGCGCTGCCGCAGGTCGATTACCCGATCATCCAGATCACCACGCTGTATCCCGGTGCCAGCCCGGAGGTCACCACCAGCGCGATCACTGCGCCGCTGGAACGCCAGCTCGGGCAGATTCCCGGCCTGAAGCAGATGTCCTCGACCAGCTCCGGCGGGGCGTCGGTGATCACCCTGCAGTTCTCGCTGGAGGTCGCGCTCGGCGTGGCCGAACAGGAAGTGCAGGCCGCGATCAACGCCGCCGACAGCTTCCTGCCCGACGATCTGCCGGTGCCACCGGTGTATCGCAAGGTCAATCCCGCCGACACCCCGATCCTGACCCTGGCGGTAACCTCGCAGGGGCTCTCGCTGCCGCAGGTGCACGATCTGGTCGATACGCGCATGGCGCAGCGGCTCTCGCAGCTGCCCGGCGTCGGGCTGGTCAGCCTGGCCGGCGGTCAGCGTCCGGCAGTCCGCATCCAGGTCAATCCGTCCGCGCTGGCCGCCAACGGCCTGAGCATGGCCAGCATCCGCGCCGCGATCGGCACGGCCAACGTCAACATGCCCAAGGGCAGCTTCGACGGTCCGACCCGCGCGATCATGCTCGATGCCAACGACCAGATGCGCTCGGTGGCCGAGTACCGCGCCCTGATCCTGGCCTGGAAGGACGGCGCACCGCTGCGCCTGGGCGACGTCGCCACCATCGAGGATGGCGCCGAGAACCGCCAGCTGGCCGCGTGGTCGGGCACCACCCCGGCGGTGCTGATCAACATCCAGCGCCAGCCCGGCGCGAACGTGATCGCCGTGGTCGACCAGGTGCGTGCGCTGCTGCCGCAGCTGCAGGCCTCGCTGCCGGCCGGGGTGGATGTGGCCATCCTGAGCGATCGCACCGAATCGATCCGCGCATCCATCCGCGGCGTGCAGCACGAGCTGCTGATCGCGATCGCACTGGTGGTGATGGTCACCTTCCTGTTCCTGCGCAACATCCCGGCCACGATCATTCCCAGCATTGCGGTCCCGCTGTCGCTGGTGGGCACGTTCGGGGTGATGCTGCTGGCCGGCTTCTCGCTCAACAATCTCACCCTGATGGCGCTGACCATTGCCACCGGCTTCGTGGTGGACGATGCGATCGTGATGCTGGAGAACATCGCCCGTCACCTAGAGCGCGGCGCGACGCCGATGCAGGCGGCACTCAAGGGCGCCAGGCAGATCGGCTTCACCCTGATCTCGCTGACCCTGTCGCTGATCGCGGTGCTGATCCCGCTGCTGTTCATGGCCGACGTGGTCGGCAAGCTGTTCCATGAGTTCGCGATCACGCTCGCGGTCGCGATCGGCATCTCGCTGCTGGTCTCGCTGACGCTGACGCCGATGATGTGCGCGCGCCTGCTCAAGGCCGGCCACGCCACCCGTCGCGATGCCGACGGGCACGAATCGGCGCAGCAGGGCGACCCGTTCGACCGCGTCGTGGCGGTCTACGACCGCCAGCTGGACTGGGTGCTGCAGCGCCAGCCGCTGATGCTGGCCGCGACCGTGGCCACGCTGGTGCTGACGGCGCTGTTGTACGTGTGGGTGCCCAAGGGCTTCTTCCCGGTGCAGGATGCCGGGCTGATCCAGGGCATCAGCGAGGCGCCGCAGTCGATCTCCTTCCAGGCGATGTCGCAGCGCCAGCAGGCACTGTCGGCGGCGCTGCTGGACGACGAGGATGTGGCCAGCCTGTCCTCGTTCATCGGCGTGGATGGCAACAACGCCACGCTCAACAGCGGGCGCCTGCTGATCGAATTGAAACCGCACGCGCAGCGCGACGCCGATGCGCAGGCGATCATCGCGCGGCTGCAGCAGCGCGTGGCGCATGTGCCGGGCATCAGGCTGTACCTGCAGCCGGTGCAGGAGCTGGGCATCGAGGACCGGATCAGCCGGACCCAGTACCAGTTCACCCTGACCAGCCCGGACATCGCGCAGCTGGACACGTGGACACCGCGCCTGCTCGCGCATCTGCAGCAGTCGCCGGCGTTGGCCGACGTCGCCAGCGATCTGCAGAACCAGGGTCTGCAGGCGCACGTGGTGATCGACCGCGTGGCTGCCGCGCGCCTGGGGATCAGCGTGGAGACCATCGCCGACGCACTGTACGACGCGTTCGGGCAGCGCCAGATCTCGACCATCTTCACCCAGGCCAACCAGTACCGCGTCGTGCTGGAAGCGCGCCCGGACGTGGCCTTCGGCCCGGATGCGATCGCACGCCTGCACGTCACCGGTCCGGACGGACGGCAGGTGCCGCTGGGCGGCATCGCGCGGATCGAGCAGCGCCCCGCGCAGCTGCTGATCAACCACGTCGGCCAGTTCCCGGCGGTGACGTTCTCGTTCAATCTCGCCCCGGAGGCGTCGCTGGGCGAAGCGGTGGAGGCGATCGAGGGCGCACGCGCGGCGATCGGACTGCCGACCAGCGTGGAGCTGCGCCTGCAGGGTGCGGCCGATGCATTCCGCGCGTCGCTGTCGAGCACCTTGTGGCTGGTGCTGGCGGCGGTGGTGGTGATGTACCTGGTGCTGGGCGTGCTCTATGAGAGCTTCATCCACCCGATCACCATCCTCTCCACACTGCCCTCGGCCACCGTGGGGGCGTTGCTTGCCCTGCTGGTCAGCGGGCGCAGCCTGGACCTGATCGCGGTGATCGGCATCGTGCTGCTGATCGGGCTGGTCAAGAAGAACGCGATCATGATGATCGACTTCGCGCTGGAAGCCGAGCGCGAGCACGGCATGGCGCCGCGTCAGGCCATCCATCAGGCCGCGTTGCTGCGCTTCCGCCCGATCCTGATGACCACGCTGGCCGCGTTGTTCGGCGCGATTCCGCTGATGTTCGCCAGCGGCTCGGGCGCGGAGCTGCGCCAGCCGCTGGGCCTGGTGATGGTCGGCGGGCTGATCGTCAGCCAGGTGTTGACCCTGTTCACCACGCCGGTGATCTATCTGTTCTTCGACCGCTTCCGCCAGCGCCCCGCGCCGGTGACCGACGAGGCTGACGAGGCGCTGGCGTGAGTCCGCTGTCGCGGGCGATCGGCTGGTTCGTCCAGCATCCGGTGGCCACCGTGCTGCTGGCGGTGGCGGTGGTGCTGGCCGGCCTGCTCGGCCTGCGCCTGCTGCCGGTCGCGCCGCTGCCGCAGGTCGACTACCCGGCGATCAACGTCAGTACCAGCCTGCCCGGCGCGAGCCCAGAATCGATGGCGGCCAACGTCGCCACGCCGCTGGAACGTGCCCTGGGCACCATCCCGGGGCTGACCGGGATCGACTCGGCCAGTACCCAGGGCTCGACGCAGGTCGAGTTGAAGTTCGCGCTCGGCCGCAACGTGGACGATGCCGCACGCGACGTGCAGGCCGCGATCAACGCGGCGCGCGCGCAGCTGCCCAGCGGCATGCCGGGGATGCCGCAGTACCGCAAGGTGAATCCCTCGCAGGCGCCGATCATGGCGCTGGCGTTGAGCTCGGACAGCCTCGCGCCGGGGCAGATCTACGACGTGGCCTCCACCGTGATCGCGCAGAAACTGGCGCAGATTCCCGGCGTCGGCGAGGTGCAGGTGGGCGGCAGTTCGCTGCCGGCGGTGCGCGTGTCGCTGGATCCCAATGCGCTGAACCACCATCGCATCGCGCTGGACGACATCGCCGCGGCGATCCGCAATGCCAACGCGCTCAAGCCGCTGGGGACGGTGGCCAGCCAGACGCAACAGTGGCAGCTGGAAGCCACGCTGCAGCTGCGCACCGCCGCCGAGTACCGCCGCCTGATCGTGGCGATGCGCGATGGCCGCCCGGTCTACCTGGAGGACGTGGCCGGGATCAGCGAAGGGGTCGAGGACCGCTACGCCAGCGGCTTCCACAACGAGCGCCCGGCGGTGCTGCTGATCGTCAGCCGCCAGCCGGACGCCAACATCATCGAGACCGTCGACGCCATCCAGGCGCAGATGGACACGCTGCAGGCGCTGCTGCCGGCCAACATCGACATGCAGGTGGTGATGGACCGCTCGCCGGTGATCCGCGCCACCCTGCGCGAGGCCGAACTGACCCTGCTGCTGGCGATCGCCCTGGTGGTGCTGGTGGTGCTGGCGTTCCTCGGCCACTGGCGCGCGGCGCTGGTGCCGACCGTGGCGATCCCGGTCTCGCTGCTGGGCGCGCTGGCGATCATCGCCCTGCTCGGGTTCTCGCTCAACACGCTCTCGCTGATGGCCCTGATCGTGGCGGCGGTGCTGGTGGTCGACGATGCGATCGTGGTCCTGGAGAACATCGCCCGCCATCGCGAGGAAGGCGCCTCGCCGATGACCGCCGCGCTGCGCGGCGCGGGTGAAGTCGGTGCCACGCTGCTGTCGATGAACATCGCGCTGGCCGTGGTGTTCATCTCGATCCTGTTCCTGGATGACTTCGTCGAGAGGCTGTTCCGCGAGTTCTCGCTGACCCTGGTGGCAGCGATGGGCGTCTCGCTGCTGGTCTCGCTCAGCCTGACCCCGATGCTGTGCGCGCGCCTGCTCGGTCAGGCACGGCCCGGCCCCGGCAATGGGCTGCAGCGCGCAGGCACCGCGCTGTTCGAGCGCCTGCGCGGCGCCTACGTGGGCAGCCTGCAGACGATGCTGCGCTGGCTCGCGCTGCCGCTGCTGCTGTTCGCTGGCGTGATCGCGTTGAACGTGTGGCTGTTCCAGCAGGTGCCCAAGGGCATCGTGCCCAAGCAGGACACTGCCCAGCTGCGTGGCTTCGCGCGCGGCGACGACGGCCTCTCGTTCCAGGTCATGCAGCCCAAGATCGAGGCCTACCGCAAACTGCTGCTGGCGGACCCGGCGATCAGCGACATCATCGGGTACATCGGTGGCCGCAGCGGGGTCAACAACGCCTTCATCATGATCAAGATGAAGCCGCTGGCCGAGCGCAAGGTCTCCAGCCAGCAGGTGATCGACCGCCTGCGCGCCAACATGCCGAAGATTCCGGGCGGCGGCATGTTCCTCTGGGTGGACCAGGACATCAAGCTGGAAGGCAGCGGCGACAGCGGCCAGTACGAGTTCCAGCTGCTCTCCGGCGAACTGGAACCGCTGCGGCAATGGACGCCCAGGGTGGCCGATGCACTGCGCGCCCTGCCCGAGCTGGTCGATGTGGAATCCAAGGGCGATGAAGGCATGCGCCAGGTGGTGCTCGACATCGACCGCGATGTCGCGGCACGCCTGGGCGTGGACATGCGCATGATCGCCTCGGTGCTCAACAACGCCTTCAGCCAGCGCCAGGTCGCCACGCTGTACGACACCCTCAACCAGTACCGCGTGGTGATGGAGCTGGACCCGCGCTACACCCAGGATCCCTCCACGCTGGAGCAGATCCATGTGATCGGCAAGGACGGCCAGCGCCTGCCGCTGTCGTCCATCGCGCGGTGGGCGTACGGCATGGCACCGGACCGGATCTATCACAGCCAGCAGTTCGCCTCGGTCTGGATCGAGTTCGCGCTGGCGCCCGGCGTCACCCTCGACCAGGCGGTGAAAGCGGTGGACCAGGCCATGGCCAGGATCATGCTGCCCACCCATGTGCAGGCGCGGCTCAGTGGCGAGGCCGGTGGCTTCGAGACGCTGCGCGAGCGCCAGCTGTGGCTGATCCTCGGCGCGATGCTGGCGGTGTATCTGGTGCTGGGCGTGCTGTACGAGAGCTTCGTACAGCCCCTCGCGATCCTCTCCACCCTGCCCTCGGCGGGCGTGGGCGCATTGCTGGCGCTGATGGCGTTCGGCAACGAGTTGAACCTGATCTCGCTGCTCGGCCTGTTCCTGCTGGTGGGCGTGGTGATGAAGAACACCATCCTGATCATCGACTTCGCACTGTCGGCCGAACGCGAGCGTGGCCTGTCGTCATATGACGCCATCTGCGAAGCCGCACGGCTGCGGTTCCGACCGATCCTGATGACCAGCGTGGCGGCCCTGCTGGGCACGTTGCCGCTGATGCTGGCGACCGGTGAGGGCTGGGAGATGCGTCAGCCGTTGGGCATTGCGATTGTCGGCGGCCTGCTGGTCAGCCAGTGGCTGACCCTGTACACCACGCCGGCGATCTATCTGGCGTTGGCGAAGCTGAGGCGTGCCGCGTGATCATCGAACGCGCGACACCCCAGGGTAGAGCCACGCCATGCGTGGCTGCTTCTGCATACGGCGCTGCGGTACTGCGCGTAGCCACCCATGGGGTGGCTCTACCCCCGGATCAACGCCCGCTTATGCCGCTTCGCTGATCCGCACCGCCCGCCGCGCACGCACCGCTTCGGCCAGGCTTTCCAGCACCGCCAGCGAGCTGTCCCAGCCGATGCAGCCATCGGTGATGCTCTGGCCGTAGGTCAGCGGCTGGCCGTCGACCAGGTCCTGCCGGCCGGCCACCAGATGGCTCTCCACCATGACACCGACGATGCGCTCTTCGCCATTGGCCAGCTGGGCGTTGATGTCCGCGATGACCTTCGGCTGGTTCTCCGGATTCTTGCTGCTGTTGGCGTGGCTGGCATCGATCATGATGCGCGCGGCCAGGTGCGACCTGGCCAGGGTCTGGCTGGTCGCTTCAACGTGGTCGGCATCGTAGTTCGGGGTCTTGCCGCCGCGCAGGATCACGTGGCAATCCGGGTTGCCGGCGGTGGCGACGATGGCGGTGCCGCCCTCCTTGGTCACCGACAGGAAGTGATGCGGATTGGAGGCCGCACCAATCGCATCGGCAGCGATCTTGATGTTGCCGTCGGTGCCGTTCTTGAACCCTACCGGGCAGGACAGCCCCGAGGCAAGTTCGCGATGCACCTGGCTTTCGGTGGTCCGCGCGCCGATCGCGCCCCAGGCGACCAGGTCGGCGATGTACTGCGGCGAGATCACGTCGAGGAATTCAACGCCGGCCGGCAGGCCGAGCTTGTTGATGTCGCGCAGCAGACCGCGCGCCACGCGCAGGCCCTTGTTGATGTTGAAGCTGCCGTCCAGGTCCGGATCGTTGATCAGGCCCTTCCAGCCGACCGTGGTGCGGGGCTTCTCGAAGTACACGCGCATGACGATTTCCAGCTCGTCGGCGTAGGCATCGCGCAGCGGCTTGAGGCGCTGAGCGTATTCGATGGCGGCCACCGGGTCATGGATCGAGCACGGGCCGATCACCACGGCCAAGCGGTCATCGCGGCCGTGCAGGATCTCGTGCAGGGCCGCGCGCGAGGCGCTGACCGTATCGGAGGCTTCATCGTCGCAGGGCAGCATCGCCAGCAGCTGTGCCGGCGGGGTCAACGGTTCGATCTTGCGGATGCGCAGGTCGTCGGTATGGGGGGGCATGGGGTAACTCCTTGGAAGTGGGGGTCCCCAGCGCAGCGGCAACAAAAAAGCCGCCAGATGCGCTGGCGGCTTTCGGGAATGCGTCTGAAGGTTTCTTCAGGGTGAGCGCATGCCTTCCTCCGCCGGTGGCTTCGGAAAGTAATACCAAAAGTAAGCGTTGGCAGGGCGTGCGTTCATTGGGGAGTATTGATAACACAGGGGTTTGGAGGTGCCAACTGTTTCATTCGCAACTGCGATGCGCGTTCAGCCGTCATCCGTCCCACTGCCCGATCACCCGCGCGGCAGTGCCGCCAGCTCGGCCAGGTGCTGCTGCAGGGTTCCCGCGGCACCCAGCGCATGGGTGGTGGTGAAATACTCATGCCAGCCGGTGGCGCCGATTGCCGCCAGCAGGGCATCGGCATCCAGCCGCTCGGCGCACTTCCACACTGCATAGAACTGCTCGGCCGTGGTGTGCGGCACGTCCTGTTCGATGCGGCCCATCGCCACCGGCGTGATCCGGGCCGGGTCCACGTGCTGCATGCCGGCCCCGATGCGGGCGAAGAACGCACCGCGCGATACCGGATCCAGTGCGGTCCAGGCAGGGGTGGCGGTGTACAGCTCGATCAACATGTGCGACATGGCATTCCTTGAGGTCAGAGCGAGCGCAGCGCGCGCTTGCGGATGTAGGTGTTGGCCGGATCGTCGGCGTGCTGTTGCTGCCATTCGCCGCACAGCGCGCGGACCCAGTCCGGCTGGGTCTTGCCGGCGTCGTTGAGCCAGTTGCCCACCGAGTCCTGCACGTAGCGCGAAGCGTCGCAGCGCAGTGCCTGCAGCAGCGGCAGGGCGTGGTGTGGTTCCTGCTTGAACAGCGTGATGTGGGCTGCCCAGACACCCCGCGGACGCAGCGCTTCGCAGGCGAAGCGGCGTACGTTGGGCGAGGGGTCGGTGCTCCAGCCGTGCAGGTGCGTCAGCACGCGCAGCGGTTCGGAGACGATATGCGGTCGCACGGCCAGCCACGCCCACTCACGCACACCAAAGTGCGCGTCGTCGGCCAGCGGGCGCAGCGCATCCAGCTTGCGCTCCAGAGACAAGGCGGGATCGCTGCCGATCAGATAGCAGGCCCAGCCACGCACTGTGTCACTGGCATGCCGCGCCCAGTGCGCGTGGTCGCCGTGACCATGCACGCGCAGCAGAGTGGCCGCGCCCTGCATGCGCAGGGTGATGCCGCGCTTGGCTGCGTTGCGCATCGGGGTGATCGCCGAGGCTGGCAGGCCGGGCGCGATATTGGCCATGAGCCTGGCGAAGTCCACTGCCAGCACTTCGGCCAGATGGGTCGCTTCGGCCTCGCCCCCATCGAGCTGGCCGCGGCGTTCGCGTGAGAGCGCCTGCTTCTTCATGCCGCCCTTCCCGCATCGGTGCGCGCCCAGATGCGGCACAGCATGCCGCTGAGCAGGGTGCGCTCTGCTTGATCGAGGTCGGCGAACAGGTCGCGTATCCACTGGGTGTGGTGGTCGAAGAGTGAGAGTGCCAAGGCCTCGCCGGCCGTGGTCAGGCGCACGTTGATGCGGCGCTTGTCGCCTGGATCCACATGCCGCTCCAGCAACCCGTCGCGCTCCAGCCCATCCAGCAGGCCGCTGACGGTGGCACGGGTGACCCCGGCGCGCTCGGCGAGCTGATGCGGCGACAACGGCGCCTCGGCGCCTTGCAGCAGGAAGAGCAGAACAAATCGACCTTCGCTCAGCCCCAACGGGGCCAGCCGCTGCGCGCAGTCCTGGTCAATCGCGGCGGCCAGTGAAAGCAGCTGAAAGCACTGTGCCAGCCCGTCCGGCTGCGCTTGGCCACGGCGTTGCATTTCGGCCAGGAATGCCTGGTGCTTCAGGGCCAGCATGCGTGTTCCGGACAGATGATTAGGCACCTAATCATAGCCGGATTCAGGCGCGGCGTGGATACGGGCGGCCGGCGTCCGCCGTCGGCCCCGGCTACGCAGGCGCACGCCAGCCAGGGGGCATGGATGGCAGGCAGATGCGGGCGATCAGGCCACCGCCCTCGCGCGCCAGCAGGTGCAGCTCGCCGCCATGCTGGCGTGCCGCGCCCTGCGCCACGGCCAGGCCCAGGCCAATGCCGCCGGTGCTGCGGTTGCGTGAACCTTCGTGGCGCTGGAACGGCTGCAGCACCCGCGCCTTGTCGGTGTCGGCGATGCCGGGACCGCGGTCGGCCACCTCGAGATGGATCACGCCATCACCCATGTCGAGGCGCACCTCGGCTGTGCCGGCATAGCGGAGGGCGTTGTCGATGAGGTTGTCCACCGCGCGCCGCAGCTGCAGCGCGTCGACGGCCAGGGTGACCGGGTCGGCATGCGCGAGCCGCACGTCCGCGCCACGTGCCTGCGCATGTTGGGCGCACTCTTCCAGCAGCAGATGCAGCGGGGTGGGATGGTGCTGCGCGGCATGCAGTTCGCCCCGTGCATAGTCCAGCACCTGGTCGATCATGCTGGTCATGCGTGCGATGTCGGCCACCATGCGTTCGGCCTGGGCCGGCGGTGCGCTGTCGGCGCGCAGGCGCAGGCCGGTAAGAGGCGTACGCAGGTCGTGGGCGACGGCGGCCAGCATGCGGGTCACCTCATGCGCCTGATCACGCAGGCGTTCGCGCGCGGCGTTCATCGCCTCGGCCATGACCTGCACTTCGCGCGGCCCCTCGACAGGCAGGCGCGCGGTGGACTGCAGCGAGAGATCCGCGCTGGCATCGGCCAGACGGCGCAGTGGCCTGGTCACCCGCAGTGCAAGCCAGGCCGCCAGCGGCGCCAGCAGCAGCGCGCCAGCCAACAGGGCCAGCAGCACCTGGCGCCGCCATTGCAGCAGTGCGCTGTAGTCGGCGCCGACCACCGTCCATTGGCCATCAGGGCGCTGCACCGCCAGTTCGAACGTCGGCCACAGCAGGCCGGGCAACAGCAATGCGTCCTCCACCGTGGCACGCTGCTCGGGTCCGCTGGCCAGCAGCTGCCCCTGCTTGATCACCTGTACCTGCACGGCGGCGGGATCGGTGCTGCGCTGCCAGACTGTGCGTACCCGCGCGCGCGGCACATCCAGGCGGGCTGCCACCACGCTGCTCATCCAGTCATTGTCGTTGCCCGCCGGCGGCTGCGCCTGCCGCCAGCGGCGCAGGCCCAGGTCGGCGGCGGCACGCTCGCCGGTCATCACCTGCAACGCCTGGTACAGGTTCATCTGCGGCGCGGCCGGGCTGGGCAACGCCCACACCACCGCGAAGCTGACCCCCTGTGCCACCAGCAGCGTGGCCAGGGTCAGCAGCGCCACCCAGGTGGCGGTGCGCCAGGGGCGGCTCATCGGCGGACAACCGGGACTGCGAAGCGATAGCCCTCCCCGCGCAGGGTCTGCACCAACGCGTCGCCGCCCGCCGACGCCTGGGCAAGCTTGCGGCGCAGGCGGCTGACCGCCAGGTCGATGGCACGGTCGAACGGTTCGCTGTCCTCGCCCCGCGTGAGTCGCAGCAGCTGCTCGCGGCTGAGCACGCGGCCGGCGCGTTCGACCAATACGCGCAGCAGCGCGAACTCGCCGCGGGTGAGGGCGATCTCATTGGCCTCCGGCGTAAGCAGGCGATGCTGCTCCACCTGCAGTTCCCAGCCCTCGAAATGCAGCGTGGTGGACGGCGCGACCGTCTCCCCCTTTTGCGCGCGGCGCAACAGCGCGCGCACGCGGGCCAGCAGCTCGCGCGGGTCGAATGGCTTGGCCAGGTAGTCATCGGCGCCCATCTCCAACCCGATCACCCGGTCGGGGGTGCTGCCCATCGCGCTGAGCATCAGGATCGGGATGCCGCTGGCCTGCAAGCGGCGGCAGACCGACAGGCCGTCTTCGCCGGGCATCATCCAGTCGAGCACGATGAGGGCGCTGCGCTGCTGGGCCAGCAGTGCATCCAGCATGGCCGCATCGGCCGCCACCCGCACCTGGTAGCCGTGCTGGCGCAGGCAGTCGGCGATGGCGTCGCGGATGCTGGCGTCGTCGTCCACCACCACGATGTCGGTTGCTGCAGGCATGGGCCGATTATGGCGTGGGTTTGTATCGGGACTGTATCGGCACGCGTACCGCGCCGACATCACGCCGATACAGCCACCGGTTGCACTGGCCTTCCCCAACGGAGACCGCCCCATGCGCATCACGCCCCTGCTCGCCCTGGCCTGCCTGCCCCCCCTGCCCGCGCACGCTGCGCCTGCCACCCACGAGATCCCGATGTGGATGCAGGGCGGTCATCCCACCGTCGCGGTGCAGTTGGGTGACCGCGTGGAGCCGCTGCACTTCGTGATCGACAGTGCGGCCGGGGCCACCGTGATGGACCAGGCCACGGCGCGACGACTGGGGCTGGATGACCCGGCTGCGGCAGGCGTGGAGGTGGAAGGCGCGACCGACAGCCGTGCGGTGCTGCGCCGCACCCGCAGCACCCGCTGGCAGGTGGGCACCCTGTCGTTCGAGGCCGCAGCCATGCAGACCGACCTGAGCCGGTTGGGCAAGGACGGCCGGCGCATCGACGGCATTCTCGGCAACGATGTCACCGACCGCTTCGATACAACCTTCGATATCGCCGGCCAGCGCGTGCTGCTGCAGCCACCGGGGCAGATGCCGGCGGACCCCGGGTGCGTACCCAATGCCGTACCGGTCCGCGATGCGAGCATGCAGCGGTTCGGCTTCATCCCGGTCCAGCTGGGCTCACCGGCGGTGGAGGCCGTCGCGCTGGTGGACACCGGCGCGGCGCAGACCGTGCTCAACAGCGCCGCCGCCACTGCGCTGGGCCTGCGCACCGATGGTAGCGATGCGCGCGTGCGGGTACGCGAAAAGGGCACCCGCGGGCTGGGCGACCGCGTGATGGAGACCTGGCTGGCCACGCTGCCGGGCCTGCGCATGGGCCGTTGGCAGCACCACGCGCTGGAGGTGCGGATCAGCGAACTGCCGGTGTTCGCCTCGCTGGGATTGAAGGAACGGCCGGCATTGATCCTGGGGGCCGATGCCATGGCCGATACGCAGGTGCAGGTTGGCAGTGGCGCGCAATGGGTCTGCCTGCGCGGCGCTGCCCCCTGAGGAACGCGCGCATGAAAAAACCCCGCCGATCGGCGGGGTTTTCCTGTAAGCAACGGTGCTGGCAGCGTGCCGGCCCCGGAGGATCGGCCGCTGCCGCGCGGTGGACTTAGAAGTCCATGCCGCCCATGCCACCCATGCCGCCCATGCCGCCGCCAGCTGCGCCAGCGCCGTCATCCTTCTTCGGGGCGTCGGCAACCATGGCTTCGGTGGTGATCATCAGGCCAGCGATCGAGGCAGCGTTCTGCAGCGCCGAACGGGTGACCTTGGTCGGGTCCAGGATGCCGAATTCCAGCATGTCGCCGAATTCGCCGGTGGCCGCGTTGTAGCCGAAGCTGCCGGTGCCTTCCTTGACCTTGTTGACGATCACGGACGGCTCTTCGCCAGCGTTGGCCACGATTTCGCGCAGCGGGGCTTCCATCGCGCGCAGGGCGATCTGGATGCCGTGGTTCTGGTCTTCGTTGGCACCCTTCAGGCCGCTCAGCGCGGTGACCGCACGGACCAGCGCAACGCCGCCGCCCGGGACCACGCCTTCTTCAACGGCTGCACGGGTAGCGTGCAGGGCGTCGTCGACGCGATCCTTCTTTTCCTTCATTTCGATTTCGGTCGAGGCGCCGACCTTGATCACGGCAACGCCGCCGGCCAGCTTGGCCACGCGTTCCTGCAGCTTCTCGCGGTCGTAATCCGACGAGGTGTCTTCGATCTGGGTCTTGATCTGGGTGACACGCGCTTCGATGTTGGCCTTCTCGCCGGCGCCATCGATGATCGTGGTGTTTTCCTTGGAGACCTGCACCTTCTTGGCGCGGCCCAGGTCCTTGATCGTCGCCTTTTCCAGCGACAGACCGATTTCCTCGGAAATCACGGTGCCGCCGGTCAGCACGGCCATGTCTTCCAGCATCGCCTTGCGACGATCGCCGAAGCCCGGAGCCTTGACGGCCACGACCTTCACGATGCCACGGATGGTGTTGACCACCAGGGTCGCCAGCGCTTCGCCTTCGATGTCTTCGGCGATGATCAGCAGCGGCTTGCCGGCCTTGGCGACGCCTTCCAGCACGGGCAGCAGGTCGCGCACGTTGGAGATCTTCTTGTCGTGCAGCAGCACGTACGGATCGTCCAGGTCAGCGGTCTGCGACTGCTGGTTGTTGATGAAGTACGGGGACAGGTAGCCACGGTCGAACTGCATGCCTTCGACGACGTCCAGCTCGTTGTCCAGGCCCGAGCCTTCTTCAACGGTGATGACGCCTTCCTTGGTCACGCGGCGCATCGCTTCGGCGATGATGTTGCCGATCGACTCGTCCGAGTTGGCCGAGATCGTGCCGACCTGGGCGATCGCCTTGTCGTCAGCGGTCGGCTTGGAGATGTTCTTCAGCTCGGCGACGGCGGCGATCACGGCCTTGTCGATACCGCGCTTGAGGTCCATCGGGTTCATGCCGGCCGCGACGGCCTTGGCGCCTTCGCGGATCAGGGCCTGGGCCAGCACGGTGGCGGTGGTGGTGCCGTCGCCGGCGTCATCGTTGGTGCGCGACGCGACTTCCTTCACCATCTGCGCGCCCATGTTCTCGAACTTGTCAGCCAGTTCGATTTCCTTGGCGACGGAGACGCCGTCCTTGGTGATGGTCGGCGCGCCGAAGCTCTTTTCGAGCACGACGTTGCGGCCTTTGGGGCCCAGGGTGGCCTTGACGGCATTGGCGAGAACGTTGACGCCGCGCACCATGCGGGCGCGGGCATCTTCACCGAAACGAATATCTTTGGCAGCCATTGCGATTACCTTTTATGTAGAGCCGGGCCATGCCCGGCGTCATGAATGACGGAACGAAGCAACATCCGGCAGCGCCAGGCCAGGCCCGGCGACGCCCACTCAGCCGACGATGGCGAGGATGTCGTCTTCGCGCAGGACCTTGAACTCGACGCCTTCGGACTTGTAGCTGCTGCCGGCGTACTGACCGTAGATGACCTTGTCACCGACCTTCAGCGACGGCGCGCGCACGCTGCCGTTGTCCAGGGGCTTGCCCGGGCCGACGGCCACGACTTCACCCTTGGTCGACTTTTCCTTGGCGGAATCCGGAATCACGATGCCGCCGGACGAGATTTCGTCGGCTTCGATCGGCTTGACTACGACGCGGTCATGAAGCGGCTTGATGCTCATGTGAGACCCTTTTAAGTTGTTGATTGGTCTAGGAAAGTCTGGCGATGTTAGCACTCGCACAGGGCGACTGCCAGCCACGCTCACGAAAAAACCCGACGGTGCGGGACAGAGCAGAGATGGTGCTGGCCCCTCCCCTTTCAAGGGCAGCCGGTCGGATTTTTTTGCCGGACCACCCCTGGATGTGAATGTTTGACGCAGTTCTCAATGCGAAAGGTCGAACACGACAGTCCAATCGATGTGTCATCTGGATTGCGTAGATTCGAGCGGCACTGACCAATCACAAGGAGCCGTAGATGAGGTTGCTGACGCCGCTATCCCTGGCCTGCCTGCTGGCGCTGGCCACCAGCCCGGCCCGGGCCGATGTATTCATCAATGAACTGCATTACGACGACAGCACCCCCGCCGGGGACGTCGGCGAGGCGATCGAGGTGGTCGCCACGGCCGGTGAAGACCTGTCCGGCTACCGGCTCTACCTCTACAACGGCAGCAACCCTGCGGCCGCCGCGGTCTACGCCGAGAACGCAGTCCCGGCCGGCACCGCCAGCTGCGGCAGCGCGCGGCTGGCCACGGTCAGCTACCCGACCAACGGCATCCAGAACGGTCCCAACGACGGCATCGCCCTGGTCGATGCCAGTGGCAGGGTGGTCCAGTTCCTCAGCTACGAGGGCACCATCACCGCCGCCGGGGGGCCTGCCGCAGGCCTGACCAGCCAGAACATCCCGGTCAGCGAGACCAACGGCACCGCGCCGGGGACCTCCCTGCAGCTGACCGGTGCCGGCAGCCAGTACGCGCATTTCACCTGGACCGCCTCGGCCGCGCAGACCTTCGGCGGCTGCAACCACGGGCAGACCTTCAGCGGCGGCGGCCCGACCGGCCCGAACACGGCGCCCTCGGTCACCGCCACCACCCCCGAGCAGGGCGCCAGCACCTTCCCCGCCGCCGCCGACCTCAGCGTCACCTTCAGTGAGCCGGTCACGCTGTCCAGCGGCGCCTTCGCGCTGAGCTGCGGCCAGTCCGGCACCGTGGCGCTGAGCCACCCGACCACCGGCACCCGCTTCACCCTGGCCACCAACACGGCGCTGGTGGCGGGTGAAGCCTGCCGCTTCGACATCCGCGCCACCCGCGTGAAGGATGCCCAGGGCGCGCGCCCGGCCGCCGATACGCGCATCGCCTTCACCGTGGCCACCGCCACCACGCCCGATCCGGGCAATCCCGGCACGCCCGGGGAGTACTACGGCAGGGTCAACACCTCCACCCCCAGCCAGCTGCGCTGCTCGCTGCACGAAACCATCAAGGGCCACACCGCCTATCCATACAGCGGCTCGGGCACCAGCACCTGGACCATCCTGGAGATCGCCGACGAAGATCCCAACAACAGCGGCAACATCCTCGATGCCTACCGCAACCGCAGCTACACCAAGGTCAGCGGCCGTGCGGGCACCGGCAGCGGGCTGACCTACAACCGCGAGCACACCTGGCCGAACTCGCTGGGCTTTGCCAGCACCACCGGCGACAAGGGCCTGCCCTACGCGCCCTATACCGACACCCACATGCTGTATCTGACCGATGCGCAGTGGAATGCGGACCGCGGCAACAAGCCCTTTGCCAAATGCGACAGCAACTGCGGGGAACGCGCGACCGAAGCCAACAACGGGTTCGGCGGCGGCAGCGGCGGCTACCCCGGCACGTCCAACTGGGTGCGCACGCCGGATGGCAATGGCGGCTCGTTCGAAGTGTGGGGCCACCGCAAGGGCGATATGGCGCGTGCGGTGATGTACATGGCGATCCGTTATGAAGGCGGTAAAGATGCCAAAACCGGGCAGTCCGAGCCGGACCTGGAGCTGACCGACGACCGCAGCCGGATCGTCAAGACCTCGGCCTCGCCGGCCTACATGGGCCTGCTCTCGACCCTGATCGACTGGCACCTGTCCGACCCACCGGACGCGGCAGAACGCGCCCGCAACGAGGTCATCTTCAGTTTCCAGGGCAACCGCAATCCGTTCATCGACCACCCGGAGTGGGCCACCCCGGCGCTGTTCACCTCGGCCCAGCCGGCGACCTGCCAGCTGGCCAACTGAGCCCGGCCGACCGGCGCCCCCTCGCGGCGCCGGTCGGACCATTGGCCTCGCACGGTCCTATACTCGGCGGTCATGTCGATCGCCGATCCCGTCTTCCTGCTGTTCACCACCTGCCCCGACGTGGCCTGCGCCACGCGGCTGGCGCATGCGCTGGTGGACGAACGCCTGGCCGCCTGCGTCACGCGCCTGGACGGGGCGCACTCGACCTACCGCTGGCAGGGCGAGGTCACCGAGGACCATGAGGTCCAACTGCTGATCAAGACCACCGGCAGCCGCCTGGAGGCCGCGATCGCGCGCGTGCAGGCCCTGCATCCGTATGAACTCCCCGAGTGCATCGCGGTCGAAACCCGCGCCGGCCTGCCGGCGTACCTGGATTGGATTCGGGCCCAGACCCGTGAGGAAAGTGATTGATGACGCTGTTTCGTCGTGTTGCCGCGCTGTGCGCGTTGCTCGTGCTCTCCCTGCCGGCCTGGGCAGTCAGCGAAAAGGACCTGCTCCCGGTCGATGAGGCTTTCGGGCTCACCGCACAGGCGCGCGATCGCGACCGGGTGGAGATCAGCTGGAAGATCGCCCCGGGCTATTACCTGTATCGCCATCGCACCACGGTGAAGGCCGCTGCCGGCTTCGATGCCGAGGCGCTGCAGCTGCCCGCCGGCAAGAAGCACCACGATGATTTCTTCGGCGAGGTGGAGACCTACCGCGAACGCCTGACCGGCGTGCTGCCGGGCAAGGCCGCCGACGGCACCGACACCGTCACGCTGGAAGTGCGCTACCAGGGCTGCGCCGATGCGGGCGTGTGCTACCCGCCGCAGAAGCGCACGCTGCAGGTGAAGCTGCCGGCCGGCGGCAGCGCCGCGGCCAGCACCACGCCGGCCGCCGCCGGCGCTGCCGCCTCCCCGTTCAACAACCCGCTGGCCGGCAACACCGGCACCGGGCTGCGCCTGCCGGGCACCAGCAACACCCAGGCGTTGCCGCTGCCGTCCGAGCGCGCGTTCGGCTTCGATGCGATCGTCGGCGATGGCAATACCGTGCTGCTGCGCTTCACCCCCGCGCCGGGTTACTACCTGTATCGCGACCGCACCTCGCTGGCACTGGAAGGTGCCCCGGGCATCCGCGCGGACAAGCCGAAGTGGCCGGCCGCCCAATCCCACCGCGATGAGCACTTCGGCGATGTGGCGGTGTATTTCGACCAGGTCGACGTGCCGCTGCCCCTGCGCCGCAGCACCGCCGGTGCCTCCGATGCCACCCTGGTGATCACCTTCCAGGGCTGCCAGACCGACGGCATCTGCTACCCGCCGATGACGCGCCGGGTAAAGCTGGCGCTGCCGGCAGGCACGACCAACGCCAAGGCCGATGAGGTCGCGCAGAAGACCGAGGTCATCGCACCGCTGCCCACGCGTGACAAGCGTGCCCTGGCCCGCGGCGACGCCGGCAGCCAGCCGATGCTGATCCGCCCGAACGAACCTGCCCTGGCCGTGCCGGGCGACACCGCCGCCAC
Organism: Stenotrophomonas sp. TWI1149; assembly: GCF_039673155.1. Classification (NCBI taxonomy): domain Bacteria; kingdom Pseudomonadati; phylum Pseudomonadota; class Gammaproteobacteria; order Lysobacterales; family Lysobacteraceae; genus Stenotrophomonas; species Stenotrophomonas sp. TWI1149. Next base: position 94,488 of record NZ_JBDJLB010000007.1, read on the forward strand.
GCCCGATGCGAGCGCGGACAACGCGCAGCGCACGCCGCCGCCGGTCGCCCCGACGGCCGCACCGGGCAACCTGCTGGTGCTGCTGCTGTTCGCCGTGGCCGGTGGCCTGATCCTCAACCTGATGCCGTGCGTGCTGCCGATCCTGTCGCTGAAGGTGCTGGGCGTGGCGCAGAGCGGCGAGAGCCGCCAGCGCGCGCGCAGCCATGCGCTCTGGTACACCGCCGGCGTGCTGGTGGCCTTCGCCGCCATCGGCGCGCTGGTGATCGCGCTGCGTGCGGCTGGCCAGGCCGCAGGCTGGGGCTTCCAGCTGCAGCACCCGTGGTTCATCGCCGCGCTGGTCTACCTGATGTTCGCCGTCGGCCTGAGCCTGTCGGGCGTGTTCACCCTCGGCGGCAGCATGGGCGGTGTCGGCCAGTCGCTGGCCTCGCGCAGCGGCCCGGTCGGTGATTTCTTCACCGGCGTGCTCGCCTGCGTGGTCGCCAGCCCGTGCGTGGCCCCGTTCATGGGCCCGGCGCTGGCGTATGCCTTCGCCGCCCCGGGCCTGCAGGCGATGCTGGTGTTCCTGGCGCTCGGCCTGGGCCTGGCGCTGCCGTTCCTGCTGATCGGCTTCGTGCCCTCGCTGGCCCGTCGCCTGCCGCGGCCGGGCGCGTGGATGGAGACCCTCAAGCTGGTGCTGGCCTTCCCGATGTACGGCACCGCGATCTGGCTGCTGTGGGTGCTGGGCAAGCAGCGCGGCGTGGATGCGATGGCGCTGGTGCTGGGCGGCCTGGTGATCCTGTCGCTGGCGCTGTGGTGGTTCGAACGCAGCCGCTGGCGCAGCCAGCGCGTGGCCGGCCTCCTGGCCACGCTGCTGATCCTCGCCGCGCTGTATCCGATCTGGGGCGTGACCCGCCTGGATCCACCGGCCAAGGCCGCACAACCGGCCAGCGACAACGTGGTCGAGTACTCGCCGCAGATGCTTGATCGCCTGCGCCAGGACAACCGCGTGGTGTTCGTCAACATGACCGCCGACTGGTGCGTGACCTGCAAGGCCAACGAACGCGCCGTGCTCGGCACCAACGCCTTCCGCGACACCCTGCGCCGGACCAACGCGGTCTACATGCGGGGCGACTACACCAATGTCGACCCGCAGATCACCGCGTTCCTGGATGAACACAAGGCCGTCGGCGTGCCGCTGTACGTGGTCTACGGCCCCGGCGCACCGCCGACCGTGCTGCCGACCGTGCTGACCCAGGCGCTGGTGGAAGAAGCCCTGCTGCGGACCGCGCGATGAGGACGCGGCCACCACGCCGGATGGTCGTGGTGGTCGTGATCGCCGCCGTGCTCGGTATCGGCGCCGGCGTGTGGCTCCCGGGACGGGAAACCGGTCCGGCCTCCGCCCCGCCACCGCCGCGCCCGGTGGTGGCCCCGGCCCGGCCCGGCGACCCGCTGCCGGCGATCATCCTGCCCGATCTCCACGGCCAACCGGTGGATCTGGCCCGCTTCCGCGGGCGGCCGCTGCTGATCAACGTCTGGGCCAGCTGGTGCGGCCCGTGCGTGGAAGAAATGCCCGCGCTGACCGCGTTTGCCGCCGGCCAGGGCACCGGCGGGGTGCAGGTGCTCGGGCTGGCGCTGGATACGCCCGAGGGCGTGCGCGACTTCCTGACCCGCATTCCGGTCACCTACCCGATCCTGCTCGAGACGCCCGGGCCGACCGATGCCAGCGTGCGGCTGGGCAACGCGCAGGGCCTGCTGCCGTACTCGGTGCTGATCGATGCGCGGGGACGGATCGTGAAACAGAAGCTGGGGCCGTTCGCGGCCGGTGAGATCGAGGCCTGGGCGAGGCACTGACGGCAGCGCGGGGACGATCCACAGTCCCCGCGTGCACGTTTCTTTGCTGTCGGCCGGCTTACCCGAACCAGCGACGCAGATAGCGCGCGGTCGCGCCCTGCGCGGCACGGCTGACCTGCGCGGGGATGCCTTCGGCCACGATCCGGCCGCCCTCTTCGCCCGCACCCGGTCCCACATCGATCACCCAGTCCGCGTCGGCGACCACGCGCAGGTCATGCTCCACCACCACGACCGTGTTGCCGGCATCGACCAGCCCGTGCAGCTGCGTCATCAACTTGTCCACGTCGGCCGGATGCAGGCCGGTGGTCGGCTCGTCCAGCACATACAGGCTGTTGCCGTGCTGGCTGCGCTGCAGCTCGGTGGCCAGTTTGATGCGCTGCGCCTCGCCACCGGACAGTTCCGTCGCCGGCTGGCCCAGGCGCAGATAGCCGAGGCCGATATCCCGCAGCAGCTGCAGCGGGCGCTGCACCGGCGGCTCATCGGCGAAGAAGTCCAACGCCTCCTCCACCGTCATCGCCAGCACCTGCGCGATGTTGCGGCCGTTCCACTGCACCTCCAGCGTCTTGGCGTTGTAGCGCTGGCCATGACAGGTGGGGCATGGCGCGTAGACGCTGGGCATGAACAGCAGCTCGACATGGACGAAGCCTTCGCCCTCGCAGGTCTCGCAGCGCCCGGCGGCGACGTTGAACGAGAAACGACCCACGCTGTAGCGGCGCGCCTTGGCCGCGCGCGTGCCGGCGAACAGCTTGCGCACATGATCGAACAGGCCCGTATAGGTGGCCAGGTTGGAGCGCGGCGTGCGCCCGATCGGCTTCTGGTCGACGTTGACCAGACGCTTGATCGCCTTGGCGCCGTTCAACCGGCCGCGGGTACGTTCGATGCGGCTGGGCTGCGGCAGTTCGCTGTCGTTTTCCTCGATCACCGGCTCCTGCCCCAGGTGTTCGCCGACCAGCTCGACCAGGGCCTGGCTCACCAGGCTGGACTTGCCCGAGCCGGACACGCCGGTCACCGCCGTGAACGCGCCCAGCGGAAAGCGCGCGTCCACGCCATGCAGATTGTTGCGATGGATGCCCTGCAGGCCCAGCCAACCGGACGGCGCCCGCGGCGTGCGGCGTGGTCCGTGATCGTCCTCGAACAGATACGGCGCGGTCACCGAGGCCTTGATGGCGCGCAGGCCTTCGGGGGGCCCGCTGTAGAGCACATGGCCGCCGTGCTGGCCTGCGCCCGGGCCGACGTCCACCAGCCAGTCCGCGCGGCGCAGCATCTCCAGATCATGCTCGACCACGAACAAGGTATTGCCGCCGGCCTTGAGCTGCGCCAGTGCGTCGTACAGGGCCTCGCCGTCGGCCGGATGCAGGCCGGCAGTCGGCTCATCCAGCACGTACACCACGCCGAACAGGCTGGAGCGGATCTGCGTCGCCAGGCGCAGGCGCTGCAGCTCGCCCGGCGACAATGTCGGGGTGGCGCGATCCATCGACAGATAGCCCAGGCCGAGCGACTGCAGCGTGCCGATCCGCTCGACCAGATCATGCGCGATGCGCTGGGCGGCGATGCGTTTCTCCTCGGACAGATCCGGCGTGCGGCGCACGTCGCTGCCGCCGGCATGCGCGTTGCCGCCGGCCGCCACGCGCTTGGCGGTGGCAACGCGGCCGGCGCTGCGGCTGCGCGTGGCCGTGGCCTTGGGCGCGTCGAAGTGGCCTTCGGCGGCTGGGCGCAGTGCCTGCGCCATGGCGCTCAGCGGCAGCTGTGACAGGGTGCCGATGTCCATGCCGGCGAACGTCACCGACAGTGCCTCGCGCTTCAGTCGACGGCCATCGCAGACCGGGCACTGCGCGCCGATCATGTAGCGCGCCACGCGCTTTTTCATCATCGCGCTCTGCGTGGTCGCAAACGTATGCAGCACGTAGCGGCGCGCCCCGCTGAAGGTGCCCATGTAACTGGGCTCTTCCTTGCGGCGGAGGGCAGCGCGGGTCTCGGCCGGCGTAAAGCCGGCGTAGACCGGTACCACCGGTTGTTCCTCGGTGAACAGGATCCAGTCGCGCTGCTTTTTGGGCAGATCGCGCCAGGGAACATCCACGTCGTAGCCGAGGGTCACCAGGATGTCGCGCTGGTTCTGCCCGTGCCACGCCGGCGGCCATGCGGCGATGGCGCGTTCGCGGATGCTCAGCGACGGATCGGGCACCATCGACTGTTCGGTGACTTCATAGACGTAGCCCAGGCCATGACAGTTCGGGCACGCCCCCTGCGGCGTGTTCGGCGAGAAATCCTCGGCGTACAACATGGGCTGCCGTGCCGGATAGGTACCGGCACGCGAGTACAGCATCCGCAGCAGGCTGGACAGGGTGGTGACGCTGCCGACGCTGGAGCGCACGCTGGCGGTACCGCGCTGCTGCTGCAGGGCCACCGCCGGCGGCAGGCCTTCGATGGCATCCACATCGGGCACGCCGACCTGGTCGATCAAGCGACGTGCGTAGGGCGACAAGGATTCCAGGTAACGCCGCTGCGCCTCGGCGTAGAGCGTGCCGAAGGCCAGCGAGGATTTCCCCGAACCGGAGATGCCGGAGAACACCACCAGCGCATCGCGTGGAATGTGGACATCCACGTTCTTGAGGTTGTGTTCGCGTGCGCCCCGGACCCGCACGAAGGCATCCGGGGCAGTGCTGGGCGACGGGCGGCGCGTGCGCGTGGAAGTCTTCATGGATGAAGAATAGCGAACCACAGCGCCGGCTCACCGCCGGTGAAGACCGGTGAGCGCCGCGTTGACGCGACGGTCATGCCGCCGCCGACATGCGCGCCCCTGGGGTCGGGATCACCACGAACGCATCGACGGCGTCGCCCAGCACGGTCGCCTGCCGTTCCAGCGCGCGGGCCGAGGCGGAGGCCTCTTCGACCAGCGCGGCATTCTGCTGGGTGCTCCCATCCATCTGCAGCAGGGTCTGGCTCACCTGCTCGATGCCCACCGTCTGCTGCTGCGACGCCGCTGAAATGCTGGCCATGATCGCGGTGACCCGCTGCACGCTGCCGACGATCTCGCCCATGGTCGCGCCCGCGCTGTCGACCTGCCGGGTCCCAGCGTCGACCTTCTCGACCGACGCGTCGATCAGCTGCTTGATCTGGCGCGCGGCATCGGCGCTGCGCTGTGCGAGCAGGCGCACTTCGCTGGCCACCACGGCGAAGCTGCGCCCCTGTTCGCCCGCCCGCGCGGCTTCCACGGCGGCGTTCAGGGCCAGGATGTTGGTCTGGAACGCGATCCCGTCGATGACCCCGGTGATCTCTCCGATCCGGCGCGAGGACAGCGCGATGTCGGCCATGGTGGTCACCACCTGCGCGACCGATTCGCCGCCGCGGGCCGCGACCTCGGCAGCGCGGATCGCCAGCAGGTTCGCCTGCTGCGCCGAGTCCGCGTTCTGCCGCACGGTGGCGGAGAGTTCTTCCATCGAGGAGGCGGTCTCTTCCAGGTGTGCCGCCTGGCGCTCGGTGCGGTCGGACAGATCATGGTTGCCCGCGACGATCTCACCGGAAGCGGCGTTGATCGCCAGCGAGGCCTGCTGGATGCGCGCGACGATGTCGGTGAGCTGGATGACCGTGGCGTTGGCATCGTCGCGCAACCGCGCGAACACGCCGTGGAAGTCGCCCTGCATGCGCACGCGCAGATCCCCCTGCGCCAGCGCCGAGAGCAGGCCCTGCACGCCGGACAGGTTGCTCTGGAAGGTATCGAGCAGGTGGTTGATGCTCAGCGCCAGGGTCTTCACGAAACCCTGTTTGCCCTCCACTGCGATCCGCCCGTGCAGTTCGCCGCGGGCGGCCGCATCGACCAGCGCGGCCACTTCATTCTCCACCGTGGTTTCCAGCGCGCGGCTGCGCCACTCCACGGCAGCACCGAGCAGGTGGTCGTGCTCCACGATCGGGGTGATCACCAGCTGGTAGCGGATGCCCGCGTGCTCGATCTCCCGGCTGGCACGCTGGCCGCCCTGCAGCGTGGGCAGCAAGCTGGCGAAGGCCGGATGCAGGGCGGCAGCGGGTTGGCCGCTGCAGTCCTCGTGCACCATCTGCAGTTCGGTGAGCAACGCCTGGTTGAGGAAGCCGATCCGCCCTTCGCCATCGAGCACCATCACCCCGGTCTGGGCGCTGTCCAGCGCCTGGCGGGCGCGGGTGTTGTCGCGCGCCACGGCGCGCTCGGCCTCGATCCGCTCGCGCAGGCGCTGCTGCATGTGGCGCAGGCGCGCGGCGAGCTGGCCGATCTCGTCGTGCGGATTGTGGATGGTCAGCACGGTGTCGAGACGATCCTCGGCGATGTCCTCGGCGAAACGCAGCGTATCGGCGATCGGCCGACGGACCGCGCGCAGCACCAGCAGCAGCGTTGCGATCAACACCACCGCCACCAGCAGCAGGGTCAGCGCGAACACGATGCCCATGGTGCTGGCACGTGCGGCCTGCCGCTCGCGCGCCGCCGCCAGGGCCTGCGCCTGTGCCTGCTGCAGCGCCTGCAGACCGGGACCGATCTGGGCGGCGGTCTCGGCCAGTGACTGCGCCTCCACATCCAGCCCGATACGGGCGGCGGTGTAGGCCAGCAGCGCGCCCTGATAGGCATCCATCTGCGTCCGCAACGTGTCCTGCGCTTCTACGCCCAGCCGCGCATCGGCCAAGGACAGATCGAACGGCAGCTTCTGCTCGCTGGCGCGATCGGTATGCGCCGACTCCCCGGTGAGCAGCAGCAGGCTCTCCTCGCGGCGCATCTTCTGCAGCTGTGCGATCAGCACGGGACGCGCGCTTGCCTCCACGCTGGCTTCCAGCGTTGCAGCCGCCGCTTCCAGTTGCGCGCGCAGGCCGGCATCGCCGCGCCCCATTTCGTCCACACGGGTGTTGAGGGCTGCGATGCCTTCCGCGAAATCACCCGCCCGCGCAGCCACCTCACGCAGCGCATCGGCGCTGCCGGCATCATGGGGATCGCGCTGCAGCTGGGCCAGGGTCGCCTGCAGGCGCTGCTGCGCCGCCTGCAACGCCTCGCGGTCGGCGTCATCGAAGGTGGCGGCATAGCGGGTCTGCAGCCGCCGTGCATCGGCGATCTCGGTGGCCAGCGTCGCGGCCAGCGCCGCCTCCTGCTGGTGCGCCGCGAACGCCTCGGCCGCGCGCTCGGTATCATGGCGCGTCCAGCCGTACATCATCGCGACCGCGAACAGGCCCAGGCAGCAGACCAGCAGGCTGGCCGTGAGTTTCCGTGCAACGCTGAGACGGCCGAGGGCGGCAAGCCGGCGCAGGGGGGACAAGCGGATTCGATAGCGGTCACCCAGGCGGGTGACGAACAACGACAGGCGGCGGGGGACGGCCGACATCACGTACTCCAGGCGGAAGGACGCATCGGTATCGGCGGGCGCGCGGTGAACTTTAGCGCCGATTTCGACGCGCGCCCTTGGCCCTCCCCGGAGGCTCCCCGTTGTAAGGGGACCAGGCGACGACGTGATGACGATCAGGCGACAAGCGCGGTACTACGGCTGGCGACCTTGGCGGGGCGCGCGGCGGTCCGCGACGCATGAACGCGCGACAGTGAACGAAGGGACAACACCTTCACGGCGATTGCGTTGAACTAGCACTGGGATCGCGGCCGGGGCCGCTGCAGGACCGGGTGTGCCCTCTACCGCACATCAGGTTGATCACGACGCTTGACGCCATACCGCACGGAGAGAGACCGCCATGAATGCCGCCTTCAAGATCTTTCTGCTCGCCGGCGCACTGCTGTACGGCCTGCCGGGGCTGGTGTGGTGGGTGAACCATCGGCGGGCGAAGCGCGCCCGATTGGCCCAGGGCGTGGTCAGCGTCGAGGCCCGCGCGCCATGAGCGGCGGCACCGGTACGAACGCGGCAACCCACCTGACCGAAGCACAGCGGCAGATCCTCCGCGACATCAACGCCACGCGTCCGGTCAGCGATGAAGCGGCCAACTGGGCCGTCAAGGCCGGCTATGCGGCCCAGGCGGAAGATGGCGACATCGACCTGACCCAGGCCGGCCGCCAGCGGGTGGACTCCAGCACGCTGTAACCGGCCGGGGCCATGGGCACTCTGCCGTGCCCCGTACGTCATCCTTCCGAATGACACTTGAAGGGCCCCCCGCCCCGTGCGAAAAGTGGTGCCCACTCTGGCCCGATGGAAGCAGGCACCCCGATGAGGCACTCCCCCGCTGCGTTCGCCGTCGTGCTCGTGGCTGCCGGCATGCTCGCGCCCGTGTCAGCGCACGCTGGCGAGGAAGCCGTGGACGCAGCCGCCCTCACGCGCACCGTCACCGCGCTGGATGATCAGGTCTTCGACGCTTACAACCGCTGCGACCTGGATGCCTTCGCCGGCTACTTTTCGCCGACCGTCGAGTTCTATCACGACAGCGGCGGGGCCACCTTCGATCGCGACACGGTGGTATCCAACACGCGGAAGTACATTTGCCACAAGGTGCGCCGCGAACGGGTTCCGGGGACGCTCAAGGTGTACCCGATCAAGGATTTCGGCGCGATCGAGGAAGGCGAGCACCGCTTCTGCGAGGTCGCGACCGGCAACTGCGAAGGCAGCGCGAAGTTCGTGATGGTCTGGCAGCACAAGGACGGGCAATGGCAGCTCACGCGGGTGCTGAGCTACGGCCATCGCGCGTTGACCGGGGCTGAGAAGGCGGCGCTGGAGCCGACGGGAACGAGGTAGGGCCTGAGCGGCCAGCAATGCACAGCGCCACTGCGGCAACCGCGAAGCCGCTGGTGAGCCAGAGATTGGCGGTCAGGCCGAGCCGATCCAGCGCCTGACCGCCCAGCCACGCGCCGGATGCGATCCCGACATTGAAGGCACCGACATACAGTGCGGAGGCGACTTCGACCGCCCCCGGCGCGGCCTTCATCATCCACGTCATCAAGCCCACCGACACCCCGCCGTAGGCCAACCCCCACGCCAGCAGCGCCAAGGCACCGCACAGGCGCGATTCGCCGATGGACAGGAACAGCAACGGCACCAGTACCAGACCCGCTGCGATCAACGACACCGTCAGTCGGGTACGTCGTGCCGCCACGATACCGGCCAGGAAATTGCCGGCCATGCCTGCAGCGCCGTAGCCGAACAACAACGGCCCGACCCAGCCCGCGTCGAACCCCGGGACGGACAGCAGCAGCGGCCGAACGAAGGTAAAGGCGATGAAGTGTCCCGCGACCAGCAGGAAGGTCAGCATCAACCCACGCTGCAGCGCGCGGTTGCCCAGTTGATGACCGAACTGGCGCAGGGTAGTCGTGCCGGACGGCGGCAGACCGGGCATGACGGCCAGATGCAGGGCGAGCACGGCGGCACCCAACAGCGCCATGCTGCCGAACGCCCAACGCCACCCGAACAGCTCCCCGATCAGCGCGCCGAGTGGAACGCCCAGCACGGAAGCAGCCGCCACGCCCCCAAAGATGAGCGATGTGGCCAGGCCGACCGATCGGGTCGCCACCAGCCGCACCGCCAGCCCGCCGGCAATCGCCCATATCCCTCCCATGCACAGCCCGACCAGCACGCGGGCCGCCAGCATCCAGCCCAAGGTGGGTGCGAAGGCTGCGCCCAGATTCGCGATCACCAGCAGGCCCAGTAGCGCGCACAGCAGCGCGCGCCGATCCAGTCCGCCCGCGCTGATCACCACCAGCGGGGCGAACAGCGCGGCCAGCAGGGCGGGCAGCGAGATCATCAGGCCCGCGGTGCCGGTGCTCGTGGCCAGCGCTTCGGCGATCGGGGTCAGCAGGCCGACCGGCAGCATCTCCGTGGTGACGACCGAGAAGGTCGCCAGACTGACCGCGGTGACCGCCCACCACGGGTGGCGGGGTGTCGATGGCGCGTGCACCTGCATCAGCAGACCTCCAGGTTGCGTGGATCGCGCGGACGCAACGCGCCGTGCGCGATCGCGGCCGCCAGCAGCACCGCGCCGCCTGCACACAGCGCCACCCGGTACCCAGCACGCGGCCCGTGTGCATCCACCCCGTAGCCGGAGATCGCGGCGCCCAGCGCCACGCCCACGTTCAGCGCCGCCAGCAGCCAGGTCATGCCCTCGGTGAGCTGGCGCGGCGGCACCTGCTGCTCGGTCAACGACATCGCCACGATCATGGTCGGGGCGAAGAACACGCCCGCCACGAAGACCGTCACGGCCAATGCGCCGATGCTTCCCACCAGCAGCAGCGGCAACGTGGTCACCGCAGTCGCGATCCCGCCCAGCAGCAACAGGCGGCGCAGCGGCGTCTGCAGGGTGAGCGCACCGAACAGCACGCCGGACAGGCAGGAGCCGGCGGCATACGCGCACAGCACGATGCTGGCGGCAGCGGGCTGCCCCAGGTGTGCGGCGAAGGCGACGCTGACGATATCGACGGTGCCGACGATCACGCCCATGGCGACCATCAGCACGGCCAGCCACCGCACGCCGGGCAGACGGATGACGGACGCAGCAGGCGCGGCATTCCGTCGTGCCGCCTCGACGGGGGGCTCGGTCCTGCGCTGCGCGATCAGCGCAAACACGCCGATCGGCAGCAGCACGGCCGCGGCAAGCACACCTGCCTGCGGCAGCACCGCGACCGCCAGGCCGACCGACAGCGGCGGCCCGGCGATGAAGGTGACTTCATCGAACACGGTTTCCAGCGCGTACGCCGTCTGCAGCTGCGGTTGCCCGCGGTAGATCGCGGTCCAGCGCGCCCGCACCATCGCCGACATGCTGGGCATGGCACCGGCCAGCACTGCGCCGAAGAACAGCAGTGCGGCCGGTGCCGCCCACCACGATGCGCCGAGCAGGAGCAGCAGGCCGAGCACACTGACGCCGGTAGCCACCGGCAACACCCGGCGCTGCCCGTGCCGGTCCACCAGACGGGAGACCTGCGGTGACAGCAGCGCGTAGGTCAGCACGAACGTGGCCGCCACCGCGCCGGCCAGCGCATAGCTGCCGCGCACCTGGGCGAGCAGCGTGATGATGCCGATGCCGGTCATCGGCAAGGGCAGCCGTGCCAGCAGGCCCGCCAAGGCGAAGCCGGTGCTGCCCGGGGCCGCGAACAGCGCGCGGTAAGGGTGGCTCATGGGGTGGTTCACCCGGTCTCTTCCATTTTACATACACATCGTATGTTTAAAATCCTATATACATACGCTCCGGATGTAAACCAGCGTCCGCCCCCGCATCCAAGGAGAGGCCGATGGCCCGTCGTACCCGCGCCGAGATGGAGCAGACCCGCGCCACCCTGCTGGCGACCGCCCGCGCGGTCTTCAGCGAGCGCGGCTACGCCGATACCTCGATGGACGATCTCACCGCGCAGGCCGGCCTCACCCGTGGCGCGCTCTACCACCACTTCGGTGACAAGCAGGGGCTGCTCGCGGCGGTCGTCGATGAGCTCGACGCAGAGATGGACGCACGCCTGAAGGCGATCTCCGACGCCGCCGTGGACCCGTGGGAGGGATTCCGGCTGCGCTGCATCGGGTACCTGGAGATGGCCCGGGAGCCCACCATCCAGCGCATCGTGCTGCGCGATGCGCGCGCCGTGCTGGGCGGTGCCTCGCCGGAATCGCAGCGCCACTGCATCGATTCCATGCAGCGCCTGCTGGCGCACCTGATCGATCTGGGTGTGGTCGCCGAGGCCCATCCGCAGGCCCTCGCCTCCCTCGTGTACGGCAGCCTCGCCGAGGCGGCGTTCTGGATCGCCGACGGCGACGATGGCGATGCGCGGCTGGCACAGAGCGGGGTTGCGCTGGAGCTGCTGCTGCGCGGGCTGCGCTGCAGCTTGCCGGCGTCCCCCGGCAAGCTGCCCGCCTGACGGCTTCACAGTTCGCCTCGCGCCGATACCCTATGGTGTCCGCCCCGCGCCGCCTGCCGTCCCGAGGCCGGTGCATCCGACCCCCTGCCGACCGCGAGTACAGCTTGAGCTCTTCACCTTCCCCCGGTTCCCACGGCGAGCGTGATGCCGAGCGCGTCAGGATGGCACTGGCCGCCGGGGCGATCGTTGGTACCTGGTTCTGGGATGTGGCCCAGGACAGCCTGACCGTCGACGACGCCCTCGCCCTGGCCCACGGCCTTGACCCGGCCCTGGCCCGCACCGAACTGCGCCTGGAACAGGTCGTGTCCGCCGTCCACCCCGACGACCGCGCCGGCCTGGCCGAGGCGATTGCCGAAGCGGTCCGCCGCGGTGGCCGCTATGCCCACCAGTATCGAACCCGCGGCGCCGACGGCGCCTATCGCTGGATCGAGGCGATCGGCCGGGTGGACCTCGACGCCCACGGGCAGGCCGTCGGCTTCCCCGGGGTACTGATCGATATCGATGAGCGCCGCCGGGTCGAAGCGGAGCGCGACCAGGCCCAGACCCTGCTGCGTTCCTTCGTCGAAGCCGCGCCCGGCGTGGTGTACGCCAAGGACCGGCAGGGCCGGATGCTGATCGGCAACCGCGGCACCACCGAGCTGATCGGCCTGCCGCCGGAGATCTACGTCGGCCGCACCGACGCCGAGCTGCTCGGCGACCCTGCCCAGGCAGCCATCGTGATGGCCACCGACGAGCGCGTCATGGCCAGCGGGCAGACCGAGCAGCTCGAAGAAGAAGTGAGTTTCCCCGATGGCCGGCGTGCGCATTGGCTGTCGACCAAATCGCCCCTGCGCGACGCCGACGGCGTGGTGGTGGGGCTGGTCGGCACGTCACTGGACATCACCGACCGCAAAGCCGCCGAGGCCCGCCATCTGGAAGCAGAGGAACGTTATCGGCTGGCCGCCCAGGCCACCAATGATGCGATCTGGGACTGGCGCATCTCCGATGGCCAAGTGATCTGGAACGAGGCACTGACCACGCTGTTCGGCCATGCGCTGCGCGAGACCAGCGCGCAGTGGTGGCTGGATCACATCCATCCGGACGACCGGGCGCGCGTGGACCGGGACATCCATGCCGTGATCGAGGGCGGCGGAACCGCGTGGAACAGCGAGTACCGGTTCCGTCGCGCCGACGGCAGCTTCGCCTCCGTGCTCGACCGCGGGACCGTGCTGCGGGGCGGCGTGGGCGAGCCGCTGCGGATGATCGGCGCGATGCTGGACCTGACCGTCCGCCAGGCGGCCGAAGCCGCGCTGGCCCAGAGCGAAGAGCGCCTGCGCTTTGCGACCGAGGCCGGTGACATGGGCTTCTGGGATGTCGACCTCGTGCGCGATGCGCTGATCTGGCCGCCGCGGACAAAGGCGATGTTCGGCATCTCGCCCGAGGTGGCGGTGTCGATGCGCGACTTCCATGACGGGCTGCATCCCGACGACCGCGCCGCCACTGTCGCCGCGTTTGCGGCGGCCGCCGACCCGGCGCGGCGCGCGCTCTACGACGTGGAATACCGCACCGTCGGCAAGGAAGACGGCGTGGTGCGCTGGGTCGCGGCGAAGGGACGCGGGCATTTCGAGGGCGACCGCTGCGTGCGGGTCGTGGGCGTGGCGATCGAGATCACCGCACGCAAACTGGCCGATGCCCGGCTGCAGGAATTGAACGAGCACCTGGAGAGCCGGGTGCTGGAAGAAGTGGCACAGCGCACGCGCGTGGAAGATGCCCTGCGCCAGAGCCAGAAGATGGAGGCGGTGGGCCAGCTGACCGGCGGCATCGCGCACGACTTCAACAACATGCTTGCCACCGTGATCGGCCCACTGGACCTGCTGGCGATGCGGATGGGCGACAGCGATCCGCGCGCCAAGCGCTACATCGACATGGCCATCGATGGCGCGACCCGCGCCGCGCAGCTCACCCAGCGCCTGCTTGCGTTCTCCCGGCAGCAGCCGTTGCAGCCGGTGCCGTTGGATGTGAACCGGTTGGTGGCCGGGATGTCGGACCTGCTCGTGCATTCGCTGGGCAGCAGCATCCGCCTGGAAACCGTGCTGGCCGCGCAGGTGTGGTGCACCTTCGCCGATGCCAACCAACTGGAGAACGTGATCCTCAACCTGGCGGTCAACGCGCGCGACGCGCTGCCCGGTGGCGGGCGCCTGGTGGTGGAGACCGCCAACTGCACGATCGCCGCCGATGACGATGCGGCAGCGGCGGAGGTCCCCGTGGGCGAGTATGTCCGGATCACCGTGGCGGACAACGGCAGCGGCATGCCGCCCGAGGTCATCGCCAAGGCCTTCGATCCGTTCTTCACCACCAAGAAGGTGGGGCAAGGCACCGGCTTGGGCCTGTCCCAGGTGTACGGCTTCGTCAAACAATCGGCCGGCCACGTGAACATCGATTCGACCCCGGGACAGGGAACCACGGTGACCCTGTATCTTCCGCGCCGCAGGGTGGATGTCGCGCCATCGCCCCCTGCCGGAAGAGAGGACAACCGCGCGCTGAGCGGGGGCCGGGAACTCGTCCTGGTCGTCGAAGACGAACCCGGCGTACGGCAGTTTTCCATCGAAGCGCTGACCGAACTGGGCTACCCGGTGCTCGCGGCCGAGGGAGCCGCCACGGCGCTGACCCTGCTCGACCGCCATCCCGACATCGCGCTGCTGTTCACCGATGTGGTGATGCCGGAGGTCAACGGGCGGCAGCTGGCCGATGAGGCGCTCAGGCGGCGGCCGACGCTGAAAGTGCTGTTCACCACCGGCTACAGCCGCAATGCGCTGGAGAACGATGGCGTGCTCGAGCCCGATGTCCACCTGATCGGCAAGCCGTTCACGCTGGAGGAACTGGCGTTGCGGGTGCGGGCGGTGCTCGCCGAGGTGCGCTGAGCGCGATACGTTGCAGCCGATGCGCAGGCATTCACGGCGTGCCTGCGCGCCGCACGCGATGATGGGTGCTCAGCAGCCGGGTGCCGCATGCCTTCTGGCAGCGCCGGTACCGGAGCGCTCGACAGACTGCGGAAGCGTGATGATCCAGAACCTCGTCCACTATGCGCCCTTGATCACGGCGGCCATGACCTGCGTGACCGCGTTGATCTGGATCGTGTATCTCAGCGTCTTCCTGCAGAGCTACCGACGCCAGCAGCGGCCGTCGATATTGATCACCTCCGGCGCGGGGAAGGACCTGGATGCCCACTGCTTCGTGACCAACCTGGGCCTGGAGCCGGTCTACCTGCTGGATGTGGTGATCGACCTGATCGACCCCGACGGCAACGTGGTGCGCGCCGTCATCCCGGAGCGGAACGAGCGATGGAGCGAGGGGCCAGAGGAAGACGACGATGCGCGTCGCGCGACCAATGTCGGCACCTTGAGCAGCGGAGGAGAGCGCGACCTGGGACGGTTCCGGACCCTGATCGAACGCGCGTGCACGGAAAACCCCGCCATCCGCAGCGGAACCGCCTTCAACGGACTGGAGGTGACGGTTGTCGCGGTCACCGCGAGCCAGGCCGAGCTCTGCGGCGCCTCACGCTGCTACCAGATCGACCACCCGGCCGAGGGCAAGCCGCTTCTTCGCGCCCAATCCATCAAGGCGCGCCAGCTGCAGGGGTACTTCGCCCGCAAGAACCTGACGCGGTTGCTGACCGCCCAACTGCGCATCAGCGATCCAGCCTGACCGGCCGCCGTGGGGACGTGTGCGACACAGCATAGTTAGTGGGAGACCGGCCACCATAGATGGTGGCCAGTCTTTACCTAGGAGCACCGCAAGGATCTCGAAGGCGTCGGGCGCCAAGTCAAAGTGACGTCCCCAATCGAATCGATCAAACCGGAGCGTGGATAGAACTGAATAGACCAGGGCTCTGTAGGCAGTCATCTGGTGCGCCTCCCTGAATCTGGCGAGCGACATCGATTACGGCAAACACCTCTACCTCAGTGTTTTGTTCGAGCACGATGGGCGGAAATTCTGAGTTGGTGGAATGCAGCTCCAGTTGGTGCTCGAACATCTGGAGCGCCTTGCACGTAGGCTGAGTGCCGTCCCAGATGGCAATTACCAAGTCGCCGGGTAGCGGTTGGACGGATCGGTCAACCACAAGAAGGTCGCCGTCGCTGATGCCGACGCCCAGCATGGACCAACCGCCTGCGCGGTACAGGAAGGTTGCCGCCGGACCAAGAGACGGTGCAGATCGACTGCTTCGTCCATGAAGTCGTCAGCGGGGGGAGGGGAAGCCCAAGCGTTGCGCCGGCCAAGGGAACGAAATGCGCTGGCCCCTCAATGGCGGCGGCGCCGATTAAGGTGGCGATCGTGTGGGGATTAGTGAAAGGCTTGCATGGCGGGGACTCTGGCTGGGCGTAGTCTCCCGGCGAGAGATAGATAGTGTTAGCACAATTACTAACTGGCCGGACGAAAGGTTCCCGCCGACGCGTGTTCCGTTGCTGGCCGATCGTGTACATGGCGGCAGTGCTCCACGGTGCCAACGAAGTGGCGGCACAGGCGTTACGCAGCCGTTGCGCATGCGCAACACATTGTTCTATCCATGACCTGCATGCCAGCCGCTCGGGAGGCGGACAATAGCAAGGCACCACCGACCGGAGCCTGGAAACAGGAGTGGTGCATCGAGGGATCTTTAGATCCATCCCCAGCCTGGTGCGGGATAGGCAGGTATAACTGCCGAAGAGCTTACCGATATTGAAATACCGAGGGCGCCCTACCGGGGCGCCCTTTTTTTATCTCCCTACCAACTTGCGCTTGAACAGGGTGCGCACCTTGTAGAGCGCTCCGTGGGTAGGCACGGTTTGAAGGCCCCGATCGAGCGGGTAGGACGAGATCACTCGGACCTTGATTTCCGAATCTGCATCCACCGATTTTTGGATGGCCGTGAAGACCGCCGCTCCGTCCAGCTCGGTGGTGAACCACTGCTCGCCGTTGCGGCTGAAGTGCTGCCGAACGTGGCCCTCCAGGAACTGCTGTTGCATGAAGGGCGCCACCTCGAAGCTCAAGGCGTGTCGCCGGCGGCAGATATACCGCCGCTCGTGCCTTACGGGGTAGAAGTGCGGCCCGTTCTCCTTCTCATCGGTAAAAGTGTGCGGGCCGAACGTATAGCGCACCGTTACAGGCGTGCCGTCTAGGTCGATCACGCATTCCACGTCGTTGAGATGGGTCAAGCCGTAGCACGTTCCGTTGTGCCAGAAATCTCTCCAAGCCAATTCAAACTCCTTGCCCGCTCGCTACGGCGGCCTGTCCCTCTGATTCCCAACACTGATGGTGTAGAGACTGTCAGCGGACGATCACGGTCCGCGTTGGGTTCATTATCCAGCCCCCTCCCCACAATGCGCCTACCCGCTGATGTTGTGCTACAGGATCGAGTCCATCAGTTCTCTTGCACCAGCCACCTGTTCATCAGTGAGCGCGTGCCTGGAGCCGGCCGGAACGTCTCCGCGTTGAGTGCAAGCTGGCCAGGCTCCTCCGCCAACGCATCCAAGGTTTCTGTGCGGCTCAGCATAGTTAGTGAGAGACCGGACCGGTCGCCATAGATGGTGGTCGGTCTTTACCTAGGAGCACCACGAGGGTCGAGAAGGCGGCGTGCGCCTAAGTCAGAGCACCTGTGAGCATCCCAATCGAATCGAATAAACCGGATCGTGGATTAGAACCAACCACCCGCAATCCTTCCGATTTGCCAAGACATTTGATTCTTTTTTTTCTTTAATATCAGCCGCTTGCGAACACAAAGCGCGCGCCTTACTGTAGGCCTACCTGACCCAAGCCCTACGCCTCCCATGGCCGCTATTTCGGCGCTACGACAAGACCTTCTCACACGCTACGGCGCTCTTCTTACCTCAGAAGAAGTCGCGCGCGTGCTCAGGTTTAAGAGCAAAGATGCGCTGATGAAGGCACGCAGAAGGGATGCGCTACCAATAGCGCTCTTCAGCATTCCGGGTCGAAAGGGTCTCTTCGCCACCTCGGCTGACGTTGCGTCATGGGTGGAGAGTCTTGGCGCCAGTCATCCCGCGGCAGAGGAGACAGCGACCGAGGAGACCAAGCAATGACATAGCCATTGAAAAATCATTGGCTAAAAAAGGAAATGCCCCGGCAGGAACCGAGGCATCTCTGGGAACAGCACTTCTAGCGAAGCTGGTCCAACTTTAGCCCCCAACGCATCAGGCCGCAAGTCTCGTCCCCCACGGGCCTGTATCACCGTGCCTGATCCCAAGAACCCTTACAGCTAGCTGCTGTGGGCCGGGGTGCTATGAAGTTCACTGAAGAAGACCGAAAGGCTTACGCAGCTACTCATCAGCTGACATTTGCCGCAGCCGACTATGTCGAGAGGGCGAGCATCGGAGTGAGCCGGAACATCGGTACCGCCCCGAATCGACCATCTATGCTCGTGGAGTTCCCGTCGTTCAAGATGGGCTGCACGATAAATCTGGAGAGTCGGCATGAACACTGTTACGCCGTAGAGCTAGAGCGCGACCGAGACGTCCTAGCCTATTACGAGCAGCCTCCAACGGTGGAGTGCGTGCGTGATACCCCGAAGGGGAAACGCCCGTATCCCTACACGCCTGACTTCATTGTGCTGGGGAAGACAGGGCTATTCGTCGCACAGGTCAAGGACACCTCCGAGCTCGAAGATTTGGTGGAGACCCGCCTTTCCTGGAAGAAATGTGACAACAACTATGTTGACCTGGCAGCTCGAGACCTCTTCGCGTCGTTCGGTATCCGCCATGTCGTCATCCCGTCCAGCAGCCTTTGCAAGCAAGTTACCCAGAACCTTCTAACGCTCCGTCGGGTCGAGTTGGCCGCTGCAGATCCGGCGGTAGAGCGGGCTGCCCTGTCGCATGTTCTTCAGAGAAGAGTCGTGACGATGTCCGAGGTGATGCAGAAGATTCACACTCAAGATTGCACATCACTGTTACATCTTGTTGCGTCTGGAAGAATCTTTGCTGATCTTTCCAATCATTCGCTAAGCAGTCCCTCCACTTGTCTGCTCGCAGCGTCACCAGAGCTTCTGACTACTGAGCTAGTCGAGGAGATCGAGCGCTCAAGGCACATAGTTCCTTCCAGCGAAGGCACGGCGAGCAGAGACCTCGTACCGAGCAGCTCGCACCTGTTGAGGGGACTCGCAAACCTGAACTTCCTTCAAGGCGAGATCCGCACAAGAAGTGAGAAGGAGCACGCAAGACGGCTCCGACTCCGCCGTGCAGATGGTGAATCACAGGGAAAATCTGCAATCGCGGCGTTGACACCTCGTTACGCATCAAGCGGAAACAGGACGCTCAAGCGGCCAGCGTCGGTCCTGCAGTTTGCTCGCGAGGAACTCAAGCGTTGCCTTGAAAGTGATAGCAACCCTGGTCCACTTTCGGTGTACCGCCGCTACCAGGTTCACGCGGAACTTCACCATCCGGGTTACCGTCCTGTCGGAAAGACGACGGCTCGGAAGATCATTGCCGAGCTTGAACAGGAAACGGCTGAATCCAGAGGCGGCAAACGCCTAGTGAATTCAACGTCATCGCCGTCCTCGGTAGAAGTGAGAGCACTGAAAGCCATGCGTCCCTTCGAGCTCGCTCAATGTGACCACTATCTAGCAGACATCGAAGTGGTGGTCGGGAGGGCCAACGGCAAGAACTACACCGCGCGTCCCTGGATCACGGTCCTCATCGACTGCTACACCCAATGTGTCCTCGCATTCGTGATGTCACTACGCGCTCCCAATAAAGGCACCAGCTCACAAGTGCTGCGCGACTGTGCACGCAGGCACGAGCGGCTTCCCGAAACGATCATCAGTGACAACGGATCAGACTTCACATCTGTTCATTACTCGACAATGGCGGCGCAACTGAACATGTCCATCATGTTTCGCCCACCGGGAAACGGAAGGTTCGGATGTGAGGTTGAGCGGCTGTTCGGCAAAGCAAAAACGTTCTGGCTCGACTGCCTTCCAGGAAGCATCAAGACGATTCCCTTCTCTCGCTCCATATCCTCAGGCCGGCAACCATCGGCAAGGGCAGAGCTTAGTTTGGTAGACCTTTGGTACGAGATGGAAGCATTCAGTGAGTGGATCGGGAGGCGTCCGTCAGGCGGAAGCAGCGAATGCCCTGATGCAAAGATGCTAAGTGGGCTACGAAAGTTTCCGTTTAGTGGGATACGAGCTCAGGCCGATCTCAGTTTCTTGGTCACAACTGCAATGACTCAGAAGCCCTTGAAGGTCTCGGGGAACACGGGAATCCATGCTGGCGACTTTCACATGTGGCACGACGACCTCGCAGCTTTCGCGGGGAGACGCGTCCCGACGCGGATCGACGGCCAGGATCCGCGAATCCTCTATGCACTGCTCAATGATCAGTGGGTTGTTTGCAAAGCATACGCTGCGCTTCAAGCAGGGCAGCAGTCACACGCCGAAGCGATGGCGTATGCGGTGTGGGCGAGAGATGGCTCATCATTGAGAGATTTGATGAAGGCTGACTCCGATAGGCAGCTCATTGCCGAGATGGAAAGACGCGAGAGGTCTCGTAAGTCACCCCATGCGCCAGAGCCCAACGGAGCTCAACTGATAACGGAACATCCGACCAGCTGTCCCCTGCCCCTTGGAAGCTTCAAGGCGATTAGCACTGAACCAATGTCCGTCGAGGATTGGTAGTGGCTGAGCAAGAGAAATCTCTGGCCGAGCAGATTGACCTCGTCGTCGCCAAGCGCCTTGGCCACAGAATCTATGACGAGACACGACGCTATCTGGAAGCAGCTCGGACCGCAGTCTTGACGGAGGAGGTAGTGATTCTGGTCGGACCGCCCAGGGTTGGCAAGTCTAGTGTTAGCCGACAAGTCTTTGGAGCCCACTCCAAGCAGGCCCCTGATGAGCAGGATCATATGCACTCTGTTTACGTCCCGGCTGGAAACGACTCAACAGCCGGGGCCTTCTCAACGAAGGCTTTCCTAAGCGCGTGCTTGAACTCGATCCGCCATCCGCTGTTGAGCACCGACGTCGCTGCACGTGAGGGGCGACTCGGCGACTCTTTTCTTAGCCGAACCACAGAGGGCGCGATGCGTTCGGCTTTCGAGAGATGCCTCGTGGCAAGGCGTACGCAGTTCTTGGTCATAGACGAAGCCCACCATGTGTTGAACGCAAAAGGTGGGGAGAGGTCCGCCGGTGCAATCTTGGATTCATTCAAGGTGCTGGCTGCCAGGACAGGAGTTCGCCTTGTTCTAGTCGGGTCTTACGATCTTCTGACCGCGGTCAACCTGGCTCCTCATCTGATCGGCCGATCTCAAACCATCGAATTCCCCCGCTACAGGGAGTCAGAGAGGGACATGGTCGAATGGACAAGGATAGTGCGCCACTACTCGAGCCTCATCCATGAAGACGAGTATGCAATGGACGAGTACATCGGGGCACTTCATGACGGCTCATGGGGCTGCATAGGTGCGCTTTCACGATGGATCCGGAATGCCTTAGCTTCCTGCCGATCTGAAGGCCGCTCGATACCCGGACAGGGTGATTGGACTCGGACTAGGCAGCTTAGCTCAGCGCTTGCCTCGGTTAGCGCTGAGATCCGGCGTGGAGAACTCCACTTTTCAGAAAAAAAGGACGTCGCCATGCCCGAAGCAGGGCCGACGTTGGCATTGCGAGCGAGCAAGAAACCAGCTCCATTCAAGAGGAAAACACGCCGCAATGAAATCTGATGACGAGACTACTCCACGCCTGCTCCCCTTGGAAATCATCGGAAAAAACACTGGCGATGTCGAGGCACTGCACTCATACGTGCTCCGGCTTGCACGTCTACACAGTGTGACTCCTGCCTACCTTTTCGAGGTGATTGCAAGAAGGGCAGGCCGGCACTCGGAGCATCGTCCTGGAGACAGGATAACGGCAGTGGTAGGCCCCCAGCTGGACAGACCGCGCCCGGTCGAACACTCGGTTGTTCCGCTTCTCACAACAATGGCATCGGAGTGCGAAGTTGCTCTGAAGAACTCAACCTTCATGTTCCTATCCAAAGCGCTAAGTCGTACCGTGACTTGCTATTCCCGGTTCAGCAAATGGTGTCCCGGGTGCGTCGCGGATCAGTCTTTAGAGGGCATTCCGACTCACCACAAGCTTGTGTGGTCCTTCTCAGCCGTCAAGGCCTGCCACGTCCACCGGATGGGACTCACCAATCGGTGCCTAGAGTGCGGCGCAAGGCCGATTGGGGGCCCAGCCTATGCTGATTCTTGTCGAGCCTGCGGGACGCGCTTTGATCAGGTTCATCCTTCTGCGCGCGTAGCAGTTTCCCACGAGGAGTACGCGCTAGATCTAGTCGAACTAGTCGACAGCTCCATGTTCCGAACTGGTGACTACCAAGTGGGAGCGATCAAGAGCTTCATCCATCGACTCGTCTGCTACGTCTGGCTTGAAAAAAGAGAGCGCTACCGGTTCGAAGGGCTGCCACGTCATGAGTTCATGACATACCTACGTCGAGAGCACCCGCCGACCCTTTCCATGGTCAGACGAACGTCAGCTCGCCTCGGACTTCCGATCGATAGCCTCCTGCATCCATGGGGGCCTTACACCAGAGACTTCTTTCTCCCCGAGCATGCTCTTCCTTCCCTCTGATTCAACCCCATGCTCAACCCGGGTGAGTGACCCAGGGGTTTTGTAGGCAGTCATCTTCGCGTGCTCGCAGCAGTTTGCCGGAACTCACGCGGCAGATAGCGCCCTGGCAATGCAGCCATGCAGCCATGCAGCCCGCAAGTTGTAGCCACACCAGCCGCATCGTTGCGTGTTTGAGACTTCCAACGGTAGACTTTCAACTAATGAAATACGTGATTTTCGCGCCAATAGCTTCCCTTAGAGCAAAATCAATGATGGCCTGATTCCCATATCGCGCCACGTTTTCCACTACCCATTCAGGCGACTTGATGATGAACAACCTGACGCTCCTTCAACAGATGAGCATCGTTGCCGGGGTGATCGTGCTCTTAATTGTCTTGCTTACGGCGGCAGCGGTTTGGCTTGCTCATCGCCAGAACAACAGGGACTGATGCCTTTTCCGAACATGAACCCGGTCAAGAACGGCTAAAAGGCCGTCCGCTGAAGGTTGCGGAAGCGGCCCAACTACGTCTTAACCAGAAGTAGGCATTCGGTACCTTGAGCTATGCTTGGTGACGAACACAATTCCCCCGGTAGTCCGCCGGGAACTGGCTGCCCGTGTAGAGCACCATCGCATTGGGTGGCATGGGCGGTGTAGCCCAGCGTCATGCTCGCTTATCTTAGCCCTCTGCGCCTTCGCAATCTTGCCCAGGGGGGGTACCAGGACGTAGCTGAGTTCTTCCGGTTGGACAACACCGTGCAGAGTCGATGCCCTGTCCATTCTTCTTGTCGTCAGCCATGGCGATCTCATCACTCTTCGTTGAAGCATCTGGGCGGCCGGCGTCACTGGTACCGGGTCACTGCATCGCTAAGTCCGCGGCCGAGGTAAACACGGACGGCCGAACGGTGTCGGGGACATAGGCCATCTCGCCTGCTGCTGCGATGACTTCCAACAGGCGGGGCGCAACAGGGCCAACAGCCTTCCGCACGCCGATGAAGTGGACCCACGAGCCCTCCACCTCCACCTTTGCTCCAGCGAGCTCTGGGCACTGACCCACCAATTCTCGGAGGTTCTGGATCCAAGCCTCGCAGGGGAGCGCGTCCAGCTGGACCACGGTGGTGCCATCGCCCACGTAAAGGTCCGCCATCTCCATCCGAGTTACACGCGGCGTTGCTGCCGTAAATTGTGGATAAGCGCTCATACGTTTCTCCTGACAAGGTTGAAGACGAATATCCGCTCCACGGACCGCACGGGGTGTCAGCGTGGCGTCAAGGGTCCGTCAAACCGAGGGAATCTCGAGCCCGTCAAGCGAACGGGTAAGTCACCCGTGCCGAAAACACATCGTCGTGCGAGCGGCTTTTCTAGAATTTCCGGACCAACCGATGCTTGACCTGTCAGGAGGAATCGCTATGAGCTATAGACGCAGCCGGCCCTTCAAAATCGAAAGTTCGACCTCACCATGGACGTGACGGTCTGGCATGTCCTGTACGTGCTCTGGTTGGCCGCGGGCGCCATGGACTTCTGGCTGCACAGCGCCAGCAGTATCGAATCCACCTCGGGCATTCCAGAGTCAAGGCTGCACTTGGCTCAGATTGCGATCCTCGGGTTGGCGACGGTTCTTTGGCTGGGATTCCGAGCCTCGCATGGGCTTTTCGCCATCCTCTTGGCACTGGTTTGCCTGCACGCAATAACAGGCTACTGGGACACGCGGGTGGCCTATTCCAAGCGCGCGATTCGCCCGTTGGAGCAGCACGTCCACAGTGTTCTGGACTTAGCGCCGTGGGTCGCGACAGGTGCCGTTTACTGGTCACTGCCTAGCGCCCATGTCGGACCAGTCTTGGCATTTGACCCTGCCCCAGCCGGCATATGGGCCTTTGCACTTGTGCCCGCAATCCTTCTGGTGGTCTTGCCGGCTCTGGGTGAACTCCGTCGATGCTTTAGCTATCGACGGACAAGATAAGCCGGGCGCCCCGACGCCCTGTCGGAGAGTGGAAGCCCCTCCGACGGGGCGTCGGCGATGATGAGCGGGACTTTACTTCTTCGCCTCAACACCGGGGGCAGCATCGCGCACCAGGAATTCCTCGGTAACTTCCGGCAAATGCGTTCCAAGCCAGTCGGCCATCGCCTCTTCCTGGACCAAAATTTCCTCACACACGCGTGCCGTTTCCGGGTCACCGGCGGTCTTGGCTGCCGCGATCAACGCGGTATAGGAGGCAATTTCAAAATGCTCGAACACGTAGCCGGCCATCGCGCCTTTCACGATTTCGTCGGATGCGGTCATCCCACTCAGCGCCTGGCCGAATGCGGCCATTTTTCCCATCACGTCTTTGATGGTGGATGGAGAGCCGCCGAGGCGCTTGATGCAGCCCTCGAGCAGCTCTCGTTGTCCGATCGTCTCTTGGATGTGCTCTTCGATCCGCGCCTTCAGCACGGGATAGTGCTCAATACGGGACGCCTGCCCCTTCAACATCGTCTCCGCCTGCTGCTCCATTGCATGGGCGTCGCGCAGCCAGTCAAGCAGGTTCTCTTTGGGTTCGGCCATGGAAATCTCCTGGTTGGACAAGGGAGAACGCACCCTATCCAGCGAGGCATCGCCGGGAGGCGATGGTTGGGTGAAGACCAGGCGAAGTCATAAGACCCGGTCAGGCCGATAGCTCCCCTTGAAGCTCAGTGATCGCGCGATGGATGTCTTTCAGACGGAACGGCTTCTCCATTACGGGGGCGCGCTTAAAGCGCTCAGGCAAAGTGGTTTTACCAAACCCCGTTGTAAAGACAAACGGAATTCCGCGCTCCATCAGAACGTCTGCAACGGGGAAGGACTCTTGCCCATGCAAATTGACATCCAGCATTGCCACATCGAACGCGACGCTTTTCGCACGCTCTAGAGCGTCTGGCAAATACTCCGCCTTCTCAACGACTGCGTAACCAAGGGTCTTGATCGATTCCTCGAGCACATACATCAAGCTCGGCTCATCCTCGACCAAGAACACACTCACTGCTCCAATTCCGTCTGCCATACGGCCACCCTCCCGCGCTTCGCGTTTATCAGTGCAAGAACAGTGTGAGGGCGGCGTGGCATCATTGTGTAAAGCCCACATCAAAGCGAGCACAGGAACACACATTTTTACGGTTTCTTTACAGACCATTCCTTAGGGTTATGCGATCCGGGGAGGATAGACGTGACACAGCTGGAACACCCCAAAGACGCGTTAAATGACGAGTCCCGACAGTTCGCCCTCTTGGTCAACTCCGTCACCGACTATGCAATTTACATGCTTGACGAGCATGGCGTAATTCGAACTTGGAACCCTGGCGGGCAGCGGATCAAGGGCTACACCGCCCAGGATGTCATTGGAACAAATTTCTCCCGGTTCTACCTCCCCGAGGATGCCGCTGCGGGCGTGCCTCAGCGCAACCTGCGGACAGCAGCCGCGGAGGGACGGTGTATCGAGGAGGGGTGGCGGGTCCGGCAAGACGGTTCACGCTTCTTGGCAAGCGTAGTGATCGATCCCATCTGGGTCGACGGCGCGTTGGTGGGATACGCCAAAGTGACCAGAGACATCACTGAGCGTCATGACGCTCAAGAGCGGCTAGAAAAGGTCCAGCACAGCCTGCTGCAAGCACAGAAAATGGAAGCCATCGGCAAGCTGACCCTTGGATTGGCCCATGACTTCAATAACCTCCTGACCATCATTGTCAACTGCCTTGACCTCATCAGCTTGAGGGTTAAGGACGGCCCTGCGTCGAAGCTGATAGAGACGGCCCTACGGGCGGCGGAGCGTGGGGCGCTGCTCTCGCGACAACTACTGACGTTTGGCCGAGGCCAGAAGCTGTCTCCCGAACCCTTGAATGTCGCCGCCGCGCTGCGAGAATCCCATGAACTCTTGCAGCGTTCGGCGGGAGACGGGGTCGAGGTGACCTTCGACCTCGACCAGCATCTCCCCTTGGTATTCGTCGACAAGGCACAGCTTGAGGCAGCGGTCCTAAACCTCGTGTGCAACAGCCGCGATGCGATGCCCGACGGCGGCACTATCACCATCTCAGCCAGCGCCAAGGAGACCCTCGATCCTGCCTCAGAGGGTCACGCCCCTGCGCCTCACGTCTGCGTGACCGTTGCGGATGATGGTGAGGGCATTCCAATCGCCCAGCAGGCACGCGTGTTCGAACCATTTTTCACCACAAAGCCCGTGGGACGGGGCAGCGGTCTAGGGCTTAGCCAGGTGTTTGGTTTCACGAAACAATCAGGCGGCTTTCCCCAACTGAGCAGCGTTCCGGGAAAAGGGACCCGCATTGTGCTTTGCTTTCCTATCCACGAGCCTTGATATGCCCATTAATTTGCTGTTCGTTGAAGACGAAGCCGATTTGCGCTCGGTGGTGACCCAAGCGTTGTCCGATCAGGGTTTCGCGGTCACCCCCGCATCCGATGGAATAGAAGCGATCGCCCAGTTGAGGGGTGAAACGCAATACGCCGTGGTGGTTACGGATGTCAGCATGCCGGGTGGTGTTTCAGGCCTTGAGGTGGCGGCTGCGGTCGCCGAAACGCAGCCCGGCGCCCGTGTGTTGGTGGTGTCCGGGCTCCAGCGCTCCCAGCTCCCCCCCATTCCTGCGTCCGTGCGTTTTCTGCCGAAGCCTTACCGCTTCAAACAGCTCATCACTGCGATCCACGAACAATTGAATTGAGCCACGAATCCATCGCCTATCGGCGCGTGCATGTCAACGCAGAGCCAAAAGCCCTTGGCTCGACGTTGACACGTCGAAGAGGACGATTCGATTCTCTCCGCAACTTCATTAGTTCATGACCCGTCCGGCTGAATCTGAATCAGGCAGTGTCATTTTGGTAGTCGAGGACGAGATCGAGCTCTCCAGGCTTTTTGTCGAGGCTTTAGGCGATGCGGGATTTCGGGTCGTGCCTGCGTATTCTGTTGCCGATGCGCTAAGCTCCCTTGCCAGCCACACCGTTGATGCGGCCATTTTGGACGTTGAGCTGCGAGACGGGCCGGTGTTCCCTGTTGCAGATCAAATGGCGGCTCGTGGAATCCCGTTCTTATTCGCTTCCGCTGTCTACTTTCAAGCGGTTCCGAAGCGGCATCAGGGCGCGCCATTTGTCACCAAACCGTTCAGTGTCAAAGAGCTTCTGCACCTGGTGAGTAGGCTCAGGCCCTAGTGCAGCTATGGCGATTCAGGGCGCACATGAGCATCCCTGCTCCCACGTGCAACTTGGGGCTATTCGTAGATGCTCCAACTTTGCCCTCGTCCCGCTTTTCCACCTTGTGGACGAATGCCCCTCGCCCAAGATGGTCACGCGAGACCATGCACCCCCGGACTGCCGGGAGCTTGGAAAGCACCGGACATTGCCCCCGCATACGGAGACCGGGCAGCGGAGCCATCCACCTGGGGTCTGGACTTCCTCTGGCCTCAGCGTCATCGCACCAGTTCCCGCGATGGTAACAACGCCCCACCCGCTTCGAGCACTTCGCGTTCCAAGGCACGCAGGAAGCCACTGAACCCGTGAGGTGCCCTGGCTGACCGGCGGGCACTCGTGGTGACGACTGGTCGAGCTCGCCAAGCGATGCTGGCCCCCGAGCGCTGAAGCGCCTGAGCCAGCGCCACATCCTCCCCCGTGAACAGCGGTGAGAAGCCGCCCACCTCCCGATAGGCCGCAGCACTGACACCCATGTTGGCACCGTGGATATGGCGATGGCCTTCGCGCGCATGCTCGCGCCTAGCGAATGCTTGGCGCACGGCAGCCGGGTAATCAAGCCAGTCACGCACCTCCACTACGCCGCAAAACGCATCGGCCCCACAGCTTGCTTGTTTCCAGAGCCAGTCAAACGGGACGTGCGTATCGGCGTCAGTGCTGGCTATCCAGCGCGCACCCAAGCCAAGGGCATGGCTGGCAGCCGCCGCACGTGCCACGCCCACGCACCGTGCCTCAATCGAGATGGCCACGGCACCGTGGTGCAAACATACGTCTGGCGTTTTATCGGTGCAGGCATCGAGCGCCACGACTGCCACTACGGGCTCGCCTCGAAGTCCAGGATGCCTGGCGGCCACGGTGATTGATTCCAGGCAGCGGCCAATGTCTGCTGCCTCATTGTGGGCCGGAACTATCACTGCGATCACCGCAGGCCCTCCCTGGTCGGTCCATGCATCGTAAGGTCCTCCGCCCGTTGCGACGAACAGATACCCGCGTCAACGTAGCCAGACGGTGACCGCGGCGTCGTGAAAATGTGGAGTCCGCCCAAACGCCGTTCTCATGGCGGCGGGAGCAGCATAGAGGTTGACACCAACACGGAGCGACCCATGAGCAAACTGCCCCTTAATCCCGGCGCCGACGTGGATGACCAGGATAAAGCGCACACCCCGGACAAGCTCCGGAACGATGACGCCACGTGGAAAGACAAGGACATGCCTGAGGCGGAGCACACCGCCAAACCGGAAGATTACGAGCGTCCGGCAAAGCCCTGAGGGCCGGCTCCGGCGATTCCACCCTATTCAGGAGAGCCAGATGGCCTTGATCCATTCGATTTTGATGGGAGCCGTCGCAGGAATGCGCGCGATGACCCCCTTGGCCGCGGTGACCAACGCCGCGCGGAGCGGCAACTTGCCGGCCGATAACGGTGCCCCTCGCCTTCTGGCCAACAAGCTCGCTTCCGCAGGGATGCTCGCGTTGGCAGGCGGTGAGCTCGTTGGTGACAAGATGAAAACGGCCCCCGACCGCATCGTTCCGGCAGGCATGGTTGCGCGCGTCGCTACCGGGATGATTGCAGGCGCAGCGCTCGCTCCCCATCGGCAGCGAAAGCTGGGCGCGCTTCTGGGTGCAGGCGCCGCCGTTGGTATGGCCTACGTGACCTTCAACCTGCGCATGCGGGCGATCGCCCGCTACGGTCAAAGCAGCACCGGCGCCGTGGAAGACGCCATTGCCGTCGGCAGTGCTGCCCTCATCACACAATGGGCTGCCGGGGGCGCCAAGCCAAGGGGACGTCGCGGATGAACCTCAATGAGCCGACGTCCCTCGGTCGGCGGTGCTGGGCTATCGCCGAGGGCTACATCCCTGCGTGGAGCAACGGGCCGGAACCAGAGCTGCAAAGCCACGAGACCTGCTGCATCCTCAACACCGGTTCCACCGATGCGGCGATCACCCTGACGCTGTATTTCGAGGATCGCGACCCGCAGGGCCCTTACCGCTTCACCGTCCCCGCCCGGCGCACGTGTCACAAGCGCTTCAACGATCTCGAGGTGCCTGCCCCGGTGCCCCGTGGCGTGGGTTTTTCGTGCGTCATCGAATCCGATGTTCCGGTCGTCGTCCAGCACACCCGGCTTGATTCACGCCAAGCCGAGAACAGCATCATGACGACCATCGCCTACCCGCTCTGACCCTCCGGTCGATCCGACCCCTGCACATCGCATCGACACCACTGGGCCGCGACGTTTACCAAGGCGTCCGCACACTGACCTTCCTCAACCCAATAGAGGCTCAGCAAATGCCCGTGCCCAACTATCCCCGGCCGCCGTTCAAGGCGCAGCAGCAGTCGTTTCCCGGCAAGACCGACAAGCTCGATCCTCGGCCAGACCACGGTGAGGAAAGCTACGTTGGTCACGGCATGCTGAAAGGCAAGAAAGCGCTGATTACCGGCGGCGACAGCGGTATTGGTGCGGCAGTAGCCATTGCCTACGCCCGGGAAGGCGCCGATGTGGCGATCGCGTTCCTTGAGGGCGAGGAGAAGGATGCCGCCAGCATTGGGGTCCTCATAGAAGAGGCGGGCCAGAAGGCCGTCCTGTGCCCCTGCGACATCAGCGACGACGCCCAGGCTGAAGCGCTCATCGAGCAGGTCACTCGCGAACTTGGGGGCCTGGACATTCTGGTCAACAACGCCGCGTATCAGCGCTACTACGAATCCTTTGATGACATCACGTTGGACGACTGGCGAAAGACGTTCGATACCAATGTGCATGCCGTCTTCAACCTGACCCGTTTGTGCGTGCCGCACCTGCAGGACGGCGGCTCGGTCATCAATACCGCCTCCGTGAACTCCAAGAAGCCCACGCCCAACATCCTGCCTTACTCGGCCACCAAGGGCGCGGTGGCCAACCTCACCATCGGCCTGGCCGGTCTTCTCGCCGAGAAGGGCATCCGTGTCAACGCAGTATTGCCCGGCCCGATCTGGACGCCTTTCATTCCCGCCGGCATGGCCGCAGAGGAAGTTGAGCAGTTCGGCAGCCAGACCCCGTTCGGTCGTCCCGGCCAGCCGGCCGAGCTCGCCTCGGCCTACGTGATGCTCGCTGCCGACAGCGCGAGCTACACCTCCGGCGCACTGCTTACCGTCTCCGGCGGCGCGGTCACCCTGTAAGGCCTGTTCTCCCTCCTCCCCCCAAGGATTCCAATGACTTCCCGCAACCAATACGACATGCAGAACCCGCTGACCCAGTTCCCACAGCCGACCTACCCGGCCCAGGTTCAAACCCCGCCCGGCACTGTTCATGAGCTCAAGCCCGCGGCTGACCATGGCGAGAAAAGCTACGTGGGCCTAGGGCGCATGAAGGGTCGCAAGGCGCTGGTGACCGGCGCCGATTCCGGCATCGGCCGCGCAGTGGCCATTGCCTTCGCGCGCGAGGGCGCCGACGTGGCGCTGAACTACCTACCCGAAGAAGAAGACGACGCTGCCGAAGTGGTGGCGCTGATTGAAGCCGAAGGCCGCAAGGCGGTCGCCATCCCGGGTGACCTCCAGGACGAGCAGTTCTGCGGCGACTTGGTGGCGCAGGCGGTCAAGGCGCTGGGCGGGCTGGACGTGGTGGCCAACATCGCCGGCAAACAGTTGGCCGTGGAAAAGATCGAAGACCTCACCACCGAGCAATTCGACGCCACCTTCCGCACCAACGTGCACGCGCTGTTCTGGGTGTGCAAGGCTGCCCTGCCGCATTTGCCCGCCGGTGCGACCATCATCAACACCGCGTCCATCCAGGCCTATCAGCCATCGCCCAACCTGCTGGACTACGCCCCCACCAAGGCGGCGATCGTGAACTTCACCAAGGCCCTGGCCCAGCAGGTGGCCGAGCGCGGCATCCGCGTGAACGCGGTTGCTCCGGGTCCGATCTGGACGCCCTTGCAGCCGGCCGGCGGTCAACCGCCTGAGGCCATTCCGGAGTTCGGCTCGCAGACGCCGCTGAAGCGTGCGGGCCAGCCGGTGGAAATGGCGTCGGCCTACGTCCTGCTGGCCACCCAGGAGTCGAGCTACATCACCGGCGAGGTGATCGGTGCCACCGGCGGCATGCTGCTGCCGTGACCGCTGGCTCCAGCGATGCCGATAGCGTGCCTGCCGAGCGCGACGCGGACGGGTATGCGCCCATCCACTCCTACGCCGCCATTGGCGATGGGCGCTCCAGCGCGCTCATCGCGCCGGACGGCAGCATCGACTGGTGGTGCGCCCCCTGCATGGACGCACCGCCCTTGCTCGACCGCCTGCTCGATGCCCCGGCGGGCGGTCGCTTTGTGCTCCAAGCCCGCGACGTTCAGGAGGTGCAGCGGTGCTACCGCCACAATAGCAACGTTCTGGAGACTCACATCCGCACTGCCACCGGCCTGGCCCGGGTGACCGAGTCGCTCAACAGCGGCCCGGCCGGGCGGCTGCCTTGGTCCGAGCTGGCCCGCCGGTTGGAAGGCTTGGAGGGAGAGGTCACCATCGATCTGCTCTACCAGCCGGGCACCCGGGCTGGGGCCTGCACGCCCTGGATGAGCGATACCCAAACGGATGCGTCCATCACGCCGGCCCCGTGATGACGATGCTGCGCTATTCCGAACGCGTGCAGATCGGCAATTGCGATGACCGGGAACTCCGCGGCACCGTGACCCTTCGGCCCGGCGACCGGGAGATCATCGCGCTGCTCGCCTCTCAGGACGAAGTGCTCCCGGTTCCGCCTTTAGTGGATATCGATACCCGCATCGACCGCTCCGATCGGGAGTGGCGCCAGTGGGTGGACGACCTGCACTGCGACGCAAGCCGCCGCGCTGAAGTCATCCGATCGGCGCTGGCGCTCAAATTCCTTTGGTTCGCGCCCACCGGGGCCATCGCCGCGGCGGTGAGCGCTTCGCTGCCCGAGCGCATCGGCGGCGACAAGAACTGGGACTACCGCTACGCTTGGGTTCGCGATGCCGCATACGTCATCAAGACCTTCCTGCGCGTGGGTGCGCTGCCCGACGCCAAGGCCGGCTTCAGCTGGCTGATGACCACCATCGGTCGCCACCGTCCCGGGCTTGCGCCGTGCTACACCCTTCGCGGCGAGCGGGTCGAAAAGGAACGCTGCATCGACGTGCCGGGCTACCGCAACAGTCAACCGGTGCGCGTGGGTAATGCGGCCTCTGAGCAGTTGCAGACCTGCGCCTATGGTGACGTTTTGGAAATGGCGAGCCGGATGATCGAAGCCGGCCACATCCTCGACCCCACCACCGCCCGGCTCTTATTCGAACTGGCTGACGAATGCGCCGACAACTGGATGCGCAAGGACAGCGGCTTCTGGGAACTGGGCGACGCGCAGCACTACACGATGTCGAAGGTGGAATGCTGGATGGCGCTCCGCCGAGCCTGCGAGCTCGCCGAAGCTGGCCACATCACCACTGCCCGTCTGCCGCGCTGGCAGCGCGAGAAAGAGCGCATCCTGGACTGGATCGACGAGCACTGCTGGAATGAGGCAAAGCAGAGCTACGTGATGCATGCCGGCAGCGACCGGCTGGACGCGAGCCTGATGCTGGCGTCGCGCTTCGGCTTGGGCGAAGTGCGCCGGGAGCGTTTCATCGCTACTCGGGAGGCCATGCGGCGCGAACTATCAGATGAGAGCGGCGATCTGCTGTGGCGCTACAGCGGCATGCAGGACTGCGAAGGCACGTTCATCAGTTGCGCGTTTTGGATGGTGGAAGCCTACGGTCTGCTGGGGGAGGCAGAAGAAGCGGATCGCTTGTTCGGATCGTTGCTGGCCCGCGTCCAGAACGACGTGGGCCTTATGCCAGAGATGTGGGATCCCCAAGCCGATGAAGGGCTGGGCAATACGCCGCAGGGCCTGAGTCACTTGGCTTTGGTGCACGCCGCTTATGCGGTAGATGGCGACTAAGGCGGACGGCGGACGTCTCGAAATGCGGTCTGAGGGGTCCGAGCCCGTCATCGGCATCCCTATCCCAAGGGGCGGTGCAGCGTTGACGGAACAACGCTGCGTCCCTTCACGACAACCCCGTCACAGGTTTCCGGAGATGCTCTGGTCGGCCCCCCTGTTCAGGAGCAACGATGCCCACCTCAGCATCTTTTGTCATTCGCTCCTTTGACGCGAGCTATGCCTCTACTGGCGACGTAGAGCGAATCCTGGCGCTTACCGTCGAATGCAGCCATTGCAGCACGACCACCGCGTCAACCCGTGGCTCCCTGATAGAGCTTCCGGGCGGCGCGCTTTTCCGCTGCGGCCAGTGTGGCTCGCATCACGCCGTCAGCAACGCGCGGCTCTCGGCTTTTGGGGAGCCTTCCAAGCGTTCGGCGCAGCACCCTTTAGCACCGAGAATACCGCTCAGCCCAATGCTGCCGGTGTTCCATCGGGCTCTCGTCATCGAAACCAGATAACAGCCCACGGACGTCTTGGTCTTGACCTCGACGCCCGCCCTCACATTTCTGAGCTGCCCTTGGACGTCGCGTTCTTGTCCCCGTCGGACGGCGCGTCGGGTTCTTCTTTCCCTGCGTGAGCATGCCCACCGGTCGGGTCCTCGATCTGGATGACCTTCCCCTTCTGCCACGCATCCGCCCCTGCATCGATGGGGGGCGCGGCGATATCGGCACGACGCTTCCGCTTGTCCTCACTACTGACCCCGAGCCGGGCGTCACGGGCAGCGACCATGGCTGGATCCGCTTGGCCGTCTGCGGTGAACCCCATCATCAGCTGCGGCATGCCTCGGGGCAGGTCCTTGTCCAGGTCTGTGTGCCAGGTGTGCCAGGTCTTGCCATACGTGTGGATGAGCTTCTCCATCAGTTCATGCTCGGCGACCTCGGGAATCCCCGGCGCAATGAGCTGACCCGATTTCACCTCTTGAACATGGCTGTGCCACAGCGCCTTTTCCTGCTCAGGGAGGCCAGCAAACAGCTTCTCACTGATGATGTATTCCACACCCATCAGCTTGGCGTCTTTCACATTGCCGTCGTAGATCGTGCACTGGATGACATCCTCGTTGAGGATGGAGCAGTAGTGGTGAGCCTCCATTTGGACCTTCATCTGGCCGTTGTAGAAATGGAACCCGTCCAGATAGGCGTTGATGGCGTCGACCGGAGGCCGGTCCTGCAGCACGGCCGCCCCGGTCTCGAGCGCTTTGGTCTTCGCGGTTTCTTCGGCCCCGGGCGCTTGGACGCTGGACTCTGTGTTCCCGCCCCCACACGCAGACAGGGCAAGCGCGACGGCGACGCAAACGATGGATCGACGCATAGTGATTCCTCCTGAAAAGCGACGGCAGCTGGTGAGTGGGATCAGTCGTCCTGTGCCCACCGTGCCAAGTTCTGTTGGATTGATTCGATACCTTCCCAAGGATCCTTGCGCCTGCGTTTGAGCTTGGCGGGCACGTCCTTCATGGTGAAGCTATCGGCCCGGGTGAGCTTCGACAGCTCGCTCCACGCGATGGGCATTGCCACCGGCGCGCCGGGCCTGCCTCGCAAGGAATAGGACGCCACGGCAGTAGCCCCTCGGCCGTTGCGCAGGTAGTCGACGAAGATGCGTTTGTTGCGCAGGCTTTTGGTCGACGTAGCCAAGAATCGCTGCGGCTCGGACTGTGCCAAAGCGTCTGCGAACCCATGGGCGAACCGCTTGGTCAGATCCCAATCGCACCCGGGATTCAACGGCACCACCACGTGCAGACCCTTGCCACCGGACACCCGCAAGAAGGATTCCAACTCGAGTTGCTGAAGCAGCTTTCGGATGTCGGTCGCGGCCTTCTTGACCTCCGAGAATGGCACGTCCGGGCCGGGGTCTAGATCGAACACCACGCGATCGGCCCGGTCGGGGGAATCAGCGTGGCTGCCCCAAGGGTGGAACTCCAAGGCGTTGAACTGCACAAGCTCCAAGAGACTGGCAGCGTCTTCAACCACCAGGTAGTAGGCATTGATCCCACTGTCTTCCTTGAGCTTCACCGAACTGACCAACTCCAGACCCGCAGTGTGGTGTTTTTGGAAGAAGCACGGCCGGCCGGTCCCAGCTGGGCAGCGGATGATCGACAGTGGACGCCCAACGATCTCAGGCAGCAGATGGTCCATGACCGCGCTGTAGTAGTCCCACACATCCTGCTTGGTGGCCTTGATGTCGGGGAAGATCACCTTGGACGGGCTGGAGAGCTTTGGGGGAACCCGCTCTCCGGCATCCGCCCTGCCCTTTCTGTTCGTGGGTTTGACGGCAACACCGCGCTCGGGTTTGGTGACGGTTTGCGTCCCATGTTTGTTCGGCTTGGCAGATGTAGCACCCCCGCCGGAATCGTTGCTCCGATCCGAGTCATTCAGATCGGCCACGTCTTTATCGGGCCGCACCGCTTTCAGCGACGCTTGGCGCAGCAATTGTTGCCCGCCAATGCCTCGGTAGAAGACCTCGACGACAAACCGGGGCGCAAACCAGGTGGCGGCCCGCAAGTCGGTCTCTGTCGTTGGGACATGTGCGGTGGGCTTCTTCCCGCCGGCGGTGCCGATCAGCGCCGTCAGCTCCCCGATCAGGGTGTCCGAAAACCCCGAACCGACGCGCCCCACGTAGAGCCACCCATGCTTGGGGTCGGGCTTGGCCAGCAGCAACGATCCGAAACCGGTGCGGCTTCCTTTGGGTGCCGTGTAGCCGACCACGGCAAATTCGTCGCTGGCCAACTGCTTGGTCTTCTTCCAATCCTCGCCTCGGCCGCCGTGGTAGCCGCGATCTGCGCGCTTGGAGATGATGCCCTCGAAATGCTGCTCACCCGCCAAACGGTAGGCCGCCTCCCCATCGCCGGCGATGTGCGAGCTCATGGCCAAATGGGTCGGGGCGCCCTTCAGGACGTCTTCCAAAAGCGCCTTTCGTTCCAACAGCGGCGCATCCGCGATGTCCACGCCGTTGATACGCAGAAGGTCAAAGAGCGCATACGACAGCGCCCCCTGACGTTCACCAGATAGGGTGGCTTGAAGTAGGTTGAAGTCCTCCTTCGTCCCGCGCCCCGCGATCAACTCCCCGTCCAAGGCGGCGGATTTCAAACCGAGTGCAGCGACGGCATCACGTATCTCGGGAATCTTGTTGGTCCATTCCAACGCGTTTCGCGACCACAAGCGAACCTCGCCTTCCGCCGCCGTGGCCAGGATCCGGTAGCCGTCCCATTTGATCTCATGAACCCACTGATCGCCCTTGGGTGGCGAGTCGCCCAGCTTGGCCAACTGGGGTTCGAACGGGCCCTGGGGGGCCTCGGCCCTTTTACCACCGGTCAGCGCCAACGCCCTCTTGGCCCAATCCACGCGTCGAGCGGATTTTGCGACGGGGATCGCATTGAGCCGTTTCTTGTCCGGCTTCCC
Organism: Stenotrophomonas sp. TWI1149; assembly: GCF_039673155.1. Taxonomy (NCBI): domain Bacteria; kingdom Pseudomonadati; phylum Pseudomonadota; class Gammaproteobacteria; order Lysobacterales; family Lysobacteraceae; genus Stenotrophomonas; species Stenotrophomonas sp. TWI1149. Next base: position 131,195 of record NZ_JBDJLB010000007.1, read on the forward strand.
GCTGCCGGCCCGTTTGAGGTCTGCGGCGGAGGGCGCGGCGACATTGCCCAACAGGTCATCGGCCTCGACATGGCTGGCGTAGGCATCGTCCTCCTTGAAGAGGAGCCACTGCGGCTGGCGCGCCGGCTTGCCGGAGCGGACCAGGTGCCATCCGCCTTTGAGCTTGGATCCGAACAGTTCGAAGCGCAGATGTCCTTTGGCGAGTTGGGCCTCGGGATCCCCTTCGGTGGCCCAGACCCCGTGATCAAACTGGGCGACGTGGCCCCCACCATATTCGCCCTTGGGAATCTCGCCTTCGAAGCTGGCGTAGTCGACGGGATGGTCTTCCACCTCAACAGCCATCCGCTTGACCTTCGGGTCGTAGCTTGGCCCTTTGGGCACGGCCCAGCTCTTCAGCGCGTCACCAAGCTGGAGGCGGAAGTCGTAGTGACGACGGCTGGCATGATGCAACTGAACGACAAAGATGGCCCGCTGCCCGGCGGGTAGTGCCTTGCCGGGTTCGGGCTCTTTGGTCTTGCTAAAGCTGCGCTTGCGGCGATATTCGGTGAGGGACATGCCTCGCGCCCGTCACTTGCCCAGGTGCTTACGAACCGCCGCCGAGGTGGGGCCGACGGCCTTGACCGCTTCCCTTAGCTGGGCAGCCGTAATGTCCAATGTCTTGGTCCAATACTGGACCTCGTAATCTTCATTGACGTTGATTCGGTCGCGATCCGGGGAACCGGTCTTCTTCTTGTCGTCAGTCATGGCATCTACTCCCAGGCAAGTAGACTGTTTCTAGTCCCACCACCGTAGGCCCGCCGTGAACGGGAATCGCGCGCCCCTTCACAGATGAGGCTCAGCTCCGACACATCACCTACGCTGATGACTTAGCGACCTCGGACCTCGAAGCGTTTCTGGCCCTCATCGTCGGCCAGCACATTTGGACTCCACCGGGCTCTGGCTACGGCGGTCTTGGGTACTTATGATGAAAGCAATACTTAGGCCCGGGCTTCCCCCGCTTGCGCCACTAAACGCGAAATCTCTGGCATGCCAAATACTGGGCTGTTCTACAAATACTGGGCTGTTCTATCTGTTTGAAGTCAACGCGCAGCCAAGTCGGCCGGGTTCGGATGAGGAACCTATGGTGCTTAACGTTCAGGCTGAATGTCTTTCCTGCCACCGCGTCACCAATGCTACCCCCCCGCCGAGCCTCGTAAACATACCGGGTGGCGGGGCGGTGCTGGAGTGCCCTGCGTGCGGGAGCCGCCAGGCGATTTCGGCTGCTCGTTTCATGGAATTTTCGCAAAGATCAGCCGGCGGCCCTGCGTCCTCAGATCCACCGCAGCAGTGATCTAAGCTTCAACTGCTGCCTCGGGCTCGCGAGCCTGGACCAACGCGGATCCCTCGCGGTACTGGGACTTCCGCCCCGCCATTGGACCGGTCACCGCCCACAGGCCGGCCGCATTGCGCAAGATGCCCCATTCGGGACCGCCGAGCAGTTCCCTCGCGCGATGGGGTCGCCGTCCTGCCCTGTGGATAGCGTCCGCGACTGCCTCGACCTCCTCGGCAAACCACCGGCACCCATTTACACAAATCTCCACCGGTTGATCGAAAGGACCTGGGTAGCTGGGTGCAAGTTCTTGCAGGTGCAGGGCAGCCTCCCGCACGGTCAACTCTCGGAACGCAGGCTGGGCAGTCCAGTCACTCAAACGCCTCAATGCGCCGGCCATCATCCTCGGATCCTCCGCTGGCATGAGCCGGCAATCCTCGTTCTAAATGCGTGAAAACGGCGAAAGGACATTGTCAACGGCCCGCACACATCCCTTTTGCCGTAGCGTCCCCTCGAAAGCGTTCACTTCGGGTTTCCTACGATGCTGAAAGTCACCAATCCTCGACATTCGCGGTCGTAGGTTCTCTTCCACTCAACACGCATGAGTGGACCATGTCGAAACCGTTTTTTAGCAAAATTGCCTGTTCTGCTTCGCGCGCCTCGGGATCGTTGGGCGCCTTCGTAGCGGCCTTGGGTGTGGTTATTGTCTGGGCGAGCAGCGGACCGTTCTTCAGGTTCAACGACACGTGGCAGTTGGTCATCAATACCGGAACGACGATCGTGACCTTCTTGATGGTGTTTCTGATTCAGCACACCCAGAATGCCGACACCGCCGCCATCCACATCAAGCTGGATGAGCTGATCCGAGTGACCAGCAACGCCAACAACGAGTTGCTGAATCTGGAGGAGATGGACCAGGAGCGTCTGGAGGAAATCCGCCTTCGATACGAGCAGTTGGCCAAGACTGCGGCCCATCTCAAAGCGAAAAAAGACCTGTGCATGCCGTGCGCGCAAGAAGACGTTGCAGGCGTGTAGCAGGCCTTCACAGATTTGCGCACCAACCTAACGAGAGGGCGCTTAGCTTCAGGGCTCCACCCACCACCAACCCGGAGAACCATCATGGCGATCAAGACCGCTGAAGACCTGTTCATCCACGAACTGTCGGACATTTACAGCGCGGAGAAGCAGCTGACCAAGGCACTGCCGCGCCTCGCGCGAGCCGCCTCCAATCCGGACCTGGCCGCCGCCTTCGAAACTCACCTGGAAGAGACACAGGGTCAGATCGAACGCATCGACCAGGTTGTCGAGCTGCTGGGCATCCGTCTCAAGCGCATCAAGTGCGCCGCCATGGAGGGGTTGGTTGAGGAGGGTAAGGAAGCCATCGACAGTATCGAGGAAGGCCCGGTGCGGGATGCCGCCCTTATTGGCGGTGCACAGAAGGTCGAGCACTACGAAATCGCTTCCTACGGCACCATCGCGGCCCTCGCCAAGCAGTTGGGTTACAAGGACGCGCTCCCGCTCCTGCTGGAAACATTGGAAGAAGAAAAGGTAACCGACGAGAAGCTGACGCTCTTGGCCAAGTCCGGTGGTAACGCCAAGGCCGCGAAGGCCGCTTGAGGCGCATGGTTATGAGCAGAGACGAGAAAGATCTCCCTGTGCCCGGGGAGAAGGCCCGTAGCGAAACACCGGCTGAGGAGCATCACCGGAAGACCCAGACGGACAGGAACCACGAAGAGGCCTTGGAGGAGACGTTCCCCGCGAGTGACCCGATTTCGCCATTCGTTCCTGCCAAGCCGCCTGCTGCGGATGAAGGCGCCGCCAATCGTGCCACTGAGAACGCTGGCTACAACCAGCATGGGCATGGAAAGGGCGGTAAGGCGGGAGAGGCAGAGCCCGAAGGCGCGGGCGAGCGCGATGGAAAAACTCAGCCCAACTTTGGGCAAGGCAACACGTTGGGCAAAAAGCCAGGACTTAGTGGCTAAACCGGGGAGCGGCGTGGATCGCCGCTCCTTCACTGCAATTCGCTAGTCGCAGGACTACTGTCGAGACGTTCGTTCAACTGTAGGCAGTGTGGGCATGTGGAAGAGAAACGGTTTGTCGATCGTGCTTCTGGCTTTTCTCCTAGTCTTCTTGGGAGGCCAGATATGGACTGGCTTTTTGACCCACAACGAGGAACTCGCTGAAACGCACCGCGCTGCACTGAGCCTATTTGACTACCTGCATAGCGGCCATTTCTTCAGCGCAACCTTCGAAAACTGGGAAAGCGAGTTCCTTCAGATGGGCATGTATGTCCTGCTGACCGTCAGCCTCCGCCAGAAGGGTTCGGCCGAATCGCGCCCACTGGATGATGCGCAGGAGCAAGAGCGAGTTGAGCCGGGTCCCATGCCTTGGGCCGTTCGGAGAGGCGGGATTTGGAAAATGCTTTACGGTCACTCCTTGGCGATCGCATTCACGGCGTTGTTCCTGCTGAGCTTCTCGCTGCATCTTGCTGGCAGCTGGCGTGCGGAGGTCGATGAGCAGCTCGCGAAGGGATTGCCCGCTCCCACCTGCTGGGAACACCTGTGGAGCAGCAGCTTCTGGTTCGAATCCTTCCAGAACTGGCAGAGTGAGTTCTTGGCCGTGCTTGCCTTGGTTATCCTGACCATATTCCTTCGTCAGAAGGACTCACCGCAGTCCAAACCGCTGGCGGCGCCTCACAGCCAAACGGGCGATTGAGGGGCAAGAGCAGCTATGAATACACCCAGCCCAGCGCTCCTGATCATCGACATGTTTACGTTGTTCGACTTCCCAGAAGCCGGCCAGGTGAAGCCGAAGGCGCTGGAAGCCGCTCGGCACATCGCGACGCTCGCCCAGCGCTTCCGGGCGCTCGGCCATCCGGTCATCTACGCCAACGACAACTTCGCCAACTGGCAGATGGATTTCAAGGAGTTGGTGAGGCTGTGCTTGGCCACCGAGGGGGAGTCATCGGCGATCGCGAAGATCCTGGAACCGCAACGCGGTGACTATTTCGTGCTCAAACCCAAGCACTCCGCATTTCTCGCCACCCCACTGGCCGTGCTGCTTGCCAAGCTTGGCGTAAGGGAGCTCGTCGTTGCTGGAATGACGGCGGAGTCGTGTATCACGGCCACATGTTTCGATGGCAACGCCAGGGAATACGACACGATCGTGGTGCAGGAAGCGGTTGCCGGCATCGGCTCTCGAAAGACCACGGCACTCCGATTGCTTGAAGAGTCCAAGGCAGCAACCGTTCTTAAGCTTGCGAGCTACCTGCGCCGCCTTAGGGCTTAGGATGACTCCCGCCTAATGCACGCGGTTTGAACGAAGGGCATCGAAAGATTGAATAGCGATCGTGTGCGTGCGCGCCCTCCATTGAACGGAGGCGCGGCTGCTCTTTTGCTTTACGGCCCCAACAATGACGATGGCCCGACATCGAGCCGGGCCATCCTGGTTCAGGTCTGGGCGATCGGCAGCTGCTTATTCCTCTTCGTCCTGGCTGCCCTGCTGGCCGGAGCGCTCCCGTTTCTGATCCTGATCCTGTTGCTGCTGCTGACCCTGGCTGTCCCTCTCCTGCTGACCCTTTTGGGCCTGCTGGTTCTGCTGACCCTGCTGATTCTGGTTGCCCACGTCAGTTCTCCATTGACAGCATCGGCATTGATGCTGAGGACGAGGCTAGCCCAGCCTGGGTTACACGTCCGTTGAAACCCATCCACGTCCTCGAACGAAATCGCGACGTAGCTAAACAGTTCATTTGCTCGGCTGTCCGTCTGCACGGGTAGGCCGCGAGCCCAGCGTCGCACCTATTTCGTCAGACACCGCTGCGGGCAGCCAGGCCCGTGTTTGATGGGGGTGGGAGGCGTGTTGTAACCATCTCCGTCTCCTGAGAATTGCCACTGTCGGGCTGCAGCCTTTCTTGAACTGCGGCAAGCAGTCGGCTGACTCGGCGGGCAGCGCCTCCGATACTCGGTTCTTCGGCCTTGTCTTTGATATCAGCCTAGAGCAACGGCCACTGCTTCTCCAAGGTCCAGACATAAGCCCGCTGCTAGAACGGCACCTTGTACTGCTTTCGATCCTGGAACAGCTGTTGGATCGTCCAAGTCTGCAACTTCATTCCCGACTTCGATCATCCCCTGATAGTCCATTGTGCACAGTGTTAAGGGCGTTCTCGAGGGAATCCCATCCCACGAGCGTTAAAACCACGATCGGAGGCTTCTTCGAGGAAGTGCGTCCACCGCGCTATAAGCGGCTCTAATTCGGCCATCGACTCTCTGGGGCCACCTACCAGGAAGTACGGCATAAGATCTGCAATGGCCTTCTCGCCGAAGACCCGGAGAGCATCGTCGTCCAACTGGCTTAGGTAAGGATTAGCACGGTAGTTGGACCGCCAGCGCTGCTCGTTGGTCAGTGGCCCAGTTTGTTGCTCGGACTTTCGCCTCATCGGCAGATCCATCAAGAGCTTGGCGTCTGAGGTGAGTACGGGGCTGTTGTTAAAGATTCCCCACTGGGGGTTGAGAGAGGACAAGAACTCCTCAGCCCAAGAGAAGCGGTCAACTTTATCGCTTTCAATGATGATGCACGGCTGCGCTCCGCCGACCAGATGAGCCTCGGACAACATCCAAACGGCATCCACCGCCCAGGTGTCGGCTTGCCGCTGCTGCATGAGGCGACTGATCTCATTTCCCACGTCGATTGGATCCAACGACTCGACATCGGGGTTCAGCAGGACCAAGACGCCTAGAGCATCATCCAACTCCAGAAGCCGCTTAGTGTTTGCGATCTGCCCCTTGGCATCTCGAAATGCGGCCTCCACGGATCGCATGATCTTTTGACGAAGACGTCGCAGTTGCTCCTTCCCGTCTGGAAGGTGGGCAAGCACCTTGTGTGCAGCTGCCTGACCAAGAATTACTGGGAATTCGTCGCGCTTTCTCAGCGTCTCGAATGTGTTGTTGATCTTGTGCTGGGGGTCCCCTTGCAGGACCTTCAGTTCAACAATGACGGATCGAGATCGCCACAGGTAGTCCGCACGTTGGCCACCGCGGGTGTCCAGCTGCAGATCATCGATCGCCTCCGAGCCTTCGACCATTAAGGCGAAAGTATGAAATCGCGTCTCCATGTCGGAAGTGGCCATTCCTGTTTCCTATCCTTAAGCAATATTTCCTGTTGTCCGGCTACCTTCGTCGATTGCGTTTAGGTCCGGGGCTGAACTTCGAGTCCAACCCCTTCCGCTCGCCGGCCACATCCGGAAAGACCTCGACGATCTTGTCTGTGGCTGCTTCTAGAATACCGGCACTGATCAACATGGCAACGGCCAGGTACAGGCGATCGGGATCGCATTCCAAGCCCGTGCCTCGGCCGTTGGGCTCCATGCGCAGGAACGAAACGGGGTGGATGTGGGAATGCTGTGACCATAGGTCCCAGAGAATGTCAAAGCCAGCCTTGTCCATTCCTACTAGTTCTACCAACTGGGCCCGGTCTAGGAACCAGGCTTTCTTGCCGATTAGGCACTGAGCCTGTAAAGGAGGAGACAATCTCAGGAAAAATGGGATGGAGCGCAGGCGCGCTTGCAACTCATCGCGCTGCTGCTCGAACCACAACCGCTGTTGTTCGCTGCCGGCAAACATCTTCAATCGGCTGCAGCAGTCGTTGAGTTGAAGCAGCGTGACCCGCGCCCTGCCCTCGTCAAGGGTCTCGTCCGTCGGCTGCATGAAATAATGAAAGTACAAATTGCCTTCCAGCAGAGCGCGGGCATGGCAGGCTAGTACATTGAGCCCCCACTCCTGGTGATCGCTTCTAACCCAACGGGAATAAGGCATTGCTCGCACAGCAGCGACGCCATGCGAACACATACGTGCGAATAGATATGTCCCGTAACCCACACAAGGCGCGGCCATGCGCCCCGCTTGGGCTTGGCCTACGGCGCTGGCCTCGCACACCGCCTTATCAAGGCATTCGAGCGCCAACATGTAGTCTTCTCGCGTCGACGACCCCGCCGTCATCAGACGCTGGACGAGCGCTTCAACGTCAATCATGCAGCCGCGTTCCACGGTACCGCTTAGCTAGGTCAATGGCGCACAGTGGTGCGCCTTCCGGGTCCCTCCGAAGCGTGTTGAGCCTGAGATGTTGCTCAACCTCATCTGGGATCTTGGGCTCGCTCATGTAATTCCTTGACTGGTAGGTAGCTAATCCGACGCGTTGATTCGTCAATGTCCGCTCCCGGCCTTGGATTCAACCGGTCGACGCAACACACTGAAGACTGCTTACCGGCAGCAGGAGTGTTGCAGATGGAGCGCAGGCCAAGGATCTACTACAGCGACGCCCAGAAGGCTCTGATGTGGGAGCGATGGCGACGAGGCGAATCGCTGCACAAGATTGCAACTCTATTTGACCGTCACCATAGCTCGGTTCGCTCGGTTCTGTCCGAGTCCGGAGGTATCCAGCCAGTCCCACGCCGCCGATCAGAGCGCGTATTAAGCTTGGCGGAGCGTGAAGAAATCTCCCGGGGTGTGGCTGTTGGGAAGTCCATGCGTGCCATTGCGAGTTCGCTCGGACGGGCCCCGTCGACCATAAGTCGCGAGCTACACCGCAACGATGGGGTCAATGGCTATCGAGCGAATCTGGCTGATCAGCGTGCCTGGCAGCGTGCGCGACGCCCCAAGCTCTGTAAGCTCGGCTTGCATCGAGCGCTTGCGATGAGAGTGGCAGCAAAGCTGAAGCAGCAATGGTCACCACAGCAGGTGTCCGGTTGGTTGAAACGCACCAATCCTGAAGATACGAGCCGCCAGGTGTCTCACGAGACAATCTACCGAACGCTCTACATCCAGTCCCGAGGAGCCCTGAAGCAGGAGCTGTTGGCGCACCTACGGCGGACTCGTGCCATGCGCCGCTCACGGCATCACACACAGAAAACAGCTGATCACGGCAGGATCAAAGACACGATCTCCATCAGTGAGCGTCCGCCTTCGGTTGAGGACCGGGCAGTACCTGGCCACTGGGAGGGCGACCTGCTATTTGGTGACCGCGATAGCCAGATTGCGACGCTCGTGGAGCGCAAAACCCGTTACGTCATGCTGGTCAAAGTTGACGGAAAGGACTCTGAGACCGTGGTGAATGCGCTGATCAAAAGTGCCCGCCGCCTGCCTCGGGAACTGTACCGATCTCTGACTTGGGATCGCGGCAAAGAGATGGCGGCGCATCGCCGCTTTACGCTCGCCACCGACATCCAAGTCTACTTCTGCGACCCACACCATCCCTGGCAATGCGGCACCAATGAGAACACCAACGGACTACTGCGACAGTACTTCCCTAAGGGCGTCAGCCTTGCCAATATCTCTCAAGCTCAGCTTGATGCAGTTGCCCGCCAACTGAACGAGCGGCCCCGCAAGACGTTAGGCTACGAAACACCCGTCGAGCGATACCGACGAACCGTTGCGTCGATCGGTTGAATCCAAGGCCATAAGCGTGCAAATGACGCGGCATTGGCCATTCTTCACATCCGGGCAGTTGTTGACAGCTCGAACCAGGTGCAACAATCCAGTAAAAGAGTAGCCCAATGCCGTCCAAAGCCAGCCTGACCTTTGACCACGCGATCCAGGACGCTGTCGACCTAGTCAACCACTTCGATCGTCTCAACACCTTGCCGCCACCGCCAGAGAATGAGGTCCTGAAAAGGGCTAGCCTGGTCATGGCCCTGGCGGCACTCGAAACCTACTTCGAGGATCGACTTGTGGAGGCGGTGGATGTGTTGATCGGGAGAGGGGAATCAGACTTGGCGAGGTTCATGCAGAACAGCCTGACCAACGACCTCAAGACATTTCACACGCCCAGCACTGATCGAGTCAGACCCATGTTCCAGAAGTATCTGGGACTGGACATCAGGGAGGGCTGGCACTGGAACCAAACCGAGGTGGCCGCGGCGCGATCGGAATTAAATGCCCTGGCCAAGAAGCGTGGTGACATTGCCCACCGTTCAGGCCGGCCGGCTGGCGGGTCACCTGCCAAGCATGCAGTGTCACGGGACGATCTGCGCCGGCACATCCACTTCATCCGGCAACTGGTGGCTGCAACGGACGCGGTCTTGGACCGCCAACTTTAGTGGCCCCCTAAGGCGTTCACACGCGGCGTAGCTGCACTCATCCAGATGCCTCGTGGCAACGATGCGGTGATGTATGCAACGGTGGTTCGTGGTCACGCCCCAGGCACGCAATCCAAGCAGATTTCTGGGGCTTGAAGGGGTAGATCCAACTTCCGGTGTAGCAGCCTCAACGCTGTCCGCACGCCTTCTTCGACAACAGGGTGATAGAAGGGGCTATCGATCATCTGCTGGACCGTATCGCGTCGCTGAACGCTCCACGAAAGTAGATGGCCAATGTGCTCGGCCGATGGGCCGACCATCTCTGCCCCCAAGAAGACGCCTGTGGCGCTGTCGGCGTAGACACGGATTACCCCGTGGTTCTCCAGCATGACCCGACTGCGGCCCTGGTCGGCGAATGATGCCTCCCCAACTTCGAAGGCGGCACCGCGCTCGGTCAGCTGCCGGAAGGTAGCGCCCGCCATCGCGATCTGGGGGGTGGAAAACACGATCCCCAGAGGCGCCCTGCGCGGACGTGGGCGCACGCTTGGAAAGCGGCCCGCGTTGTCGCCTGCGATGCGGCCGTCGTCGGCGGCCTCATGAAGGATATCGGCCATCCCATTGGCATCCCCGGCAACAAAGATGTGAGGGCAGGTGCTCTGGCCGGTAGCGCGGTCGACAATGGGCAGCCCGTAGCTGTCCAAAGCAATGCCGGCAGTATCCAGGCCGATTCCGAGCATGTTCGGCTTACGACCTGTCGCCGCAATCAGGTAGTCGAACGTCTCGGTACTGCGAATACCCACAGAATTCTCGGAGACCACTAATACTCGACCATCCTCGGTGAGCGAGGGTGTGACCTTTGCGCCCAGGCTTACAGGAACCTCTTCGGAGAAGATGCGCGTGGCCTCCGCCGCAACCACTGGGTCGCTCAGCGGCCCGATGAACCGACTGCGACCGTAAAGGCGAACCGTCACTCCAAGGCGATGCAGAGCCTGTGCCAACTCAAGGCCGATGACCCCGCTGCCAACAACGGCCACTGAGCTGGGCAGGTCAGTCCACTCAAAAACGTCATCGTTCACAAGAAGCCTGTCGCCCAGCGCCTCACGCCATCCCTCCGGAACGAAGGGACTGGACCCTGTCGCTACAACGATGCGATCGGCTTCCACGATGGTAGATGACCCGACCAGAAGCTCATGAGGGGAAAGGAACTTCGCCCTGCCACGAAGCCGGTGTTCCTCCGGCCATGCATCGACTGACTCCACGACGAAGCCCACGAAGCGGTCGCGCTCTTTGCGCACTCGATTCATCACTGCCCTTCCATCAACTTTGACCATGACCGGCATGACACCAAAGTTTGGTGCAAGCTTTAGCGTATGGGCAGCATCTGCGGCGCTGATAAGCAGCTTGCTCGGCATGCAGCCAACCCTGGCACAGGTGGTTCCGTAGAAGCCACCTTCAATCACCACGATGCTGTCGGTATGCGCTTTGGCCGCGCGGTACGCCGTCATGCCAGCACTGCCGGCGCCAATGATGGCAACATCAACCTTGATACGAGTCATCTGAGACCTCTTTTCGCCAGGGCAGTGCAGATGCCTGCAGCACGATCGACGGAGACTGAACCAGCCTTCCCTTGGGGAGAGCCGATTCGAGCAGTTGGTAGATTCTGGTTCTCGCCTATTCGCCCGCGCTATCGAGTCGCTTCTGAGCCCAGAGAGCGATACGCGTTGCAGACAACGATCCCAAGAGTCGCCCAACTTCGCGGCCTTGGTCGTCATACATCAGGAGCATCGGCACAGCAGCGACCCTCAACGAGTCCAACAGCTGCGGATCCGTCGCTGCATTCACCTTGAGGAATCGGGCCTTTGTGCCCATTGCCTCGGCGGCGGTAGCGAAAGCAGGCTCCATCGTCTTGCAGGGAGGACACCATGGTGCCCCTATGTAGAGCAGAAGAGGATCGGCTGTAGAGCGCGCAATGCGGTTGAATCCCATGGCGTTCACTTCTTCCACCTTCCCAACCCATGAAGGCACGGACGTGTTCATCGCTTCACCTTCTTTGCTAGGCGGGCGCCCCATAGAGGGCGCCCGCTTGGTTGTGGCTTACTCGCCCTTTACGAACGGAGCGATCTGCTCGTGCAAAGCCTGCTTAGGCATCGCGCCGACGATCTCCTTGGCGACCTTGCCATCCACGAACACTTTCAAGGTAGGGATGGACCGCACCCCAAATCGCTGAGCCAACTCCGGGTTCTGGTCGATATCGACCTTGACCACGTGGAGCTTGCCTTCAAGCTCATCGGATATCTCTTCCAAGGAAGGCGCGATGGCTCGGCAAGGCGGGCACCAAGGGGCCCAGAAGTCCACCAGCACCGGCGTCTTGCTTTCAATGACGTCGGACTCGAAGTCGAAGGTTGTCGTGCTACGGGTTGCCATGTCACACCTCATCTGTGGCCCGCATTAGCGGGATAGTTGATCAGACGACTTCTGCGGCGGCGCTAGCGCCATCGTAGGTCGGATAGTCCGTGTAACCCTTGGCTCCGATCACGCCGTAGAAGGTGGACGGATCAGGCTTTGCCAGCGGCCAGCCGTTCTTCATCCGCTCTACCAGGTCGGGGTTGGAGATGAAGTTGGTGCCGAACGCAATCAGGTCGAGCTCACCCTTGGCCAGTTCTGCTTCGGCCAGTTCCTGGGTAAAACCACCGGCACCGATCAGCGTGCCCTGGTACGCCTTTCGGAACGCGGCGCCGAAGCCAGCCGGCGTGCCCGCTGCCGAGATCGTGGTCTGGTAGTTCAGATGCACGAACGCCAAGGCCCGCTCGTTCAGAGCCGAGGCCATGCTTGCCCACGCTTCAGCCTCGCCGTCGAAGGCCTCCATATCGTAGATGCGACCAAACGGGGACACGCGAACACCTACCTTGTCGCCGCCAATTTCAGCCGCGACCGCGTCGATAGTTTCCAGCAGCAGACGCTGACGGTTCTCGATCGACCCACCATACTGGTCGGTGCGGGTATTGAGCTTGCTGCTCAGGAACTGGTCGAACAGGAACGCGTTGGCGGCCATCAGTTCGACGCCATCGAAGCCCGCATCCATCGCACGACGCGCAGACGAGGCGAAGTCCTGAATGACACGCTTGACCTCATCGGTGGTCAGGGCGCGCGGCTTGCTCGGCAGCACCGGCCCTTCCTTGCCAGGCTCGACCCATGCATAGACCATCGTGGTGGTCGCCGGCACGTCGCCCGACGACACCGGCGCGACGTTGCCCGGCTGCAGCGAGACGTGCGAGAGCCGACCGACGTGCCAGAGCTGGGCAAAGATCTTGCCGCCATTGGCATGCACCGCAGCGGTGACTTTACGCCAGCCTTCGGTCTGCTCATCGGTGTAGAGGCCGGGCGTGTATAGGTATCCACGCCCCTCGTCGGAGACGGGAAGGCCCTCGGTGATGATCAGGCCGGCCGAGGCGCGCTGCCCGTAGTAGAGCGCAGTCAGCTCGCTGGGGATGTTCTCCGGGGTGCGCGTGCGGGTCATTGGTGCCATGACGACGCGGTTTGCCAGCGGCAGGCCGGACAGATCGAAGGAGGTAAACAGCTTGTTCATAGCGGCATCTCTAATGGGTGCGCAGCCCCGCGCTGGGACTGCTGATTGTTAGGCAGGGTCCGACCAGTTGAAGGCTCAGCCTTCGACGACTTCCAGTTTGGAGACCATGCGGATCGCCTTGGAGAAGTTGGCCAGGTTCACCGAGGTCTTCGTCACCACCGCGTGCAGTTCTTCCAAGCGCTCGCGCGAGGCGTCCGTGTTCAGACGAACCACGTAGGTGACCTCGTCGTAGCCCGGGTTGACGCTTTCGTCCAAACCGAGGAAGCCGCGCAGGTCCAGTTCGCCGTCCGTCTCGATCTCCAGGCTGTGGACGGTGATGCCCATGGCCGCAGCGTTCACCACGTAGCCCACTGTCAAGCAGGCATTGAGTGCTGCCATCAGCAGCTCCTGCGGATTGGGAGCCGAGTTCTGACCGAGCAGCTCATTCGGCTCATCGGCAACAATCTCGAAATGGCGCTCGTATTTCACACCGGCCATCGAGTAATGGTTGACCGTGGCGACAGAACGGGTCTGTCCGTCCCACTTCGTCTTTACGTTGAAGCGGGCGTTACGCTTGGATGCGTCTTCAGCGACGCCTTTGGCAAATTCCTGAAGAGCGGCGACGTCGATACCATTGGGCTTGTTGGTCATTTTCGTAGTTCCTTTCTGAGTGCGCTCACGCGCGGTGGGTCATCCGGGCGCTAAAGGCCGGGGCATGACCGAATTGGGATTTGGCTGAGCAGTTCTGTTGCTTTGACGGTCAAAGAATCAGTGCGCGCAGCCATCGATACCGCAGCTTTCGCCTTCGCCGGCGACAATCATTGGAGCTGGCATCTCACGGGCCGCTTCAAGGATGGCGCGCTCAAATACGTCCACTTCTCGAGCACCGGAGACAAACACCTTGTTGTTGAACAAGAACAACGGCACGCCGTTGGCGATCTGGTTTGCATCCATTTCATCGCGTCCGATCTCAGCGGCGATGCGCTCAGAGTCGAATTCGAACAAGGTGTCTGTCACGCCGACCTCTTTGGCAAGCGTGGCCAGCACGTCCTGGTCAAAGATGTCGATGCCATCGGTGGTAGCCGCTTTGTAGATTCGCTCGCTCAGCAGCTGGGCCACGACCGGGGAGCGGATACTCTTGACCAGCGCATGCGCAACCGTCGTATCACCGAAGCGCATGGTGTCGAAGTTGTAGACCAAGCCTTCCAGGATGCCATTCGTGCTGACGGCCGCCATCATCCGATCTGCGCCCGCAGGACTTCCCAGCTTCTGATACAAAGCCGTCTTGTAGTCCATGGGCTTGACCCCTCGCGCGAGGCGATAGGCCTTGTGAGTCACCTCTACCTGGACCTGCCCTGCCAGCGCATCCACCGCTCTTTCGAAGCGCTTTTTTGCAATCCAGCACCACGGGCAGACGTAGTCCGACCAGATGTCCACCTTGACCGTTTTCATGAAGCTCTCCATTAATCCGAGTAGATGCGAACTACCATTCAGTCGGTAGGCTAAGCATCTCTAAAAAATGCCGTGCGAACCCCTCAGTGCTTGAGGGCAGCACCGCGATAAAGTCAGGCGTTTTCGACGATCAGCCTGATGACACTTGGCTGCAACGAGTCGGCGTCTTTGGTGGCCCAGTTGATGAAGCTGGAGCCCTCCAGAACACTGAGAAGCAGGAATGCTTTCTGCCTGGCGCCACTGCCTTTGGGGATTTGCTTGAGCTTGATGCCTTGCTCCAGCATCCGGGTGAGCCAAGTCAGCTGCATCTCAAAGAACCGCTGAGTCAATTGCTGCATGCTCGGTGGCAACGCGGACATCTCTGCAGCCAGCGCCCCGCATAGAGGGAGCAACTTGCCGTCGTCACCAGATTTGAAGATCTGGAAGAAGGCTTCAAGGCGGGCAACCACATCGCTGTGCTGAACCTCAACACGATCGAACTCGGTGCGGACACGTTCAATGTAGTCCTCCACGATTGCCCCGCCCAAGTCTTCCTTGGTCGGGAAATGGTGATGGATGCTTGCCTTGCGAATGCCGACCACCTCAGCGAGGTCCGCGTAACTGAAGGCGCTGTAGCCGCGGGTTCGCATCAGGTTTTCAGCGGTGTGAACCAGCGCGTCGCGTGTGCCAACGGCCATCTCGCTACCTCCACTTTGATTAGATGAACTCTACCTACCACATGGTAGATGGTCAATACCCAACGACGAGCTGCCTGCCGTCGTTGGGCTGCGGTTTACGCACCAATCTCGTCATACGCCTCAAGGGCACGCGACGAGTAGACATAGGCGGCGCCGGCATTGAGTGCGATGGCAGTGCCCAGGGCAGCGGCGATTTCTTCCTTGGTCGCACCGGCCTTCTTGGCCGCGCCGGCATGTGCAGCGATACACCCATCGCAACGAGTGGTCACAGCCACCGCGAGCGAGATCAGCTCATGGGTCTTGTCGTCCAGAACGTTGCCCTCGCGGGTGGCCAGCTCCAGCTTATGGAAGGCGCTGGCCACGGGGGCATTTGCCTTGTTGAAGCCACTGACACGCTTGATGAGCGACTTCAGCTCTTCGGTCCACTTTTTTTCCATTTCGATCACCTTTGTATGTTGGTTTAATTGCCGAGCTTGCGAGCAGCCATGACGCCGCCGTCCACGTCCCAGACCGCGCCGGTAACCCAGGAAGCCTTGTCAGACAGCAGGAAGATGACGGTCTCCGCAACGTCGCGCGGTGTGCCATTGCGACCCAGTGGGTGGAAGCTCTTGAATGCATCCAACGCCCCAGTGAGTT
This sequence comes from Stenotrophomonas sp. TWI1149, assembly GCF_039673155.1. Classification (NCBI taxonomy): domain Bacteria; kingdom Pseudomonadati; phylum Pseudomonadota; class Gammaproteobacteria; order Lysobacterales; family Lysobacteraceae; genus Stenotrophomonas; species Stenotrophomonas sp. TWI1149. The sequence goes on from NZ_JBDJLB010000007.1 coordinate 146,902, forward strand.
GCTCGCCGGGGATGAAGCGCTCAAAGATCTTGGTTTCCACCATGCCGGGGCTGACTGCGTTCACGCGGATGCCGTGCTCCGCCAGCTCTGCAGCAACGTGCCTGGTCATTGCATCCAACCCCATCTTGGCCATCGAGTAGGCAGGGGCTGTTACCGTCTCGATCGCCTGGCGTGCCGCCACAGCAGTGACGTTTACGATGGAGCCCGGCTTCTTCTGCGCGACCAGCGAGGCTGCAATCTGCTGGGTGATGAAGAACAGCGAGCGGTTCAGATCGAGGAAGTTGTTGTAGTCCTCAATCGAGTGCTCCAAGAACGCCTTTGGATAGAAGATGCCTGCCGTGTTGACGAGGAGGTCAATGTCACTGTGTTCCGCGGCCAGCTTTGCAAGCAACGTCTGCACGCTTTCCGGGTTCGACAGATCTGCGGCGAGCGCCGACGCCTTGTCCTTACCGGCTACAGCTGCAAGCTGCTGCCGTGCAGCCTCCGCCTTTTCGGGGCGATTGCCCACGACCACCACGGCACCGCCCTGCTGGGCGACCATCTGTGCAACCTCCAGCCCGATTCCGCTGGTGCCACCTACAACCAAGAGCTTGCGACCTGAGAATTCGTTCGTGTTCATTACATGGCCCCTTAGCCACCCGACTAGTAGGTAGGCTACGCCGGGTTCTTTGAGGAGTCAACAGGCGCCATGGCCTGTTTTATTTAGGTCGTTCAGCTAAAAAGGGGGGGGGCGCTTTGGGTGCTCGGGAAAGCCGGCGTCACTGGGGTCCAGAAATAACTGAAAGCTGCTGCTCAGAAGTACTTCAACCAGGTGATATCGCGCCGCGCCGCCTTGAATCTGGAGAACCAGGCCGTGGGGATGTAGAGCGGGATGATCAGCGCCAGATACCAAACGAGCACCCAACCGTAGTTCTCCACACCGAAGACACTTCCCTGTGTGGGTCCCCATATCGCCAAGGCCGAGTGATAGAGCAGCCGTAGCACGGTCAAGTGGACCAGATAGAAGAACATGGGCGCAGCGCCAAAGACCGCCAGCGTGGCTGTCAGGCGTCCTTCGCGCAGGCGCTCAGCCCCTGCCAGTAGCAAGGCCCCCACTCCTAGGGTGAGCAACAGGAACAGGAGTGAAGGCGGATACTTGGTCAGAGCCAGGTAGCTCATCGTCGTGCGCATGAGGTCGCCCTCGACAGCAAACCAAGGCGTGTCGCCGTAGCCATTCCAAGAGCGCAGCAGGAAAAAGGCGAGGAGCATCGCGCCACCAAGTGCAAGCAGGCGTCGCGTTCTGGTTGCGGTATCAACGCTCGGATGGAACCAGGGACCCATCACGTACCCTAGGACAATGACTCCGATCCACGGCAGAACCGGATACGTCGTCTTGGCAACGAAGCCGAAAGGCAGCTCGATCACATCGCGCTGGTGCATCAGCGCCCAAAAGGTGAAGAACGGCTGGCCCTGTTCCAGACGAACGACATCAAGCAGGTTGTGCCCGCAGACCACGGTTAGCCCGGCCAATAGCAGAAGCTTCCGCGGTAAGCCGATCAGCATGGCCAGGACGATCATGCAGACACCGATACACCAGATCACCTGGAGCCAGAACGTGGGGTTAGCGACGCCCCAGTAAAGCTCGGAGATGAAAAGGACTTCAAGCGCCATCAACACCAGACCGCGTTTGACCAAGTACATCCGTGTCTCGGCGAGTGTGTGCTTCGTGCTGAACAGGTAGGCCGAAATGCCGGTCAGCGCAACGAAGATTGGTGCACAGAGGCTGGCGGCCAAGCGAGCCAGATACAGCAATGGCATCGCTGTGTTGGCGTCTATGGGATCTGCAACCGATACGTGTAGGAACCAGGTCTCTCGGAGGTGATCGAGCAGCATGACGACCATGACGAAGCCGCGGAGCGTATCGATGCTCTGTAGGCGGAAAGTGCGCTGCCCAACGCCCCCAGAAGAATGGAGACCCTCTAGGCGGGAATTGGGCACAACAGGCATTTCTTCTCCAACGATTTCCACACCAGCAGGCCGATAGCCTTCGCTACGCGCACGGTGATGGCACCGTGCTCTAGAGCGCTATGTTATAACGTTGCTTTAAACGCCGCAAACGTTGGCCGTTCTTGACGTTCCCTCGTCGTGTAGATGGAGAGGCTAAGCGCCCACGTTTGCCGCCTAGTGACACCGGGGAACGAGACGCCGCGGGCTGCTTTGGTTCAGGACGTCTGCCTGCTGCCTGAGAGCTGGCCATTGGTGAGTTTCTGAGCATGATGGTGCGTCCGACCAGGCGTCCGCTCTCGGCCACTAGCGGCCCTATCTCCACTAACTATCGTGAGCGCGCGTCATAGTTGGTGGGAATCCCCACCAACTATGCTGAGCCGCACAGGACGATGACATCCTGCTGCCGCAAGGATCCCCGCCGAATTTCAAACGCACGATTGAAACACGCGTAACTTCGTCGAACTGGACACGATCCACCAGTTCCGCCAGACTCCGCCCTTTCCTGTTGTTCGGCACCCATGGCGAAACTGCTGGTCCTGCATGGCCCCAACCTCAACCTGCTCGGTACGCGCGAGCCGGGCGTGTATGGGCACACCACGCTGGCGCAGATCGACCAGGCCCTGCTGGCCCAGGCGCAGGCTACCGGCCACGCCGTGGAGGCGCTGCAGTCCAACGCCGAGCACGTGCTGGTGGACCGGGTCCAGGCGGCCCATGACGATGGTACGGCCTTCATCCTGATCAATCCGGCGGCGTTCACCCATACCTCGGTGGCCCTGCGCGATGCGCTGGCCGCGGTGGACGTGCCCTTCATCGAGATCCATCTGTCCAACCCGCATGCACGCGAGCCCTTCCGCCAGCACAGCTATTTCAGCGACAAGGCGGTCGGGGTGATCTGTGGGTTCGGTGCGGACAGCTATCGCTATGCGATGGATGCGGCGCTGACCCGGCTGGCGGCCGCCTCCGCGTGATGACACTGCCGCGTGTCCTCGCCAGCGTCGTGCTGTGGGGCTGCCTGTGTGGCGCCGCCGTCGCCGGCGACCGCGAGGATGAGGGCATCGACTGCGCGCACCCGGTCACCACGATGGAGCGCGACCTGTGCGCCTCGGACGTGGCGGCCGCCGCCGACGTCGAACTCAATGCCGTGTACGCGCAGGCGCGCCGACAGGTGCGCGCCCCGGCCGACGGCGGTGCCTGCAGCTGGTGCGGCAACGCCGAGCAGCAGCTGGTGCTGGCCCAGCGCGCCTGGGTCCAACTGCGCGACCACGACTGCGACGCGGTGTACCTGTTGAATTCCGACGGCTCGGCCCGCAATGGCGCGCAGATGCGCTGCCTGACCACCCTCACGCGTGACCGTATCCGCCAGCTGCGCGACTTCTACGAATTGCTTTGACCCGAGCGCACCGCGCTTCCCACCACACTGACACCACGAGCTAAAGAGGCCCCTATGGATCTCCGCAAAATCAAGAAACTGATCGACCTGCTGGAAGAGTCGAACCTCGCCGAAATCGAAATCAAGGAAGGCGAAGAGTCCGTGCGCCTGTCGCGCGCCCCCGTCTCCGGCTACGGCATGGTGCAGGCCCAGCCGCAGATGATGATGGCCCCGGCCCCGGCACAGCCCGCCGCCCCGGCGATGCCGATGCAGTCGCCGACCGAAGCCTCCACCGGTGGCACCGCCAAGGCCGGCAACGCGCTGCCCGATGGCCACGTGCTGCGCGCGCCGATGGTCGGCACCTTCTACTCGTCGTCCTCGCCGGACAAGCCGGCCTTCGTGTCGGTCGGCCAGGCCGTCAAGGCCGGTGAAACGCTGGCGATCATCGAAGCGATGAAGATGTTCAACCCGATCGAAGCCGATGTCTCCGGCACCATCGTCGCCATCCTGGGCGAAAACGGCCAGCCGGTCGAATTCGACCAGCCGCTGTTCGTGATCGGCTAAGGATTAGTCCATGCTCGACAAAGTCGTTATTGCCAACCGAGGGGAGATCGCGCTGCGCATCCTGCGCGCGTGCCATACCCTGGGCATCCGCACGGTGGCTGTGCATTCCACGGTCGACCGCAACCTCAAGCACGTGGCCATGGCCGACGAGTCGGTCTGCATCGGTCCGGCACCGTCCTCGGAGAGCTACCTCAACATCCCGGCCCTGATCGCCGCGGCGGAAGTCACCGACGCCCAGGCCATCCACCCGGGCTACGGCTTCCTGTCGGAGAACGCCGACTTCGCCGAGCGCGTGGAAGAATCCGGCTTCATCTTCATCGGCCCCAAGGCCGACACCATCCGCCTGATGGGCGACAAGGTGGAAGCGATCCGCGCGATGAAGGCCGCCGGCGTGCCGTGCGTGCCCGGCTCGGGCGGCCCGCTGACCGACGACATCGTGGCCAACACCAAGATCGCCCGTGAGATCGGCTACCCGGTCATCATCAAGGCCTCCGGTGGCGGTGGCGGCCGCGGCATGCGCGTGGTGCATGCCGAAGCCTCGTTGAAGGCGGCGATCGAGACCACCAAGTCCGAAGCCAAGGCCGCTTTCAGCAACGATCAGGTCTACATGGAGAAGTTCCTGGAGAATCCGCGCCACGTGGAGATCCAGGTGCTCGCCGACGGCCAGGGCAACGCCATCCACCTCGGTGAACGCGACTGCTCGATGCAGCGCCGCCATCAGAAGGTGGTGGAAGAAGCGCCGGCACCGGGCATTACCACCGAGCTGCGCGATGAGATCGGCAAGGTCTGCGTGGAAGCCTGCATCCGCATCGGCTACCGCGGCGCGGGTACCTTCGAGTTCCTGTTCGAAGACGGCCGTTTCTACTTCATCGAAATGAACACCCGCGTGCAGGTGGAACATCCGGTGACGGAGATGGTGACCGGCATCGACCTGGTCTGCGAGCAGCTGCGCATCGCCGCCGGCCAGAAGCTGACCATCAAGCAGAGCGACGTGGTGCTGACCGGCCACGCGATCGAGTGCCGCATCAACGCCGAAGACGCGGAAACCTTCGTGCCGAGCCCGGGCCAGATCACCGCCTTCCATCCGCCGGGTGGCCCCGGCGTGCGCGTGGATACCCACATCTACAGTGGTTACCGCGTGCCGCCGAACTATGACTCGATGATCGGCAAGCTGATCGTGCACGGCCCGGATCGCGAGACCGCGATCGCGCGCATGCGCGTGGCGCTGAGCGAACTGGTCGTGGACGGCATCAAGACCAACGTCGCGCTGCAGCAGCGCATCATGCGCGACAAGGGCTTCCAGGCCGGTGGGCAGAACATCCACTACCTGGAAAAGCGCCTGGCCGAACGCAAGAACAAGTCGATCGCGCTGACCTGATCGACGCGCTCGCGCGGGACGCTGGACAGCAGAAAGGCGGGGATTTCCCCGCCTTTTTGTTGCGCGAACCGGGCTGCCGGAGGGCCCAAACCCGGTAGAGCCAACCCATGGTTGGCTGACGTGCGCCATGGCGCGTGCAGGCTGCGGCCACGCAGGGCGCAGCTCTACGGCAGCGTGCTTACGGCTTGGCGGTATCCGCCGCAGTGACCTGCGAGTTCTTCACCGGCTCCACGCCCAGCGACGAGGTCGGGTCCATGATCACCATCGTTTCGGTGGAGCCATCCGGCCACACCACCTGGAAGGTGCTGCCGGTGGGCAGCGAAGCGAACGGCATGCCGCTCTGCGCGCGATACACCGCAGCGACCTGACTGGCACCGGCGCGACGCACTTCGGCATCGGCCTTCACCGAGGTCAACTGCACTTTGGACAGGCTTCGGTAACGATCGTCATAGGTGTCGATCATCACCAGGCCCACCGCTCCGGCCGAGTACGCGACAAACAACGCCACCCAGAACCAGAATTTGGCACCGTGCAGAATTCGACGGTAATTCATCGCCCATTCCTCTGCTTGACCAGCTCTTCGACCAACACGTTCATTTTCCCCGCACCTTGCCGCGATACCGCAGCGTCATACACAAAAGTGGCAAAGTCCTGCCCACCGTCCTGCGAACAGATCCCTCCGTTCGCGCAGAAATTATTCATCAGCACGCTGTCCGGCCCGCAGGCCATGCCCAGCTCGCAGGCGGCCAGCCGCCAGGCCAGTTCGCTGAACTGATCGCCGGCCACCAGGCCGCTCATCGCGTTGTCGCCGCTGGCACGCTGGCCCATGCCCGGCGCCAGCGCCATATAGGCTTCCGGATCACGCGAATCCATCACCCGCTCGACCAGCCCGCGGCGATAGCCCGGCCCGGTTTCCAGCGGCTGGCCCTCGGCGAACAGCGAGGCCTCGGCGGCGAGGTTGCCGGCCTTGGCCGACTGCAGCCGCTGCGCCAGGATCAAGGGCCGACCCAGGTTGTCGCTGCTGACGAAGCCCGCACAGCGCCGCGAGACGCGCTCGCGTGCAGCGACCATCGGCGCCGACGCGCTCATGCCCATACCGGTCAACAGCGCGTTGTCGAGCTGATAGCCGCCCGGGTCCATCGCATACATCGCGCAGTAGTCGTAGACGCGGCTGACCATCCACCCGGCCTCGGCGTTGCCGTTGGCCGCCTGCAGCTGCAGGCGCTGCGCATAGGCGAACAGGTCGGTGTCGCCTTCGATATCGGCCCGCAGGTCCAGCGGCAGGCCGGAGGCCACCGCCGTGCCGCGCTCGCTGCCGAGCAGGCGCCGGGCCAGTTGCCGCGCTTCGGCCGGGACCGCGGTGGGCGCGCTGCCGGCCTGCGGCTCATCCAGATGCGACGCAGCCTGATCGGCGTGCAGCACCCGATCGCCCGCGCGATAGCCCACCACCCCCAGCAACGCCAGGGCCGGTACGACCAGCAACCAGGTTTTCAGGGTCGGCACGAGCGCCATGGGCAGGAGTCACACGCTGTCCGTGATGGACAGCAGGAGTTCAAGTTTAGCAAGCGGCTGCAGCGGTGTCTGAACCAGCCGTCGGGCCGATCTTACCGGCCGGCGAGACGAGCGTCCGGCGGCACGGCCGGGATCATCGCTCCGCACTGGTCTAACATGCACGGTTTTCCGCCGGTCCCTGCCCCCATGCCCTTCCTGGAACTCACCCTGCACTGCACCGAAGCCACCCAGCCGCGCTATGAGAATGCGCTGGACGACGTGGGCGCGCTGGCGGTGACCCTGCTCGATGCCGACGCCGATACCAGCAACGAGCGCGCGATCCTGGAACCGGGCGTGGGCGAGACCCCGCTGTGGAACGACCTGGTACTGACCGCGCTGTTCCCCGGCGATACCAATGCGCTGGCCCTGCTGGCCGCGCTGGACGCCTTCGATCCCGGCCTGGACTGGGCCAACGCCAGCTTCCGCGCCGTGGCCGACGAAGACTGGGAACGCGCCTGGATCGACCAGTTCCAGCCGATGGCCTTCGGGGATCGCACCTGGATCGTGCCGTGGAACCATGAGCTGCCGGAGGCCGCACAGGCCGACGATGCTGCCGTGGTCCGCCTGGATCCGGGCCTGGCGTTCGGCTCGGGCACCCACCCGACCACCGCGCTGTGCCTGCGCTGGCTGGACGGCCTGGCCGCCGAGGGCGCGCTGGCCGGCACCACCGTGCTCGATTTCGGCTGCGGCTCGGGCATCCTCGCCCTGGCCGCGCTGAAGCTGGGCGCGGCCCGCGCGGTCGGCGTGGACAACGACCCGCAGGCGGTGCTCGCCACCGGCGACAACGCCGAGCGCAACGGCCTGCAGGACCGCGTGCAGGTCTATCTGCCGCAAGACGAACCGCAGGCGACGTATCCGGTGGTGGTGGCGAACATCCTCGCCTCGGCACTGGATGCGCTGGCCGATGTGCTGGCGGCGCGCGTCGCCCCGGGCGGCCGCATCGCGCTGTCGGGCATCCTGCACGGGCAGGAAGGGGAACTGCTGGAGCGCTACGCCCCGGCCTTCGAACAGCTGGCCGTGGCGCAGGATGGCGACTGGATGCGCATCATCGGCGTCCGCCGTGCTTGAATAGCCTGTCTCCTGCCCGGTCCCGTGCCCATGTCCGAGCCTCCGATGCCGCCGCGACGCCCGATCGCCACGTTCCTGCGTCCGTCCGTGGAGGCGCCGGCCGATCCCGCTGAGCCGGTGTCCCTCTCCCGCGAGCAGACGCCTGCGGCGTCGGCAACGTCCATGGACGATCGCATCGCACCGCTGGCGGTGGAACAGGTGATCGATGCCCAGCCGGTGCATGCGCCGCAGCCGTCCGTGTCGCAATCCGGATCTGGATTCGCCGACGAACGCGCAGCCGATGTCGAACCTGCGTACGTCGGCGAAGCTGCACCGGCTCCCGCACCGGCCACCGCTGCCCTGCCCCCGGCCGAAGCGGTCACCACACCCAGTTTCCTGCGCCTGCCCGGTGCACGCCTGCGCACGCCGCGCTGGCAGTGGGGCATGGTGGCCGGGCTCGCCGCCGTGCTGCTGGTGCAGATCGCGGTAGCCGACCGCGCACGGCTGGCCGCCGATGCCGGTACCCGCCCGTGGATCGCCGGACTGTGCGGCGTGCTGCGCTGTTCATTGCCGGCCTGGCGCGAGCCGGCGGCCTTCAGCATGCTCAGCCGTGATGTACGCCCGGTGCCGGGCCAGGCAGGTGCGCTGCAGGTGCAGGCGAGCATCCGCAACGACGCGCGGTGGGCCCAGGCCTGGCCGTCGCTGCGGCTGTCGCTGTCCGATGCCGATGGCCGCGTGATCGGCACCAATGTGTTCGCGCCGGCCGACTATCTGGACCGCGCGATGGACCCGTCCGCCACGTTGGAACCGGGACAAAGCGCACAGATCAGCTTCCGCGTGCGGGAGCCTGCAGCGTCTACCGTCGCATTCACCTTTGAGTTCCTCTGAGGCATCGCCGGGGCCGCCGGAGCGTGGCAGGCGGCCGGCGCACGCGCTAGACTGACCCCATCACCCTTCCGCCGTGGGCTGTTGTCCGCCCCGGCTCTTGCACCGGGAAACTCCTTGAACGCTGTCCTTTCTCGTCCTGACAACAGTCGTGGCGCGCCCAAGCCACCCCTGCGCGAACACGTGGCCCAATCGGTCAGGCGGTACCTGCGGGACCTGGATGGCTGCGATGCGGACGATGTCTACGAGATCGTGCTGCGCGAGATGGAGATTCCGCTGTTCGTGGAAGTGCTCAATCACTGCGAAGGCAACCAGAGCCGCGCCGCCGCGATGCTGGGCATCCACCGCGCCACCCTGCGCAAGAAGCTGAAGGAATACGGCATCACCACCTGATGCCAGCGGGCACACATCGTGCCCAGCGGGAGAAGGCCGGATCGAGCAGCCCTCGGTGCCGGCCTTTGTCGTTTTTACGGTCCGCCCGGCCGGCGCAGTGTCCGCCGAAGCGGCCATGCCAGCGTCACAGGGCCTACAATATGGCCCCGCTCCGCTTCGATCTCCTGCCCCCATGAGTTCCGATCTGCTGCCCGTGCGCCGGGCCCTGCTGTCCGTTTCCGACAAAACCGGTCTGATCGACCTGGCCCGCGCCCTTGCCGCGCGCAACGTGGAGCTGCTCTCCACCGGCGGTACCGCCAAGGCGATCCGCGAGGCCGGCCTGGCAGTGAAGGACGTTGCCGATGTCACCGGTTTCCCGGAAATGATGGACGGCCGGGTCAAGACCCTGCACCCGATGGTGCACGGCGGCCTGCTCGGCCGCGCCGGGCTGGATGACGCGGTGATGGCCGAACACGGCATCGGCGCGATCGATCTGCTGGTACTGAACCTGTATCCGTTCGAGTCGGTCACCGCCAAGGCGGACTGCACGCTCGAAGACGCCGTGGAAAACATCGACATCGGTGGCCCGGCGATGCTGCGCTCGGCCGCGAAGAACTTCGCCCGCGTGGCGGTGGCGACCGACCCGTCGCAGTACGCCGAGCTGCTGGCCGAGCTGGACGCTCACGACGGCAAGCTGTCGGCCGCCAAGCGTTTCGCCTTCTCGGTGGCCGCGTTCAACCGCGTGGCCCAGTACGACGCGGCGATCAGCAATTACCTCTCCGCCGTGACCACCACCGACACCGCCGTGCCGCTGCGCAGCGAGTTCCCGGCGCAGATGAATGCCAGCTTCGTGAAGGTGATGGACCTGCGCTACGGCGAGAACCCGCACCAGAGCGGCGCGTTCTACCGCGACCTGTACCCGGTGCCGGGCACGCTGGCCACGTTCCAGCAGCTGCAGGGCAAGGAACTGAGCTACAACAACCTGGCCGATGCCGATGCCGCGTGGGAATGCGTGCGTCAGTTCGACGTGCCGGCCTGCGTCATCGTCAAGCACGCCAACCCGTGCGGCGTGGCCGTGGGCGCCGGCAACGGCGATGCCTATGAGCTGGCCTATGCGACCGACCCGACCAGCGCCTTCGGCGGCATCATCGCCTTCAACCGACCGCTGGACGCCGCCACCGCGCAGGCGATCCTGGACCGGCAGTTCGTCGAAGTGCTGATCGCCCCGGACTTCGAACCGGCCGCGCTGGAATACGCGCAGAAGAAGGCCAACGTGCGCGTGCTGCGCATTCCGCACGGCGACGGCCGCAACAACTACGACACCAAGCGGATTGGTTCCGGCCTGCTGATGCAGAGCGCCGACAACCGCGGCATGAACCGCGATGAGCTTACCGTGGTGAGCAAGCTGGCACCGACCGACAAGCAGTTCGCCGACCTGCTGTTCGCCTGGAAGGTCGCCAAGTTCGTCAAATCCAACGCCATCGTCTACGCCAAGGACAACCGCACCATCGGTGTCGGCGCCGGCCAGATGAGCCGCGTGTACTCCGCGCGCATCGCCGGCATCAAGGCGGCCGATGCGAACCTGGTGGTGGAAGGCTCGGTGATGGCCTCCGATGCGTTCTTCCCGTTCCGCGATGGCATCGATGCCGCTGCTGCCGCCGGCATCAAGGCGGTCATCCAGCCGGGTGGCTCGATGCGCGACAGCGAAGTGATCGCGGCCGCCGACGAGCATGGCCTGGCGATGGTGTTCACCGGCGTGCGTCACTTCCGTCACTGATCCGCGGGACGACACGGATGTCTCCATGGCAGACCCGATGCCTTGCAGCGCTGGCGCTCGCCACCGCTGCGGGGTTGGCCAGCTGCACGCCGGCCAGTGAACCGGCGGCGCCGCAGCCAGCCCGCGATACCGTCGCACCCTCTGCCGGCCCGGTCGCCCACGTCAGCCGCAGCACGCGCCTGCAGGGCTTTCTGACCGAGCGCTACGGCAAGGCCGCCACGCTCTCAGGGAAATGGCGTGGCAGCTGGGTCCAGGACGGCGACACCCGCCTCACTGATTGGCATGTGTGTGCCGAGCAACCGGTGGTCACCGGCGACAGCTGGCAACAACTGCTGGCCGTCTGCGGTTCACCGCTGGACGGTGCGCACCCGGACCCGGGCGCGATCGACTTCTTCGTACTGCGCCCCGAGGCGGACCGCTTTGCCGTGGCCGCCGCGCTGACCGGGCAGAACTTCGGCAGCCGGGGCGAGCCCGGCACCGTGCAGATCCTCCGCGCCGGCAGCGACTTCTACGGTTTCCGCATCGAGCACGGCTGGTTCGGCCAAGGCTATTCGCTGATCACCCAGACGCTGGTATTGCCCGGCCCGAACGGGCTCGTGGAAGCCGGCGGCGTGCGCAGCCATATCGACAACACCGCGGCCTACGACTGCGACGACGCCGATGCGGAAGCGGACTGCCAGGCGCGGTTGTTCAACCTCGATTTCACCCTGCGCTTCGACGACCGCGATCCGGCGGCACGGCAGTGGCCGCTGCTGATCGAGGAGACCGGCCTGGGCTGCGGCGGGCAGCCGGTGCGGCGCGAACACCGCTTCACCCTGGACCCGACGACCTGGAGCTATGCGTTCCCCGAGACACTGAGGCGCGAAGAGTGCGAGTGATGCGTTCATGCGCATTGGCAGTCGTGGCGCTCGTGCTGCTGGCCGGCTGTGACCGTACACCTGCGCCTTCCGGACCCGCCAAGGCTCACCCTGTGCTCGACACCACGGCGCAACCGGAAGACACCGTCCGGGTCAGGGGCGACCACATCCAGCGCCTGCAGGCCTTCCTTCGCACGCGCTATGGCGACAAGGCCGTCCTGGATGCGCCATGGAAGGACGCGTGGGAGGACACCGAGGTCGAGGCGCTGCGCCCGGTCACCCGCAGCGTGTGTGCGCGTGACACGTTCACTGCCGACGGTCATGAGCAGACCCTGCTGGCGGTATGCCAGACCCTGGACGACGCGGCCACGGTCGAGCCGGGCCGGGTCGATCTGTATGTGCTGCGCGTGGGCAAGGACGACGAAGCAGCCAACCGAGGCGGCGTGTTCGCCCCACTGCTCGCCGAGGATCCACTCCTGGTGATGGCCCAGCGCCTGCAGGGCCCGTACGGCCGCCGCGGCGCACCCGGCAATATCCAGATCGCGCAGCTTGGCCCACAGCGCCGCGCGTTCCAGATCACCCATGAAGAACACCGACGCGGCCATCGGTACATCTGGCGCAGCTACATCGCCGAGCACAACCATCGCCTGCGCGATGTCGCCCGGTATCGCGACCACCTCGACAATCTCGCCCTGCATCACTGTGACGGCGCGCCGTCGTCCTGCGGAAGCGAGGTCTTCGCGGTCGACTTCAGCACGACGGTGGGCGACAGCAACGCCGTGGATGGCTACTGGCCGCTGACGGTGCGTGCCAGCGGCCACGACTGCACGGGCCCTGCGACCGGGTACTACCACCTCATCTTCGATGCCCGGCAGCGCGCGTATCCCGTGCCGGATGACCTCCAGCGCGACGGCTGCGCCGACAGCTGAGGCCGTGGGTTGCCACGGCAACCGACCGCCCGAATGCACCCGCCGCCCGCACCGCGTAAAATCACGTTCCTGCCCTCTTACGCGAGAACTGCATTGAAGATCCTGGTCATCGGCGCTGGCGGCCGCGAACACGCCCTGGCCTGGAAGCTGGCCCAGTCCGCGAAGGTCCGCGAGGTCATCGTCGCGCCCGGCAATGCAGGCACTGCCACCGAACCCAAGTGCCGCAACGTGGACGTCAAGGTCACCGACCTGGACGGCCTGCTGGCACTGGTCGGCACCGAAGGCATCGGCCTGACCGTGGTCGGCCCGGAAGTGCCGCTGGTGGCCGGTGTGGTCGACCGCTTCCGCGCCGCCGGCCACCGCATCTTCGGGCCGACCGCCGCCGCTGCGCAGCTGGAAGGCAGCAAAGCGTATGCGAAAGACTTCCTGGCCCGCCACGGCATTCCCACCGCGTTCTATGCCGTGCACACCGAGGTCGAGCCGGCGCTGGCCTACCTGCGGGAGAAAGGCGCGCCGATCGTGGTCAAGGCCGATGGCCTGGCCGCCGGCAAGGGCGTGATCGTGGCGATGACCCTGGCCGAGGCCGAGGATGCAGTGCGCGACATGCTCTCCGGCAATGCCTTCGGCGATGCCGGCGCACGCGTGGTGATCGAAGAATTCCTGGACGGCGAAGAAGCCAGCTTCATCTCGATGGTGGACGGCAGGACTGCGCTGCCGATGGCGACCTCGCAGGATCACAAGCGCGTCGGCGACGGCGACACCGGCCCGAACACCGGCGGCATGGGCGCGTACTCGCCCGCGCCGGTGGTGACCGACGAAGTGCATGCGCGCGTGATGCGCGAGGTGGTCAACCCGACCGTGCAGGGCATGATCGCCGACGGCATTCCGTTCACCGGTTTCCTCTATGCCGGCCTGATGATCGATGCCAGCGGCGCGCCGAAGGTGATCGAGTTCAACGTGCGCTTCGGCGACCCGGAAACCCAGCCGGTGATGCTGCGCCTGCAGTCGGACCTGGTGGACCTGGTCGAAGCGGCGATCGACGAGCGCCTGGACACCGTGGAGGCGCAGTGGGATCCGCGGCCCTCGCTGGGCGTGGTGATGGCCGCCTCGCCGTATCCGGAAACGCCGATCACCGGCGACGTGATCCATGGCCTGGAGGCCGTCGCCGCGACCGCCAAGGTATTCCATGCCGGCACCACGCTGGACGCGCAGGGCCAGGTGCTCAGCGCCGGTGGCCGCGTGCTGTGCGTGGCGGCGTTGGGCGGCACGGTAGGCGAGGCACAGCGCAACGCTTACGCCGGCGTCGGGGCGATCCACTGGGCCCATGAGTTCCACCGCCGCGATATCGGCTGGCGGGCGATTGCGCGCGAGCAGGGCTGAGGCAGGTCAAGGGCAGCACGGCTGCTGTGCAGCGCAAAGGCCCGGCATTGCCGGGCCTTATCATTTACTCCAGCGGCTTACTGCATCACGCAGTAAACAGCGCCTTCATCTTCTTCAGCGCGTTCGCCTCGACCTGGCGGATGCGTTCGGCCGACACGCCGTACTCATCGGCCAGCTCCTGCAGCGTCACCTTGCTGTCCGCGTCCAGCCAGCGACGGCGGATGATGTCGCGCGAACGCGCATCCAGCTCGGCCATGCCTTCGCGCAGCAGCTGCAGCTGATTGTCTTCGCTGTCCATCCGCTCATACGCCATCGAAGGATCTTCTTCGTTGGCGCGCAGATAGGCAGCCGGCGACGGTGGCGCATGATCGTCATCGTCATCGCTGGAGAGATCGAAACCGATATCGCGGCCGGACAGGCGCGACTCCATCTCGAGCACTTCGCGCTCGGACACGTTCAGGTCCTTGGCCACCGCACTGACTTCCGCCGCATTCATCCAGCCCAGACGGGTCTTGGACTTGCGCAGGTTGAAGAACAGCTTGCGCTGCGCCTTGGTCGTGGCGACCTTGACGATGCGCCAGTTCTTGAGGATGAATTCGTGCATTTCCGCACGGATCCAGTGCACCGCGAACGACACCAGGCGAACGCCCATGTCCGGGTCGAAGCGCTTCACCGCCTTCATCAGGCCGATGTTGCCTTCCTGGATCAGGTCGCCCAGCGCCAGGCCGTAGCCGTTGTAACCACGGGCGACGTGCACCACGAAGCGCAGGTGGGAATGGACCAGCTCGCGCGCGGCGTCCAGATCCAGCTCGTCGCGGAAGCGGCGGGCCAGGTCCTGCTCGTCATCGACCGACAGCACCGGGATCTGGTGCACGGCACCGATGTAGGCGTCCAGCGAACCGAGCGCACTGGGAATCGGGAGATTGTTTGCCACAAGGGCAGTAGAGGTGTTCTGGCTCATAGCACTCATCTTAGCAGTCCCGGAATTGGACTGCTAAAGGGGAAAGAAGTTCCAGCGTTCTGTTCATGGGATGCTGGCACCGATCACCCGACTAACGTACCGCGAAATGATGACAGTGGCGAGGGGCTGGAGATCAGGCATCAAGTCTAATTAAATCAATGATATAGAGTGATGAATTGGGCACCAGGGCGTGTTTTCTGGCTGAACGGGCTGCCGGGAAGCGCCCATTCATGCCGGAAAGGTTGTCGGCAGTTCAGCCAGGCATGGCTTGGCTCTACCCCCAATCACCCATCGGACCACTCACGCCATGGCGCCGAACCGAATCGTCCCCAAACCCGCCCCCCAACACCGCGATGCCCGGTAGTGCCACGCCATGCGTGGCAGGCCCAAACCCACCGAAGCCGCAAACGACGCCATGCGTGGCAGGCCCGAACCCGCCGAAGCCTAGTAATACCCCGCCATGTTCAGGAAGAAGCCCTTCTGGTCGTACTTCAGCTCGGTCATGTCATCGCTGAACTCGGTGAAGTTGTAGCCCACCCCGACCTTGAAGTTCTCCCCGACCCGGCGGTCCACGCCCACCAACCAGCCCTTGCGCACGCCACCGTCGCGCACCTTCAACCAGCGGTGCTCGGCCAACCCTTCCCATTGCGCGAACAGGCGATAGCGCAGCTGCAGCGCGGCGAAGTCGGCGCGGCTGTCCAGCCAGGCACCCTCGCCACGGCCGGTGCGGTAGTCGCCCCAGCGCGAGGCCAGCTTGCCGGCCACTTCCCAGCGCGCGCCCAGCTGACGGATCCCTTCGAGCGAGAGGATCTGCGAGCGCTGGTCGTACAGGTTGCCGCCCTCCTGCCCCAGCGATGCCACATCGTAGAGATAGGTGAACTTGCCGAAGCCGGCCCAGCGCGTGTTGTCGTGCGGGCGCCAGGCGAAGCCCATGTTGGTCTCCACCAGCTTGGCGTCGGCCAGGCGGTCGATGCGGTCTTCGGTATCGGCATAGTTCGCGCGCAGGGCGAAGCGCCAGTCTTCGTTGAGCTTGTAGAGCAGGCGGTTGGTGGTCACCCACTGCTCGCGCTGCTCGGCCCCACTGTCGCGCCGATACTCCAGCTTGCTGTTCCACTGCGCTACGGCATCGGTACGTCCGCCGCTCACGCTGTAGGCGCGGCGATCGACACGGCCCAGGGTGGAATCCAGCTCACCGTCCATGATCGTGAAGCCCAGGTTCCAGCCCTGCGCGGGATAGAAGTCCATGCCGAAGGTATGCACGATGCCCGCGCTGTCCTGGCGACGATCCTTCAGATACTGGCTCTCGTTGTAGACGTTGACCTGGTTGCTCAGCCGCCAGCGCTGGCCCAGCGTCCAGCCACTCTGCAGCCCGGTATCGAACAGCGGATCGGTGCCGGTGCGGTCGGTACTGTAGCTGTAACTGCCGTACAGGCTGTGGTCCGGCGCCATGCGGTACTCGCCATCGACCTTGGCCCCGTGCCCGCGGCTGCCGCCACTGACTTCCGCGCCGACACTGCTGCGGTCGCCGAACAGATACCGCGCGCCCAGCGTGAGCAGGTCGTTCTTCTCGTACGCGCCACCGTCATCATCCAGCGTGACCTGGCCGGTGCCGTACAGCTCCCACGACGCGCCGAAGCGCTGGCGGTAACCGATCGCGGCCAGCAGGGCGTCCACGCTCTGCAGCTCCTGTTCCTCGCGCACGCGGCGCAGCTCACCGGTCAGCTGGCCGTCGTTGCCCAGTCGCCACTCCGCGGTCAGCTGGCTCTGCTCCAGCGCCAGTTCGCCCTGCTCGGTGCGGGTGTGCCGGCCATACAGGCTGACGTCGTCGGTGAGGTAGCCGAGGAATTCGGCACCGTATTCCTGGATCGACAGACCGGTGTCCTGGCGCGCGACCGAGAAACCGGCATCGACATCGCGCCACCACGCTCCCAGGCTCCAGTCCTGGGTGGTCCAGCCCAGCTCACGCAGGTTGGCACGCGCTTCCACCGCGCTGGCGGTGCCCGAGCGCCGACCTTCGTAGGGATTGCGACGGATGAAGCTCAGGCCGCCGTTGTCCGAATAGAACACCGGGGCGGCGGTCGCTTCGGTGCGGGTCTGCTCCATCTTCAGATACGTGCCACGTCCGGCCTGCAGGGTGAGGTCGGCGCCCTTGAGGCTGTAGTTCTCGCCGCTGCGGTTCTCGTCGATCCAGGTGCCGCCGATCGCCACGTGGTCGCCGATCCATTGCCGGCCGCGCGCACCGTAGGTCACGTCATCGCTGCTGAAGCCGAGCGGCACGTACTCGTAATCCACCAGCAGCAACTGGTCGTAGCCGTCGAGCGGCATGTCGCGGGTGATGCTGCGCACGTTCTCGCGGGTCAGCTGCGCCAGCGGACGGGTCAGGATCAGGCGGCCCTGCAGGTTGTCGATCTCGTAGTCCACGCCCTCCTGCAGGGTGGCGCGCGTTTCGGTGCGGCCGGTGGTGCGGTCACGTACTTCCAGCACCACCTGCTCCGAGCCCGGCAGCACATCGGTGTGGCGCAGGTAGTACAGGCTGCCGCCGGTGCCGAGGAATTCACTATGGCCCGGCGCGGACTGCGCTTCCGAACCGAACACCTTGACCTGCGAACGCGCCTCGCCCAGCGGCGTGGCCTCCAGCGAACGCCAGTTCAATGCACCACCATACAGCGAGCGCACGTACTGGCCATATTCGGTGCCGGTGATGCCGGTGGCGTAGTTGCCCCACACGGCCTGGCTCTGATCCCAGTCCACGCGCAGATACAGCCGGCCCTGCGTATCCACGTCGCGGTAGGTGGTGGAGTCATCGCCATACACCGGGTAATACAGGTCTGGATCCAGGCGGCGGAACACGTCCTGCGCGTCGGCCTGGGTGAAATCGCGGAACAGGTACTTCAGCTCGCGGTCCTGGGTGTCGGCCTGTGCAGTGACCAGGTATTTGCCGCGCAATTTGCCCTTCAGGTAAAACGCCAGCCGGCCCTCGCTGAGGAAGCTGTCGTCGTCGCGATCATCGGCCGCCAAGGGCTGCAGGTTGCCACTGGCGCTGTTCTTGGACACGGTGACATCGGCGATGGCGACCAGGAACAGGTAGCGGCCGGTGACATCCACATCCAGCTGCCGCTGCGCGGAGGGCGCATCGCGGGATTCGACACTGACGTCGTAGCGATGCTCGCCCACCGGCTCGAGGAACTCGGCGGCGAACTTCTGCTCCAGGTCGACCGGGAAGTCCTGGCCGTTGATGCGCACGCGGCTGTTGGGTTCCAGGTTGCGGCCATACAGACGCACGCGCGAGCCGTGGATGGGAATGTTCTGCAGGCGGAGCATGCTCTGCCCGTAGATGCTGTTGCTGAGCTGCAGGTCCTGCGCGCTGTCGCCATCCAGGGCCTGGCCCAGCGTTTTCTGCACGTTCTCACGGGTGATCTGCAGGCCCCGGTCGAAATCGGCCGGGGTCACCAGCTGGATGCGCTGGAGACGGGTTTCATCGAACGCCCCACCGGCGCCGTACGCACGTGCGACGTAGATGAGATCGTCACCGGTGCGCAGCTTGATCTGCGGCGGCAGCTCACCGCTCCACTCGGCATCGCCAACGTAGTCGGCCGGCAACTCGATGCGGGCCAGCGGCGTGACCAGATCGGTATCGGTACCGCGATACAGCGTCACCTCCAGTTTCTGGATGAAGGAGGCGTAGTTGTTGTAGCTGTGGAAGCGCAGCGGACGGATCACCCGGCCGTTCTCGAACGGCACGGTGGCGGCGGCCTGCACGCTCAGGCTGGGCGGCACCATGGTCGGATCTTCGGTCGCCCACACCACGCCGCCGTTGGGCAGCTCGGCCATGAACTGGCCGCCGCGCGCCGCCACGTCCGGGGTGACTGCCGGTAACGCCGGTACCGTGCCGGCCACGGGGAGATCGGTGCGGCCCGGCAGCGGCAGCGCGGGCGCGTCGTCATCGCCGATGCGCAGCAGCAGCCCGTCATCGCTGCGGCAGCTGTCGGCTTCGCAGCGGATCGGCGCGGGGGACGCCGCCGGTGCAGTCTGCTGGGCGGCCGCAGGCGTTGCCAGCAGCAAGGCGCTGGCCAGGCCGACGATGAGGCGGCGGGAGATCGGGCTCGGAATCAGGGTCATGTCCATGTCAGCGCCCCTCCCCGGTCGCGCGACCGGGACTGGCAGGCTCGGGGGGATCGTCCAGACGCAGGCGCTGCAGCACGCGCCCATCGGCGTCCAGCACCTCGATCGTCGTCGCCGCGGCGACCGGCGCCGGCAGCTGCGGCCGCAGGGCCACCCGCAGCGCCTGTGCACGTTGCCGTGCAAGGTCGGCCTGGTCGGTATGCGCGGTGAGCTGCAGCCGTCCGCCGCCACGCGCCACCAGGGCCTGCGCGGCCGTTGCGATCACCGGTGCGCGGTCGGCCCCCAGCTGCGCGCTGCCCGTGGGGAACAGGGCCTCACCCAGCTCGATGCGCGCGGGTCGCGATGCGGTGGGCGCTGTCGGCGGTGCGGTACTCAGCGCCCCCTCGGGCATGCGCACACCGAAGTCGAAGCGCACCGGCAGCCCGGGGGTGATGCGGCGGACCAGCGGGTTGGGCGTGGTGAAGCGCGCACCGGCCGGCAACGTGGACGGATCCACCTTCAGGATGAAGTTGCGCCCACGCGCCTCGCCGCCCGGGATGCCGACCAGGTGATAGCGGCCGAAGGCATCGGTTTCCATCAGCAGGCCTTCCACCGCTGCGATGCGCACGCCGGGAATGCCGCGCTCACCGTCATCCTGGATGCCGTTGCCGTTGCGGTCGTCGAATAC
The DNA here is from genome assembly GCF_039673155.1 of Stenotrophomonas sp. TWI1149. Lineage (NCBI taxonomy): Bacteria > Pseudomonadati > Pseudomonadota > Gammaproteobacteria > Lysobacterales > Lysobacteraceae > Stenotrophomonas > Stenotrophomonas sp. TWI1149. The sequence continues at coordinate 166,747 of NZ_JBDJLB010000007.1, forward strand.
GCTGCCCACGATCAGGCTCTCATCGAGCAGCGGATCGGTGGTGATCTCCACCTCGGCCGAGGCCACGTTGCCGATCGTGCGGTTCTCGCCGTCGATGGCGGTGATGCGGTTGGTATGCACCCCCGTGCCGGTCCCGGCGCCGACGCGCAGGTAGTACACCACCGTGGCGCGCTCGCCCGCGGCCACGTCGATGCCGTCGATGCGCAGCGGCTGCACGCCGCTGGTGCGTGCGTCGTTGTCGGCATCGAGCACCGCGAATCCGCCGCGCACGAAGGTGAAGCCCGGCGGCAGCGTATCGAGCAGGGTGGCACCGTTGGCATCCACCTCGCCGACGTTGTCGATGGTGACGGTGTAGCGCACCAGGTCGCCGATCTGCGCGCTGCGCTTGCCGGCCACCTTGGTCAGGCGCAGTACGGCCTGCTGGCCGGCCACGGTGACCGCGACGTTCGCTTCGGCGCACAGCGGTGTGGGGATGGACACATCGCAGACCCGGTAACGGAAGCTGTCGGTGCCGGCGAAGTTGGCCGCCGGCGTATAGGTGCAGACGCCGTTGGCGCACTGCACGCTGCCGTGCGTGGGCGCCACCGCGACCTGCAGCGACGCCGGATCCAGTGGCGCGGTACGGGCACTGTCGTTGGCCAGCACGTTGATCGCCAGCGGCGCGCTGCTCTCCGCGGTGACGGCATCGTCAGCCAGGGTGAGCACGTTCGGCTCGACCATGACCGTGACCGTGGCACCGGCACACATCGCCGGATTCGCCACCTCGCAGACCTGGTAGTCGAAGGTCTGTTCGCCGGAGAAGTTGGCCAGCGCGGCGAAGCGGATGCGGGCACGCGGCAGCACCGTGGCCGTGCCATACGGCGGCGGCGCGGTGATGGTCACGGTGACGGTGTCCGGATCGATCGGCGTGCCGTTGACGCGGTCGTTGCCGAGCACGTCGATCTCGATCACGCCGTCCTGCGGGATTTCCACCCGGTCGTCTTCAGCATCCACGCCTGGATCGCCGGCGATGACGGTGACGGTGACGTTTGCGGTATCGCAGACGGTCGGCTGGTTGAGCAGGCAGATCGTGTACGTGGTGCCATAGCTGCCCGGCGCCAGCCCGGCAGCCACATCCACCCAGCCATCGGCGCTGAAGGCCAGGGCGTTGGTGGCGACCGGTGCGAAGCTCACCTGGGACGGATCCAGCGGCGCGGTGTTGAACGTATCGTTGGTGAACACATTGAACAGGCGCGGGCGGCCGGACGGACCGATCGGGCCGCCGCTGTCGTCCACCGCCAGCAGCGCACCGACCGGGCCCTGCACCCGCACCGTGGCGATCGCGGTGGTGCAGTTGGTCGGCACGCCGTTCTCGCACAGCTGGTAGGCCAGCTGTACCTGGCCGGGCTGCACACCGGCCGCGACCATGATCTGGCCCTGGTTGTTCATCGTGTAGCCCGGCGTGCTGCCGGTCAGGCTGGCCACGACGCTGCCCACCGGCGGCGGCGAAACGTTGTTGAAGCTGTCGTTCTCCACGACCGAGCGGGCGATGGTGCCGCCCACGGCCGGATCGACCGGGGTGCCGGTGAAGTCGTCGTTGACCGCGAGCACCACGTTGGCCGAGCCGGACAGGGTGAGCGTCACGGTGGCGTCGCCACATTGCGCGGTGTACGGCGCAGGCAGGCAGACCCGGTAGCTGAAGCTCACCGGCCCCGGCGTGCCCGACGGCGGGGTGTAGCTGAAGCTGCCATCGGCATTGAACACCAGGCCCGGCAACGCGCCGCTGGTGAGGGTGTAGAGCGCACCGGCGGCGACATTGTCATTGGCGCCGACGTTGGCCGTGAGCGGAAGCCCGGCAGGCACGGTGAAGCTGTCGTTCTGCGGGACCGGGGTGACCACCACGGTGACCGTGGCAGTGGTGCAGTTGGCCAGCGCGGCGGCTTCGCAGATCTGGTAGGTCACCGCGGTCGCGCCGGCGGTGACGCCGCTGCCGATGCTGATCGTGCCGTCCGGGTTGATGCTGACACCGGCCGGTGCGCCGATCAGGCTGAGCTGCACCGCTGCCGCCGCCGGCGGGCTGACGCCGTTGAGCTGATCGTTGGCCAGTACGCTGAGCGAGGACGTGGTGCCCGGTGCGAGGCCGGTAAGCACGTCGTCACCGGCCACCAGCGTGCCGGTGTTGATGTTGATCGTCACCGCAGCGGTGCCGCAGGTCGCGGCGTACGGCGCAGGCAGGCAGGTCTGATAGGTGAAGCTGACCGGACTCGGCGTGCCTGCCGGCGGCGTATAGGTGAAGCCACCATTGCTGGCCAGGGTCAGGCCCGGGGGCGGCGTGCCCTGCACGGTGTAGAGCGCACCGGCGGGCATGGCGTCGTTACTGGCCACGCTGTTGCTCAGGGTCTGCCCGACCTGCACCGAGAACGCGTCGTTCTGCGGGGCGGGGCTGACCACCACGGTGACGCTGGCGGTATCGCAGTTGCCCGGCGCGGCGGCTTCGCAGATCTGGTAGGTGATCGTCGTGGCACCGGAGGTCGTGCCACTGGCCACCGTGATCGTGCCGCTCGGCGTGATGCTGAAACCGGCCGGTGCGCCGACCAGGCTCAGCAGTACATCCGCCGCGGCCGGCGGCGAGACGCCATTGAGGCTGTCGTTGGCCAGCACGCTGCCACTGGACGTGGTTCCCGGTGCGACGCCGGTGAGCGTGTCATCACCGGCCACCAGCAGGCCGTTGTTGATGTTGATGGTAAGGATCGCGCGGCCGCACAGGCTGCCGTTCGGCGCCGGCAGGCACACCTGGTAGGCGACGCTGACCGGGCCGGTCACGCCCGCGGCCGGGGTATAGGTGAACGTGCCGTCGGGGTTGAAGGCCAGGCCCGCCGGCGCAGTGTCCTGCAGGGTGAACACCGCACCCGGCGGCGTGTTGTCGTTGGCGGCGACCGTGTTGCCCAACGTCTGTCCGGCCTGCACCGCGAAGCCATCGTTCTGCGGTGCCGGGGTGACGACCACGGTGACGCTGGCGGTATCGCAGTTGGCCGGCGCCGCCGCTTCGCAGATCTGGTAGGTGATCGTGGTCGGACCGGACACCACACCGGTGCCCACGCTGATCGTGCCGTCCGGCGAGAGAGTGAAGCCACCCGGCGCGCCGACCAGGCTCAGCACCACATCGGCGGGCGCCGGCGGCGAGACACCGTTGAGGCTGTCGTTGGCGAGCACGCTGCCGCCCGTGGTCGCACCGGGCAGCACGCCGGTGAGCGTGTCATCGCCGGCGGTGAGCGTGCCGTTGTTGACGTTGAGGGTGACCGTGGCCGTGCCGCACAGGCTGCTGTCCGGTGCTGGCAGGCACGCGCTGTAAACGAAGGTCACCGGGCTGGGCGTGCCGATCGGCGGCGTATAGGTGAAGCTGCCATCGGCGTTGAACGCAAGCCCGGCGGGCGGCGTGCCCTGGATCGCCCAGGTGGACCCCGGCGGCAGGCTGTCATTGGTCGCCACACTGTTGCCCAGACTCTGCCCGGCCTGCACCGAGAAGGCATCGTTCTGCGGCGTGGGACTGACGATCACCGTCACCGTGGCCGTGGCGCAGTTGCCTGGCGCGGCGGCTTCGCAGATCTGGTAGGTGAGCGTGGTCGCGCCTGCCATCGTGCCGGTGGCGACGCTGATGGTGCCGCTGGGCGTGATCGCGAAGCCGGCGGGCGCGCCCACCAGGCTCAGCACGACGCTGGCCGCGGCCGGCGGCGAGACGCCGTTGAGGCTGTCATTGGCCAGCACGCTGGCGGCCGACGTGGTGCCGGGGGCGATGCCACTGAAGGTGTCATTGCCGGCCAGCAGCGCACCGGTGGTGATGTTGAGGGTGACCGTGGCGGTGCCGCACAGGGTCGTGTTCGGCGCCGGCAGGCAGGCCTGGTAGGTAAAGTTCACCGGCCCGGTGGTGCCACCCGGCGGGGTATAGGTGAACGAGCCATCGGCATTGAAGGTCAGGCCGGCCGGCGGCGTGCCCTGCAGCGTCCAGCTGGCGCCGGGCGGCAGGTTGTCGTTGCTGGCCACGCTGTTGCCCAGCGTCTGCCCCAACTGCACGCTGAAGGCATCGTTCTGCGGCAGCGGCGTCACCACCACGGTGACGCTGGCGGTATCGCAGTTGTTCGATGCAGCGGCTTCGCAGATCTGATAGGTGAGCGTGGTCGGGCCGGCGGTCACCCCGCCACCGACGCTGATCGTGCCGTCCGGATTGATCGTGAAGCCGGCCGGTGCACCGACCAGGCTCAGCAGCACATCCGTCGCGGCCGGCGGCGAGGTGCCGTTGAGGCTGTCGTTGGCCAGCACGCTGCCGGCCGTGGTGGCGCCCGGCAGCACGCCGGTGAGCGTGTCATCGGCGGCGGCCAGGGTGCCGGTGTTGACGTTGAGCGTCACCGTGGCGGTCGCGCACAGTGCCGCGTTCGGGGCCGGCAGACAGGTCTGGTAGGTGAAGGTGACCGGACCGGTGGTGCCGACCGGCGGGGTATAGGTGAACGTGCCATCGGCATTGAACACGAGGCCCGCCGGAGGCGCGCCCTGCACGGCCCAGCTCGCGCCGGCCGGCATGCCATCGTTCGCCGCGACGTTGCCGTTGCTGATCGTGCCACCGGCCTGCACCGCATAGGCATCGTTCTGCGGTGCCGGACGGATCACCAGCGCAACGGTGGCGGTATCGCAATTGGACGGCGCGGCGGTTTCGCAGATCTGATAGGTCAGCGTGGTCGCGCCGGCGACGACACCGGTCGGCACGTTGATCGTCCCGTCCGGGGCGATGCTGTAACCGGACGGTGCACCGACCAGGCTCAGCTGCACGGTGGCCGGCGCCGGCGGACTGACGCCGTTGAGCGCGTCGTTGCCGAGCACGCTGGGCGTGGCGGTACCCGGCGCGATGTCGGTGAAGCTATCGTCGGCGGCCGCCAACGTGCCCAGATTGACGTTGAGCGTGACCGTCGCCGTGCCGCAGACACCGGCATTGGGTGCGGGCAGGCAGGTCTGATAGGTGAAGGTCACCGCACCGGTGGTGCCCACCGGCGGCGTGTAGCTGAAGGTGCCGTCGCCATTGAACACCAGCCCGTTCGGCGGCGTGCCCTGCACGGTCCAGGTGGACCCGGTCGGCATGCTGTCGTTGGCGGCGACGCTGCCATTGACGAGCGTGCCACCGGCCGGCACGGAGAAGGCATCGTTCTGCGGCGCCGGCGTGACCACGATGCGGATCGCGGCGGTGGCGCAGTTGGTCGGCGATGCGGCTTCGCACAGCTGATAGGTCAGCGTCGTGGCACCGGCGGTGGCGCCGACGGGAATCTGCACGGTGCCATCGTTGTTGATCACGAAGCCGGCCGGTGCGCCGACCAGCAGCAGCTGCACCGTCGCCGCGGCCGGCGGGCTCACGCCATTGAGCGAATCGTTGGCCAGCACGCTGGGCGTGGCGGAGCCACCGGTGAGCGGCGCAGCGAAGGTATCGTCGTTGGCGACCACGGCGTTGACGGCGATGGTCAAGGTGGCCGTGGCGGTGCCGCACAGGGCGGCATCCGGTGCGGGCAGGCAGGCCTGGTAGGCGAACGTGACCGGGCCGACGGTGCCGGCCGGCGGCGTATAGGTGAAGCTGCCGTTGCTGTTGAACACCAGGCCCTGGGGCGGCGCGGCCACGCTCCAGGTCGAGCCCGCCGGCATGTTGTCGTTGCCCGACACGTTGCCGCTGTTGGGCTGGCCGGCCTGCACGGCGATCGCATCATCGACGGGTGCCGGACGCACCACCAGCGCGATGCTCGCGGTGGCGCAGTTGTTCGCCGCGGCGGTTTCGCAGATCTGGTAGCTCAGCGTGGTCGCACCGGTAGGCGCATTGCCCGCCACCGAGACCGTGCCGTTGGGGTTGATCGTGAATCCGACCGGCGCGCCGACCAGGCTCAGCGAGACGCTGGCGGCCGGTACCGGGCTGACGCCGTTGAGCGCATCGTTGTTCAACACGCTGGGCGTGGCAGCGCCCGGCGCGATCGCACCGAAGCTGTCGTCGGTCGCGACCAGGGCGCCGTTGTTGATGTTGAGCGTGACCGTGGCGGTGCCGCAGACGGCCGCGTTCGGCGCCGGCAGGCAGGCCTGGTAGATGAAGCTGGTCGGGCTGGTGGTGCCGGCCGGCGGCGTGTAGCTGAAGCTGCCGTCGGCATTGAAGGTCACACCAGACGGCAGTGCGCCCGGCACGCTGTAGAGCGACCCGATCGGCATGTTGTCGTTGCCCGACACCGTGTCGTTGATCGTCTGGCCCGCCTGCACGGCGAACGCATCGTTGACCGGCGCAGGCGCCACCACCAGCGCGATACTGGCGGTGGCACAGTTGGACGACGCAGCGGCTTCGCAGATCTGGTACGTGAGCGTGGTGGCGCCGGCGGCGGTCCCGGCGGCGACCGTGACCGTGCCATCGGCAGCGATGGCGAAACCGGTCGGCGCGCCGATCAGCGACAGCACGACCTCCGCAGGCAGCGGCGTGGCCGCATTGAGTGTGTCGTTGACCAGCACGGACGGCGAGGCGGTACCGGGGGCGAGCGGCGTGGCGAAGCTGTCGTCGACCGCCACCAGCGTGCCGCTGTTGACGTTGAGGGTGACGCTGGCCGTCGCGCAGACGCCCGCGTCCGGTGCCGGCAGGCAGACCTGGTAGGTGAACGGGATTGCGCCACTGAAGCCGACCGGGGGCGTATAGCTGAAGGTGCCGTCGGCCGCGAGCACCAGACCGTCCGGCGGGATGTTGAGCACGGTGAACTGGGCGCCCACCGGCACATTGTCGTTGCTGGCCACCGAGCCGTTCAGCACCTGGCCCGAGGGCGTGGACAACGCATCGTCCACGGCGGACGGCGCGACCACCACGCGTGCGGTGGCGATGGCGCAGTTGGATGGCGCCGCTGCTTCACAGAGCTGGTAGGTCAGATTCTTCACGCCTGCCGGCGTGCCCGGTGCCACCGTCACCGCACCTTCGGCGGTGATGGCCAGCCCGGCCGGCGCGCCCTGCAACGACAGCAGCACATCGGCTGCCGTCGGCGGAGTGCTGCCATTGAGCGCATCGTTGGCCAGCACCGAGGGGGTGCTGCCGCCGGTGACCGGGTTGATCGGGGTCGTGCTGAAGTCATCCGGATTGGCGGCGAGCGTGCCTGCGTTGACGGTGATGGTGGCGCTGGCATTCGCGCACAGCGTGGCGTTGGGCGCCGGCAGGCAGACCTGGTAGTCGAACGTGACCGCGCCGGTGGTACCGACCGGCGGCGTATAGGTGAAGCTGCCGCTGCCGCTGAACACCAGGCCGGCCGGCGCGGTGCCGGTGACGGTGAACAGTGCGCCCGGTGGCACGTTGTCGTTGTCGCCCACGGCGCCGTTGAGCGCTTGCCCGGCCGGCGTGGAGAACACATCGTTGGTCGCCGACGGTGAGACCACCAGACGGATCGTGGCGCTGGCGCAGTTGCCCGGCAGCGCCGCTTCGCAGACCTGGTACGTCAGCACCGCAGCACCGCCCACCGCGGTGGGCGGCACCTGCAGCAGACCATTGGCATCCAGCGCGTAGCCGGCCGGGGCGCCGACCAGGCTGAGCAGCACGCTCGCAGGGGCCGGCGGTGTGACGCCATCCAGCGCGTCGTTGGCCAGCACGCTGACCGTGGTGGTGCCGCCGGGCGCGAGCGGCGCGGCACTGAAGTCGTCATCGCGCGCCAGCAGCGTGCCGGCGTTGACGTTGATGGTCGCCGTGGCGGTGCGGCACTGGGCGGTGTCCGGCGCCGGCAGGCAGACCTGGTAGGTGAACGTCACCGGCCCGGTGAAGCCGGCCGGCGGCGTGTACTGGAACGTGCCGTCCAGGCCGAACTGCAGTCCCGCCGGCGCCGGGGTGGTCAGGGAGAACACCGCACCGGCCGGCGCGTTGTCGTTGCTGCCGACGTTGCCCGCCAGCAATTGACCGGCCGGCGTGGAGAACACGTCGGCCTGCGCGGACGGTGCCACCAGCAGCCGGATCTGCGCCGAGTCGCAGTTGCCCGGCAACGCCGCTTCGCACAGCTGGTAGGTCAGCGTGACCGCACCGGCCGGCACGCCGCTGCCGACCGTCACGCTGCCATCGGAAGCCAGCGTATAGCCGGCCGGCGCACCGACCAGACTGAGCAGCACGTCCGCGGAGGCGGGCGGCACGGTGCCGTTGAGGCTGTCATTGACCAGGACCGAAGCGGTGCTGCCGCCGAGCTCGGGGTCGATCGGGGCGCCCCGGAAATCATCGTCATTGGCGATCAGGGTGCCGGCATTGACGTTGAGGGTGACCGTCGCGCCCGCACACACCGCGTTGTCCGGCACAGGCAGGCAGGCCTGGTAGGCGAAGGTGATCGCGCCCTGGGTGCCGGCCGGCGGGGTATAGGTGAAGCCGCCATCCGGATTGAACACCAGCCCGGTCGGCGCGGTGCCACTCAGGCTGAAGGCGGCGTTCGCCGGCACGTTGTCATTGCCGGCCACGTTGCCGGTCACTGCCACGCCTACCGGTGTGCTGAAGGTATCGTTGACCGCCACCGGCGCCAGCAGCAGGCGCACCGCCGCCGTGGCGCAGTTGCCGGGCAGCGCCGCTTCGCACAGCTGGTAGGAGAAGTCGACCGCTCCGGACGCTGCACCGCCCGGCACCGAAATCGTGCCGTTGCTGTTGAGTACATACCCGGCCGGCGCACCGACCAGGCTCAGGATCACCTGGGCCGGCGCAGGCGGAATGGCACCGTTGATGGTGTCGTTGGCCAACACGCTGTTGGTGGTGCCGCCGGTGGTGGGCGTGATGATCGCGCTGCGGAAATCATCGTCATTGGCGACCAGGGTGCCGGCATTGACGTTGAGCGTGACCGTGGCGGTATCGCAGACGCCCGCCAGCGGCGCGGCCAGGCAGGCCTGGTAGTTGAACGTGGTGGTGCCGGTGTACTGCGCCGGCGGGGTGTAGGTGAAGCTGCCATCGGCGTTGAACGCCAGGCCGGGCGGAGTCGCGCCCGTCACCGCGAAGGTGGTGCCGACCGCGGTGTTGTCGTTCACCGACACATTGCCGCTGAGCGGCGTGGCGACCTGGGTGGTGTACGCATCCGCCACCGCATCCGGCGCGATCACCACGACGATGGTGGCGGTGGCGCAGTTGCTGGTACCGGCCTGGCACAGCTGATAGGTCAGGGTGACCGGACCGGCGGCGGTACCGGCAGGCACCTGCAGCTGGCCGGCGGCATCGAGGGTGTAGCCGGCCGGAGGGGCGTTGATCAGCGAGAGCGCGGCCTGCGCGGGAAGGATCGCAACGCCGTTGAGGGTGTCGTTGCCCAGCACGCTGGCGGTGAGCCCACCGGCGCTGGTCAGCGGCGCGCTGCTGAAATCATCGTTGGTGGCGACGATCGCACCCGGGCTGACGTTGATCGTGACCGTGGCGCTGTCGCAGACGTTGCCATTCGGTGCGGGCAGGCACACCTGGTAACGGAAACTGTCCGGCCCGGTGTAGGCCGCCTGGGCGGTATAGCTGAAGCTGCCATCGGCGGCGAGCGTGACGCTGCCGTGCGCGGCCACCGCCAGCACACTGAACTGCGCGCCGCCCGGCACGTTGTCGTTGCCGGCAACCGTACCAGCCAAGGCGATGCCCGCAGTGGCCGTGACGATGTCGTCCACCGCATCCGGTGCGATCACCAACTGGACGTTGGCGGTGGCGCAATTGCCCGGGGTGGCCAATTCGCAGATCTGATAGCTGAAATTCACCGCACCGGCGGCGGCACTGGCGGGAACAATCACCTGCCCACCGGCGTCGACGGCGTAATCGGCCGGCGCATTGCTGAGCGTGAGGGCAACCGCGCCCGGCGCGACCGCCGCGCCGTTGAGCGTGTCGTTGGCGAGCAGGCTGACGCTCGTGGTGCTGCCTGGCTGCAGCGGTGTGACGAACAGATCGTCCACGGCGGCGATCTGGTTGCCCTGCACGTTGACGCTGACGGTCGCGCTGTCGCACACCGTCGTGTTCGGCGTCGGCAGGCACACCTGGTACGTGAACGAGTCCGGTCCGGTATTGGCGTTGGTCGGCGTATAGCTGAAGGTGCCATCGGCGTTGACCACCGCGATGCCCCGGGTCGGCGCGATCCCCAGCGTGTAGGTGGAGCCGCTGGCGATGGTGTCGTTGCCGGCCAGGGTGCCGGTCGCGGGCTGTCCGCCGCCCGGCGTGGTGACCGTATCGTTGACCGCGTCCGGGCTGACGATCAGATTCGCCGTGGCCGTGGCGCAGTTGGCTGGCAGCGCGTTCTCGCAGAAACGGTAGGTCAGCGCCAACGGGCCGGCCGCAGCGGTGGCGGGCACCTGGATCGTCCCGTTGGCATTGATCGCGAAGCCGGCCGGTGCACCGACCAGGCTCAGCGTGACCTGCGCCTGCGGCACGGTGCCGCCGTTGAAGGTGTCGTTGCCGAGCACGCTCGGGGTCAGCCCGCCGGTGCCGGGCGGAAGGGGCGTGGTGAAGGTGTCATCGACGGCGACCAGCGCGTTCGCATTGACCACGATCGAGGCGGTCGCCGTGCTGCAGACGGTGCCGTTCGGTGCCGGCAGGCAGACCTGGTACTGGAAGGACGTCGCCGCGGCGATGCCACCGGCGGGCGCGTAGGTGAAGCTGCCGTCGCCGTTGAGCGTCAGACCGGCCGGCGGCACGCCGACGGCGGTGAACACCGCGCCTGCCGGTGCATTGTCGTTGGCGGCCACGGTAGCGGTCAGCGAGGGCGCGCCACCGGTCGCGTTGAAGCTGTCGTTCACCGCGGTCGGGCCGATGATGAGGCTCACCGTCGCGGTGGCGCAGTTGGTCGGCGAGGCGTTCTCGCAGATCTGGTAGGTCAGCGTGGTTGCCCCGGCGGCCGCACCCGCGGGCACGGTGATCACGCCTGCGCTGTTGATCGTGAAGCCGGACGGTGCGCTCTGCAGCGCGATGATCAGGTCGGGCCCGTTCACCGGCGCGCCGTTGAGCGTGTCATTGCCGAGCACGGTGGGCGTGCTGCCGCCCGTGGTCGAAGAGATCGCCGTGGCAAAGGTGTCGTTGTTCGCCACCAGCGCGTTGGCCTGCACCGGCACCGCCGGCGTGGTCGCGGTGTTGTCCCCCGGGGTCGGGTCGGTGGTGCCCACCGGCAGCACCAGCGAGACGCTGTTGGCCGGCACCGTGGCCGGTGTACTGGTCGGCGCCGTGCCCGTGACCAGCAGCACCACGCTGTCGTTGACCCCGACAGTGACCTGCACGTTGATCGCATTGCCGCTGCCGGTGGCCTGCGCGCACGACGAGGCGGCGGTGGTGGCCTGGCAGGTCCAGCTGACATTGGTGAGCAGCGCGGACACGGTATCGACCACGCCCACGCCCGAGGCGGCGGACGGGCCCGCGTTGTTGACCTGGATGCGGTACTGCACCGCTCCACCGGCCGCGACCGGTGTGGCGCTGAGCAGCGCCTTGGTGACGCTCAGCTGTGCCTGCAGGGCCAGTGCATTGCTGTCGGTGGCGCTGTTGTTGCCGGGCGCGGGATCGCCGACATCGGCCGGCGCCGTCACGGTGGCGGTGTTGTTGAGCGGGTTGGGATAGCTCTGCGCCAGCAGCAGCGGCGGCGGCAGCAGCAACGCCAGCAGGGCCACCGCGCGCGCGATGCAGGCCGAAGCCGTCCCTGCCCTGCTGTATGTGCCGGTTGCTGCCATGCGCTCATCCTCGAAAACAGTGGTCCTGTCCATCCCCTGCACGGGTCACCCCGCGCCACACGCGGTGCTGCACCAGGCGCTAGTACGCGCCCGGGTTGCTGCTGAAACTGACCGGTACGCTGATCGTGGCCTGCCCGCCGTTGATCAGGTTCACCCCCACGTTCACCGCGTTGCCGCCGACGGCACCGCCGCTCGCCGCGGCGCAGGTGCTGCCGCTGGTGGCGCTGCAGGTCCAGGCGCCGCGCAGCGTGGTCCCGTTGGGCAGGCTGTCGGCGACCACGGCGTCGGTCACCGCATCCGGGCCGTCGTTGCGGACCAGCAACGTGTAGGTCGCGGTGCCGCCCGGCGTGTAGCTGCTGCTGCCATCGGTCTTGGTGATCGACAGGTCCGCCTGCCGCGTGCGGTTGGTGATCCGGCACACCAGGGTGACGGCGGTGGCGGTCATGGCCGGTGCCTGCAGGGTGAAGCTGCCGCCGCTGCCGGAGGACACCACGGTGTTGTTCTGGTCCGTGCACTGCCAGGTGCTGGCGTAGCGGGCGAGCGTGGTGCCGGCCGCGGCGGCTTCGGCCAGTGCGTAGCTGCCGCCGGGGACGGTGATCACCGCGGCGGTGGCGCCGTTGTTGCCGACGTTGCTGGCCGAGCCGACGGTACTGCCGTTGTAGGTGATGGAGAGATTGAAGCGCCCGGTGTCGCTGGTCGGCTGCAGGTCCTTGACCAGCTGCAGCGTCGCCGCACAGGCCTGGGTGATGCCTTCCACGGTGAACACCGCCTGGCCGATGCGGATGCCGAGCAGGGCCAGCAGGTTGTCGACCACGCCGCCGAGCAGCGCGGTCAACACCGGCGTGACCAGCGCGTTGACCTGCGTGCGGATCGGCGTGAGCAGCGTGTTGACGATGCCGTTGACCAGGTCGGCCACCGGCAGCGGCAACGGGATGCCGCCCAGCAGGGTGACCGTGGGATTGCCGCTGGTGACCTGGATGCTGAGCGAATTGACCAGGGTGGAGACCATCGTCGCCGCACTGACGGTGCCGGCGCTCAGCGTGCGTGTCTGTGGGTATGGGCCGGTGAAACTGGCGCTCTGCAGCCCGGGCGTGGCAGTGGCGAAACTGCGGATGCTCACCGTCAGCGGGATGGTGATGTCGGCCACCGGCGTGAGCAGGCCGAGCACGTTGGCCGAGACCCGCACGCGCACGCTCAGCGAGGTCAGGGTGGCCGCACTCAACGCGGTGTCGGTCAGCACGGTGCTGCGGTTGAAGAAGGTGGCATCGCTGATCTGGCCGACGTAGAGATTCACCAGGCCCGGCCGCGCCTGCAGGGTGACCGCGTTGCCGACCAGGTTGATCGCCGAGATCGCGCCTTCGGCACGCGCGACATCGGCGTACACCTGCAGATGCAGGACATCGGCGGTGATGCTGGTGTTGGAGAGCGTGACACCCAGCAGATTCAGGCCGCTCAACGCCGCCGAGAGCGTGCCGGTGTTGAGCCCCTGCACCAGGTCCAGATCCAGCTTGATGCGGATCGCCGCGCTGTGGAATGCCGCGCCCGCCGCGCCGCAGGTGTAGACCGGCGGCTCGACCACCTGCAGCCACAGGCGCACGTTGGCGACGCCGTTGAGGCCGAGTGCGGCGGTGTTGACCGTGATCGGGTTCGGCGTGGTGAGGACGTTGCGGAAGTTGTAGAGCTGGATGCCACCGGTCAGCAGGTCCAGCACGTTGAGCCGCACCGTCGCCAGCGAACCGGTGGGCAGTGCGATCTGCAGGATGTCGGCCAGGCGGATGTTACCGCTCACCCCGGCCGCCCCGAGCGGCAGCGCGTTGAGCACGTTGGCTGCCGCGGTCTGCCCGTCGGCCTGCAGCACCTGCACCATCGCCGCACGCAGCTGCCCCAGGGTGATGTTGGCGTTGAGCACCTGGCTGGGATCACTCACCACCACGCCGCCGTTGAGCTGGGTCAGCAGCGCGTTGAGATTGATGTTGGCGCCCGCCAGGTTGTTCCAGTCGACCACGCTGAGGTTGACCGTGGTGCCGGGCAGCAGCGCGCCGAACAGGAGATTGAGCACGGGGCTCTGGGTGGAATCGATCGAAGCCAGGCGCGGCCCGGCGCTCACGCACGCGCCAGCCGTGCAGGCCGATTGCGCGCTGGCGGTGGAAATACCCGCACTTAATGCGATCAACATCACAAATAACAGCGAAACAGCCCTCAAGCTGAATCGCCGTAACGCCAACTTCACAACAGAAACTTTATCCATCGGCCATCCCCTGCGTCCTGGCCGAAGCGGTCTTTCACGGGCCGGTGGATACCGACCATGATCGACAGGGCATCGGCCTGCTTCCGATGTTTTGGATGTCCCGGCGCGTCATGGCCGGCTTGAGGGATTAACTACGTGCACGCAGGGAAACCGTCAAACCGGCCACGGCGCGTGCAGGGGGAAGTTTCACTGTCGGCCAGCGGTTTCACGGTGGAGCGCTCGGCGCGACAGGGGCGGCAAGTCATTCTGTACAGAGTGGAAAAAGAATCACTGCCCGGTAAGTATCGATAACCATCCACCGTTCAAGGAATGAGAAAGGGGAAGGCCATGTTGGCGATGTCGGATCGAATTCGCGCAGCACGCACCAGCGCAGGGATGTCACAAACGCAGTTGGCGATGGAAACCGGGGTCAAGCGCAGCGCGGTGGCGCAATGGGAACGGCGTGGCGGCACCCATCCGAGTGTGTCGCACCTGGCACATATCGCCATCAGTACGCGGGTGCGCTTCGAGTGGCTGGCCACCGGCCGCGGCGTGTGCAAAGCCAGCGGGGAGGAACTCACGATGACCGCGCCCGCACAGGACTACGTGCGCGATGACCTGGAAGGCAACATTCTGTCGCTGCTGCGGCGGCTGCCACCGCGCAAGCGGCAGGTCGCGCAATCGATCATCGAGATGCTGGCCGTGTAGCAGACGGCCGCGGGTGATCAGCCCGCGGCATCCAGCGCGGCGCGCGGCGGCAGCGACCAGTCGATGCGGTCGTGGCCGCGGCGCTGCAGGTACTCGTTGGTCATCGAGAAATGGCGGCAGCCCAGGAAACCGCGATGCGCCGACAGCGGCGAAGGATGCGGCGCCTTGAGCACGCGATGCCGCCCGGTGTCGATGACCTTGCCTTTCTGCTGCGCGTAGCTGCCCCACAGCAGGAAAACCAGGCCTTCGCGCTCGCGGTTCAGGGTGTCCACGACGTGATCAGTGAAGCCTTCCCAGCCGCGACGCTGATGCGAGCCGGCGTTGCCCGCTTCCACGGTCAGCACCGCGTTGAGCAGCAGCACGCCACGATGCGCCCACGGCAGCAGGCACCCATGGTCGGGACGCGGGATGCCCAGATCGGCCTCGATCTCCTTGTAGATGTTCAGCAGCGACGGCGGCACCGGCACGCCCGGCATCACCGAGAAACTCAGGCCGTGCGCCTGGCCAGGCCCGTGATACGGATCCTGGCCGAGGATGACCACCTTGACCTGGTCGAAGGGCGTGGCATCGAACGCGGCGAAGATCTGCGGGCCGGGCGGGAACACCTGCGCCCCGGCCGCCTTGCGCTGGCGCAGGAACGCGGAGAGTTCGCGCATGTCCGGGCGCAGCAGGTAATCACCGATACGCGTCTTCCAGCTCGGCTCGAGCTGGATGCTGGGCACTACATCGTCATTCATCGCACTACAGGCTTGTCGTTGAGGCGGGACAGGCGCAGCTGGAACAGCACCTTGGTGATGAGCAGCCGCTCTTCGATCGGTTTCTGCACCAGATCGTTGGCACCGGCCTGCAGCAGGCCGGATTGATTGTGCGGGTTGCCGTCACCGGTCATCACCAGCACCGGCAGGCGGCGCTTGCCGTAGCCGAAATCCACGCGCACGCGCTGCACCACATCGCGGCCACTGAGCTCGCCCTTGAGCGTGACATCGGTGAGCACCAGGTCGATGCGGTGGCTGCTGCGGCCGAGCGATTCGGCCGTGAGCAGCGCGAAGGCATCTTCGGCGGTCAGCACATGCAGCACGTTCAAACCCTGCCGTTCGAGCATGCGTTTGGTCGCTTCGGCGACGACGCGGCTGTCTTCGACGTACAGGATGGTCGCGCCGGGAATCGTCTCCGGCTGCACATAGCCACGGATGAAGGTGGCCAGTGCTTCGTGGCCGAGGGCCTTGTCGAAATAATCGGTGACGTACTCGGTGAAGCGGCGCTGCTCCAGATGCTGCTGCGCGTCGCCGGACACCACGATCACCGGCACGTAGGCCTGGCCCGCCGCGTCGCGCACGATGCGCGCCAGGTCCAGCCCGTCGCCATCGCTCAGGGTGAGCGAGGTGGTGACCAGGCTGACGGGCCCGGCGTCCAGCGCCGCACGCGCCTCGGCGATGCTCGCGCAGCCCACCACCTCCACCGCCGGCAGTTCGCGTTGCAGCACATCGGCAATCAACTTGCGGACCAGCCTGGAGCCGTCGACGACCATCACGCGCGGTGCGTCGTCGGCGAGGTGCTTGAGGGCTTGCGGACGCATGCGGACCTCAGGTTTCGGTCGGACGGGTCTGGCGCAGGAAATGCCCCGTCACCAGCCAGGCGCCCAGCCAGCCCAGCACCACGGTGCCGAGCAGCACGAACGAGGAATGCAGCAGATCCAGACCATGCAGCACGAACGGGCTGCCATAACTCTGCGACAGCGCGGCCAGCGGCGGGCGCAGGGCCAACCCGGCCGCACCGATCAATGCCAGGGCGACCGCGCCGGCGCCCAGGCCGTACCACGCGCCCAGATACAGGAAGGGGCGACGGATGAAGCCATCGCTGGCGCCGAGCAGCTGCAGCACGCCGATCTCATCGCGGCGGGCCTGGATGTCCAGCCGCACCGTATTGCCCACCACCAGCGCGGCACCAAGGCCGAGCAGGACCGACAGCACCTGCACCAGGCGCGTACCGAAGCCCAGCCAGCCATCCAGGCGCTTGCGCCACAGCGCATCGTGCTGGACCAGGTCGGCCTGCGGCAGGCCCTCCAGCGACTGCGCCAGGCGCGCGTCATCGGTGCCCTCGCCCGGGGTCACGATCAGCAGGGTCGGCAGCGGATTGTCATGCAGTGCATCGATGGCTTCGCCGAGCCCGGCGCTCTCGCGCAGCTCGGCCAGGCCCTGCTCCGGCGTCTGCACGGTGACGTTGGCCACGTCGGCGCGACCGCGCAGGGTCTCGGCCACCTGGCGGGCCGCATCGGCACCGGCGTCGGTCTTCAGGAAGAGGTTGATGTCGCGCGACTGCTGCACGCTGCCGGCGAAGTGCGTGAGGTTGTCCAGCGCGATCGACAGGCCCAGCGGCAGGGCCAGTGCCAGTGCCATGACCATCACCGTGAGCAGCGTTGCCCACGGCTTGCGCCACGCGCGGCCGAGGCTGAAGACCACGCTGTGGCCGTGATGGTGCAGCCACACGCCCAGGCGTGAGGGCGCGGCGGTTTCTTTGGTCACCGGTGCGTTCATTCGGCCAGGTCCTGCGGCGAGATGTCATCGACCAGGCGGCCGTGGTCCAGGATCAGCACGCGCTTGCGCATGCGTCGCAGCAGGGCCAGATCGTGGCTGACCACCAGTACGCTGGTGCCACGGTCGGGCAGCTCGGCGAACAAGGCCATGATCTCCGCCGCCAGTGTGGGATCCAGATTGCCGGTCGGTTCGTCGGCGACCAGCAGCTTGGGCTCGCCGACAATCGCACGGGCGATGCCGACGCGCTGCTGCTCACCGGCCGACAACTGCGAGGGCAGCGCCTTCTCGCGGTGGCCCAGGCCCATGCGCTCGAGCACCGAGCGCACGCGCTTGCCGATCTCGTTGCGGCGGGTGCCGCGCAGGATCAACGGCAGGGCGACGTTCTCGGCAATGCTGCGGTCCATCAGCAGGCGGTGGTCCTGGTAGACCGCACCGACCTCGCGCCGATGCCGCGGAATGCTGCCGCCGCGCACCTTCAGCAGGTTGCGCTCATCGAAGATCACCGCGCCGCGGCTGGGCCGCTCGTCGAGATGGATCAACTTGAGCAGGGTGCTCTTGCCCGCACCGGAGTGACCGGTGACGAACAGCATTTCCCCGGGGGCGACATCGAAGCTGACGTCCACCAGTGCCTGGTGGCCGCCGGCATATTGTTTGCTGACATTGTCAAAACGCAGGACGCTCATCCCCTGATTATGCAGGACGAGGGTGGCGGCGTGGAGGTGGGGTGTCAGACGGTAGGTGCCGACCGTTGGTCGGGGCAAGCGCCATCGCATTCACGCTGTCGCCCCACGGTTCGCTGCGCAAACCGTGGGCCCTCTCATCAGCACCCGATCCCCCGTCGCTTCGCGACCGCCCCCTTACCAAGGGGGCTATACCCCCCAGGCATCGCGGGTCGCGCGTCCGGTCTTACGAACCGGACAGCATCCGGCGGATCTTGCGGCCCAGGCGGGTCAGGAACGAGGCGCCCGGGTCGGCGGCCGGCGTGCCGCGCATCGGCTTGGCGGTCACCTGCACCGGGGTCACCGGGCCGGTCGCTGCCGCGCCTTCGGCACCCTCGACCGGACGGCCGTGGCGACGACGACGACGCTTGCGCGGCGCGCGCTCACCTTCCACCGCCGGGCTGCCTTCGGCAGACGGGGCGGCGGTCGGCGCGAGCTGCGGCTTGGCCTCGGTATCGACCGCATCGACGGCGGCGACCGGCTGCTCGCCTTCCACGCGCGGCTTGCGCTCGCGGCGGGGCTTGCCATCGGCACTGCGCTCACCCGGGGCGCGGCGCTCGCTGCGGCCACCGGACGGCTTGCCGCCACGGCTGCTGCTGCCACCGCCACGGCGCTGCTCTTCGGCGGCCCGCGCTTCGCGTGCTTCGCGGAAGATCTGGCCGACGCTCTCATTCTCGTCGCCCTCGGCATCGCCCTCGCCTTCCGGCAGCGGGGCGCGCGGCGCGCGCGGGATGGGGGTCAGGATCTCGCTGGTGACCGGTTCGACCGGGATCTTCTGTTCGATGTAGGCCTCGATGTCCGGCAGGCCCATCGCATAGCGCTCGCAGGCGAAGCTGATCGCATCGCCCTCTTCGCCCAGGCGCGCGGTGCGGCCGATGCGGTGCACGTAGTCTTCCGCATCGAACGGCAGGTCGTAGTTGTAGACGTACTTGATGCCATCGATGTGCAGGCCGCGGGCGGCGACATCGGTGGCCACCAGGATTTCCAGCTGGCCCTTCTGGAAGCGGTTGAGCAGGCTCTCACGCTTCTTCTGCGGCACGTCGCCGGACAGCACGCCGACGCGGTAGCCGGCCTTTTCCAGCGAACGCGCCACGCGCTCGACGAACACCTTGGTGTTGACGAACACCATGGTGCGGGCGCCTTCGCTGCGCGAGAGCAGGCCCAGCAGCAGCGGGATCTTTTCTTCGTCGGCCGGGAAGTAGATGCGCTGGCGGACGCGGGCGGCGGTGATCGATTCGCTCTCCACCACCAGCTTCTGCGGCTCGTTCATGTGCTCGTAGGCCAGCTCCAGCACGCGATGGCTGAGCGTGGCGCTGAACAGCAGCGTCTGGCGCGTGCTGCGCTCGGGCATGCGGCGCAGCAGGAAGCGGATGTCCTTGATGAAGCCCAGGTCGAACATGCGGTCGGCTTCGTCGAGCACGCAGATTTCGCAGGCGTGCAGCGAAACCACCTTGTGCTGCTTGACGTAGTCGATCAGGCGGCCCGGGGTGGCGATGATCACGTCCACGCCCTGCTGCAGGATCTCGCGCTGCTTGTCGTAGTCCACGCCACCGTAGACCAGCGCGAAGCGCAGGCCGAGGTCGGAACCGAACTTCACCGCGTCCTTGTGGATCTGGATGGCCAGCTCACGGGTCGGGGCCAGGATCAGTGCGCGCGGATCTTCCGGCTTGCGATCGGCCAGCGCCGGGCGGGTCAGCAGGCGGTTCACGACCGCGACCAGGAACGCCAGGGTCTTGCCGGTACCGGTCTGGGCCTGGCCGGCGACGTCGCCACCGGGCAGTGCCACCGGCAGGGTCAGCGCCTGGATCGGGGTGCAGCGGGTGAAACCAGCACTTTCAAGCCCGGATTGGAGCGCCGGATGCAGGTCGAAAGTGGAGAAGGTCAAATCGGTCAGCGGTTTGTCGCTCATGAGTCCGTCTTGGTAAGGCCATCCCGGCAGAGGTGCGGGGTGGCTTGCAATCTTGGGGGGCACCGTCGCAAACGGCCCCTGCGCCGGGATTGGCGGGGCCGGACTCCAGGTCCAGGGCGCCGCACAATGCCCCAGTTTAGCGCAATGTCGGCGCCAAACCGGGATAGTTCGTCGCACAACCCGGTGAGAATGTCCGCCCGGCGCGCCGTTGCAGGGCGGTCCAGTGCCTCGGGAGTGGATCTGCACCCCGCATTCACCGGGCATGCCGCCGGTTGAACGGCCCCGCTGACGGGGGTGGAACCGGGGTCCAGGCCCCCGCATATCGAAGGGGATCGTCGCGACACCGCAGGTGGGCGATGACGGGATGCTTCTTTCCAACCAGCGTCTGTCCGGTCACGGCGATAGCGGTACACTGCGCCCCGTGAGCGTCCAGGCATCCGCCGAACGCACCGCTGGCCGCCCGCGGCCACGAGGCACCAGACGCGGGTGACGCCCGGGTGGCGTTGCCCAACTTCAACTTCCTCCGGCCCTGCCGGGTGCATTACCAGACGAGAAACCAAGATGAGCGACAAGGTTGTACACGTCAGCACCGCTGACTTCCAAAGCGCAGTACTGGATTCCAAGGAACCGGTGCTGGTCGATTTCTGGGCCGAATGGTGTGGTCCCTGCAAGATGATCGCCCCGGCGCTGGACGAACTGGCCGACGCCTACAACGGCCGCGCCAAGATCGCCAAGGTCAACGTCGACGAACAGCGCGAACTGGCCGCCAAGTACCACGTGCGCTCGATCCCGATGCTGCTGGTGTTCAAGGACGGCGAAGTCCAGGCCCAGCAGATCGGTGCCGTCGGCAAGGCCCAGCTGGCCGGCATGCTCGACAAGGCCCTGGCCTGATCGCAGCAGGCAGCCGGCCCGTCCGGCTGCCACGCGGGCCCGTCGCCCGCATGAATGACCCTGCCCCACCCGGCTTGCGCGCCGCCGCGAGCCGGTGTTAGTGTCGGCATATCCGGCCGCATTCGCGCGCCGCATCTTCTGGACGCAGTTTCCTTCCAGATCCTTTCCCAACGTTCGCCGCCCTGCCGGGCGCTCGCACCTTCTAGCGAGGAATCCAGCACTTGTCCGATATCACTACTTCCGAACCCGGGAGCGCCGACGCGCCCGCCGAGAAGCGCGTGCGCAAGCCGCGCGTCGCCAAGGCCGCCGCCAACACCGGTGCCGACGCAGGTTCCCCCCCCTCACAACCCGCTCTGCCTCTGGCTGCCGCGTCTGACGCGCCGGCGCCGGCTGCCGCTTCTTCGGCAGCTCCGCAGGCATCGGCACCGGCGGCGTCTGCCGGTGGCGACGCATCGCCCTCGCAGGGCGGTGGTCAGCAGGACACCGGCGACGGTGGCCAGCGCAACCAGAACGGCCGCAACCAGAACCCGCAGGGCGGGCAGAACCCGTACCAGCAGGGTCAGGGCCAGAACCAGGGCCAAGGCCAGGGTCAAGGTCAAGGCCAGGGCAACCGCCGCGATCGTTTCCGCAATCGCCGTGACCGCAACCGCGGTGGCGATCGCTACAACGACGATGGCATGCCGCAGGACAGCGGTGAGCAGCAGCCGTTCGTGCGCAGCCAGCAGGCCAACGTGCCGGAAGGCTTCCCGGTCTACTCGCTGAGCGACCTCAAGCGCATGCCGGCGCAGAAGCTGCTGGAAATCGCCGAGCAGCTGCAGATTTCCGAAGGCGTCGCCCGCGCCCGCAAGCAGGACGTGATCTTCGCCCTGCTCAAGGTGCTGACCCGCCATGGCGACGGCGTTGCCGCCGACGGCGTGCTGGAAATCCTGCCGGACGGCTTCGGCTTCCTGCGCGCGGCCGAAGCCAGCTACCTGGCCGGCCCGGACGATACCTACATTTCGCCCAGCCAGATCCGCCGCTTCAACCTGCGTACCGGCGATCATCTGTCCGGCCGCATCCGCTTCCCGAAGGACGGCGAGCGTTACTTCGCGCTGTCGATCGTGGACACCATCAATGGTGAGCCGCTGGAAGCGTCGAAGAACAAGGTGCTGTTCGAGAACCTGACCCCGCTGTTCCCGCGCAAGCGCTTCACCCTGGAACGTGGCAACGGTTCGTCCGAAGACATCACCGGCCGCATCCTCGATCTGATGGCACCGCAGGGCAAGGGTCAGCGTTCGCTGATCGTCTCCCAGCCCAAGGCCGGCAAGACGATGATGATGCAGCAGGTGGCGACGGCGATCACCACCAATCATCCGGACGTGCACCTGATCGTCCTGCTGATCGATGAGCGCCCGGAAGAAGTGACGGAAATGCAGCGCACCGTGCGCGGCGAAGTCATCAGCTCCACCTTCGACGAGCCGGCCGCCCGTCACGTGCAGGTCGCCGAAATGGTGATCGAGCGTGCCAAGCGCCTGGTCGAGCACAAGAAGGACGTGGTGATCCTGCTCGACTCGATCACCCGCCTGGCGCGTGCCTACAACAACGTGGTGCCCAGCTCCGGCAAGGTGCTCACCGGTGGTGTGGACGCCAACGCCCTGCACCGTCCGAAGCGCTTCTTCGGCGCCGCGCGCAACGTGGAGGAAGGCGGCAGCCTGACCATCATCGCCACCGCGCTGGTCGATACCGGCAGCAAGATGGACGAGGTGATCTACGAAGAGTTCAAGGGCACCGGCAACAGCGAAGTGCACCTGAGCCGTCGTATCTCCGAAAAGCGCGTGTTCCCGGCGATCGACATCAACCGCTCGGGTACCCGTCGCGAAGATCTGCTGATCGAACCGGAACTGCTGCAGAAGATCTGGATCCTGCGCAAGCTGCTGCATCCGATGGATGAAATGGCTGCGATGGAATTCCTGCTCGACAAGATGAAGAACACCAAGTCCAACGACGAGTTCTTCGGTTCGATGAAGCGCTGATCGGCGCATCATCCGGACAGGAAAAGGCCCCGCAGTGCGGGGCCTTTTTCGTATCGAGATCCTGACTTCGGCATCTTCCGGACGGAACGGCGCGCTGGACTACCCAGCCGCCGTCGCGTTGCCTCAGCCGCCGTGGCGCGAACCACGCCACGCGTAGAACGCAATGAAGACGTAGCACAGCATGGGCAGCAGGAAGGACAGCTGCAGCCCGTGGTGGTCGGCCAGCCAGCCCATCGCAAGGGGAATGACCGCCCCACCGACAATCGCCATCACCAGCAGGCTCGACGCCTGCCCGGTCAGCGTACCCAGCCGTGCGATCGCCAGAGCGAAGATGGTCGGGAACATGATCGAGTTGAACAGGCCGATGCTGACCACGCTCCACTTGGCCAGGTTGCCGCTGCCCAGCATCGTCACCGTGAGCAGGGCCATCACGATCAACGCGAACACACCCAGCATGCGGCGCGGGTCGAGACGGGTCAGCAACGCCGCACCGAGCAGTCGGCCGACCAGCGCACCGCCCCAGTACAGCGACACGTAGCGCGTGGCTTCCTGTTCGGTCAGGCCCTCGCCGATGCCCGGCATCGAGAGGAAGTTGACCAGCACGCTGCCGATCGAAACTTCGGCGCCCACGTAGAAGAAGATCGCCAGCACGCCGTAGCGCAGGTGGCGGTGGCGCAGCGCATCGCGCAGCCGGCCGCGACCGCTGGCCGCGGTGTCCTCCACGCCCGGGATCGTCGGCAGGCGGAACATCCAGATCGCCACGGCCAGCACGAACAGTGCGACCGCCAGACCGAAGTACGGCAGCTGCACCGACTGCGCTTCGGCGGCGCGATAGGCCAGTGCCTCGGCCTGCGGCAGCAAGGCCAGCTCATCAGCGGTGCGCGGCGCAGCCGAGAGGATCAGCAGCCCGCCGAACAGCGGCGCGATGGTCGTGCCCAGCGCATTCATCGACTGCGCAAGCGTCAGCCGACTGGAACTGGTCTGTTCCGGCCCGAGCAGCGCGACGTAGGGATTGGCGGCCACCTGCAGCACCGTGATGCCGGTGGCCAGTACGAACAGCGCACCGAGGAACAGGCCGTACACATGCGCCTGCGCAGCCGGCCAGAACAGCAGCGCGCCGACGCCGGCAATGGCCAGCCCGGCGACGATGCCACGCTTGTAACCCACCGCCGCGACCAGGCGCCCGGCGGGCAGCGACATCAGGAAGTACGCACCGAAGAAGGTGAACTGGACCAGCATCGCCTGTACCCAGGTCAGCGCGAACGCCGCCTTGAGATGCGGAATCAGGATGTCATTGAGGCACGTGAGGAAGCCCCACATGAAGAAAATGGCGGTGACCACGGCCAGTGCAACGCGATTGCTTTGCACATGTTGTCCGCGGACGGCAGCGGGGGTATCCATCGCGTGTCCTTCCAGATAGGGAGTGCCGGTCAATTGGCAGCCAGACATGGAACCCGCTTGCGCCTCGATTGTCCAGCACTGTCGGCAGCACACACGGCAACGCTCCGGGCACGACATGCACCGGCTGCCGCCAGCGCCGCGGGATGCAGCGTGCTGCTCCGCGGACGCACCGCTTCACCCACGCGGCAGCGTAATCCGCAATAATCGCCGCCGAAAGTGTTGTTGACCGCCCGGGGGCGGGGTCGTCAGCGGACGGGCGCGGAATGCGCACCGGTTCAAGGCGATGTCGTGCGCTCCTGACTGCTTCGCCGTTGCCGTTCCACCCGCCTGTCCGGTTGGCGCTGCACCCTGCTGCCCGTGAACCGCATGCGCCCGTTGTCTGCCCGTCTCACTCTCGGCACGTTGATCCTTGCCCTGGCCCTGCTCAGCGCGATCATCGCCCTGGCCAACACCCTGCATGCCAGCTACCGCGTGCAGCGCGAGCAGTTGATCGGCAACACGCTGGAGGCCAACCGCGTGTACGCCAGCAAGCTTGCCGAGTCGACCCAGAACTTCGTGCTGTCGGCCCAGCAGCAGGTGGCCTACAGCGCCACCCTGCTCGGCCAGCGCCGTCACGATCGCGAGGCGCTGGAAGCCGAGGCAGCGCGCCTGCAGCTGCAGACCAACAGCTTCAACTCGGTGCTGATCGTGGATGCCGGCGGCACCGTGCTGGCCACCTCGCCGCAGAGCCTGGCGCTGCAGGGCGTGCTGCTCAAGAGCAGCGGCAACCGCGATGCCCTCGATCGCCGCGTGCCCTTCATCAGCGACCCCTACGAGTCGGCGACAGGCCGGCTGCTGGTCGCGATCTCGCACCCGATCTTCTCTGCACAGGGCGAGTACCAGGGCTACGTCAGCGGGACGATCTACCTGCGCCAGCGCAGCATCCTGCAGTCCCTGCTGGGCAAACACTATTACCGCGATGGCTCCTACCTGTACGTGGTCGATCGCCACGGTCGCATCCTGTACCACATCGAACAGGACCGGGTCGGCCAGTTCGCGCTGGAGAACCCGGCCGTCCAGGCGGTCACCCACGGGCATTCCGGCGCGCAGCAGGTGCGCAACAGCCACGGCGTATTGATGCTGGCCGGCTATGCACCGGTGCCGAGCGTGGGCTGGGGCGTGGTCGCCCAGCGCCCGACCACCGCCACGCTGGCCGCGTTGTCCAAACTGATGTCCTCGGTGATCTGGAACGCGATCCCGCTGGGCATCCTGTCGCTGCTGATCACCTGGTGGTTCGCACGGCGCATCTCGCGGCCGCTGTGGCAGTTGGCGCGCAACGTACAGAACCGCGACACCGGCATCGCCATCCGCCATGTCACCGGCATCCGCGCCTGGTACTACGAGGTGGCCCAGCTCAGGACCGCCCTGCTCTACAGTTTCAACCTGCTGCAGGACCGCATCGGCAAGCTCAACCGCGCCAGCATGACCGACCCGCTCACCGGCCTGCAGAACCGGCGTGGTCTGCAGCAGGGGCTGGAAGACTGGCAGGCGCGCGGGCAACCGTTCGGGATCATCGCGCTGGACATCGACCGCTTCAAGACCATCAACGACCGCTTCGGCCACGCCGTCGGCGATGCGGTGATCCTGCGCATCGCGCAGCTGATGCGCGATGACGCGCGCGATACCGACCTGCTCTGCCGCAACGGGGGCGAAGAATTCCTGGTCCTGCTGCCGGGTGTCGACGCGACCAACGCCGCCCAGGTGGCCGAGCGCCTGCGCGTGCAGGTCGCCGCCGAAGTGTTCGAGCAGGTCGGCATGGTGACCGTGTCGCTGGGCGTGGCCCATTACCCGACCTATCACGCCGATCCGCAGCAGGCGCTGCGGCTGGCCGACAAGGCGCTGTACATGGCCAAGGAACAGGGCCGCAATCGCACGGTGGTGTATCCGCAGGCGGAGCGTCCCGGGATCGGTCAGGATGGCGCGCGTTGAACACACCCCTGAGTGAATCGATTCAGGGTCAGCAGCCTCACCAGAGGCTGCCTTCGTTACGCGAGCCTCAGCCCTGATCCAGCACGGTCTTCAACTGCGGACCGGTCTTTTCACCCGCCAGGTAGACGCCATCATCGAAGGCATCCGGCGCGACGGACTGTGTCCCGGGCGCCAGCCAGGGCGCGGTGTTGCGCGGGCCAGGAAGATACGGCTCCCACCGTGTCGTACTGCGATCTTCCGGCGGTGCGAAGCGCACCGCGACGCGCACCACCCACGTGTCGCGGGCGGCCCGTGGGCCCTGCGTCGGCACCCGGAACTGCCAGTCGCGCGCGGCCTGTGTGGCACTGTCGGCAAACGCGGCGCGAGTTGATGCGATCTCACGCGGCGATACCAGCACGCGCAGATTGACCTGCTCGGCCAGCACGTTGCGCACCTTGCCATCGCGTCCCACCTGGATCAGCAGGAACACATCCGCAGCGGCTTCGCGGCCCACCCGGCGCACAGGGAAGGTCGGGACCGATCCCCGCTCGCGGGCCACGATGGTCGGATCGTTTTCGTCGTACTCGACAAAGCTGGCGTGGCGGATCTCCACACGCGAACTGCCATCGTCCAGCGTCTTGCCGATCAGGCGCAGCGTCATCGGCGTGGTGACGGCGACGGACTGGCCGTCGCGTACGGTGGGCTCGAACTCCCACCGGGCGACCGCATCTTTCACAAAGGTGACGACGCCTGCCGGAATCGCGCTTTCCCGATCCAGGCGCACCGCAACGACGCGGCCGTCCGCACCGATATCGAGGCTGCCCTTGATCCGCATGCTCGACTCCACCTGACCCTGCAGCGCGCGCATGCTCGGTGACGCACGAAGGTCCTGTGGTGCCACCCCTACGCTGGCTGCTGCCACGCCAAGCGCCAGTACCCACTGCCATGCCGCTTTCATCAATCCGACTCCTTGTCCTGATGGGCGGTCAGACTAGCAAACTCCTCAGCTCGCTTTCGAGACACCTGCGCATGCTGTCCTGCCTGTTGAAGGCCGCGGGTGATGCACCACGGACGGAGGGATCAGCCGCCAATAGGCGTCAGCAGCTTCGGCGCCTTGCTGGCGGCGTCCGCCATGAACACGCCGCCGGCGGGCAGCAGGTCGGCATTGGCATCGGCGCTCAGTACCTTGTCGCTGCGCCACGGGGCCTGCTGGTGCGGGCCGGGAATGTAGGCGTCCCAGCGGCCGTAGCGCTCCACCTCATCGCTGAACGAGAATCGCACCGGCACCCGGATGGTCCAGCTCGCCTCGTCCTTCTGATCTCCGGTAGAGGGCGCCTTGAAGGTCCACTTACGTGCGGCGCCCATCGACACGCGGGCCAGCTTGTCGCGCATTTTCCGCATGTTCGCCTCGTTTGCGATTACACGAAGATTGACCTGCTCGGTGGCCACATCCAGTACCTTCCCGTCGCGCCCGACCTGTATCAGCAGCAGTACATCGCCACGGCCGCGCGCATTGAAGACATCCTCGGGATACACCGGCGGCGACATCTTCACCTTGGTGACGTTGTCGGTCGAGGTTTCGTCGTACGTCTCGAAGTTCGCTGCCAGCAGCGTGACCTGGCCGGTGCCATCGGGGTTGTTCTTCGCACCCAGGCGGATGGTGGCCGGCGTACGTGCCTTGACCGCCTGGCCATCCACCAGCACCGGGGCGAAACGCCACGTCTTCACGGCACCTTCGACGAACGTGACGATGGTCTCGTCGACCTGCGCGCGCTTGTCCAGGCGGAACGCCTCGACCTGGCCTTCGGTACCGATATCGATCTCACCGGTCAGCACCATGCTCGCTTCAGCCTGCTCGCGCACCTCGCGCTTCGTCTGCGCGGCCACATCGAACATCGTCGACGCCCCCACGCTCCCCAGTACAAGCATCAACGCAACGCTTCGGAATGAACGCATCTCACCTTCTCCTTGTGAATGCATGCAAGCCTACCCCGGGTTTCCTGGAGAGGCCAATCAGGCAAGCCTATTACTTGCTGCATAGGGAGGCGTATCCGGATATTGACCGGCCGCGAACCCCGCCTGCAGCCGCTGCCACCACGCCGGATCGAACAGGTGGGCGAAATGCTCGCGCACCGCCGCCAGCTCAGCCGCCGGCAGGCCCATGAACATCCAGAAGCGCTCCGGGAACACATCGCGTGGACCGATCTGGAACCACGGCTCGTCAGCCAGCGCTTCCTCCTCGTTGCGCGGCACCGGCCACGCACGGAAGTTGCACTCGGTGACCAGACACAGCTCATCGTAGTCGTAGAAGACCGCACGCCCATGCCGCGAGACGCCGAAGTTCTTCGGCAACATATCGCCGGGAAAGATGTTGTTGCGCGCCATGTCGGTGATCGCCTGCGCATAGTCCAGTGCGGCCACGCGTCGCGACTCCACGGTCTGCTCGCGCAGATACAGATTGAGCGGGCGGAATCGCCGCTGCACGTAGCACAGCGCGATCACCAGTTCGTCGCCGTCCTCATGCACGCTGCTGGCGCACTGGGTCAGCAGCTCGTCGCGCAGCGCCGCGGAGAAGCGCGCCCGCGGGAAGCGCAGGTGCCGATAGGGCTGCGCATCAAGCAGTCGGCCAACGCGGTCCAGGTTGAACACCAACGCATACTTCTCCTCGACCTGGTGCCGGGTCATGGTTTTCGGCCAGGCGAAACGGTCCCGGATCAGCTTGAACACCAGCGGATAGCTGGGCAGGGTGAACACCGCCATGACCATGCCGGGCGTGCCATCGGCATGCACCAACTGTTCCCCCGGCTGCTCCTGGAAATGACGGAAGAAGGTGCGATAGCGCTCGGTCTTGCCCTGCTTGGCGCGCCCGAGCACCGTGTAGATCTCATCCACCGGCTTGCCCGGCAGCAGGCTGCGCAGGAATACCACCGCATCGCCCACGGTCGCCAGATCCGCCTGGAAATAGCTGCGCGAGACGCCGAACAGATGGGCGACATCGCGGCGCCGGGTCAGCACCGCATCCACGCGAACACCGTGTTCGTCATGCACCAGCGCGATCACGCAGGGCGAGAAGCGATGCTCGCCGAACACGCGTCCGACCAGATAGGCGCGGCGCTCACGGTAGAACACGGTGTCGAGCAGTTCGATGCTGCGCACCGGGTAGTCGCCCCAGTGCGCCAGATCATCCTGCAGCCGCACCGCGATCGCGGCAGCACAACGCAGCTGGTGCGCATAGGGCACATGGAAACGATAGTCGCCGAGGACGCGCATGAACGCGTCGGCCGGGCGCGTCGGTGAGAGGGTATAGCTGTGCCGCGCGACGGGATGGGTAATGGCGTCGGACGGCTCAACATCCATCGCCATGAACTCGATCGCCCCGTCCACGCCGCGGGTGGCGAACAGCCGGCGTGCCAGCGTGTTGTAGAAGGTCTTGTACAGTTCGGCGTCGATCAATCCGGCCAGCAGCGCGGCATACGCCGCGCGAACCTCCAGCCACAGCGCGCGCTCACCCACACGCTCACCGACTGCGCGGCGCAGGGCATCGACGGTCTCGGCGATGCACTGGTCATACAGCGCGATGCGCTCCACGGCGTCCTGCCGCGCACCCACCCAGTCGCGCTGTTCGAAGCGCTGCCGCGCACGCCGGCTGATCGCCGCGAAGCGCGCATGGTAGTCCTCGAAGCCATCGCGGATCAGCCGCGCGAGCGCGTCCGGCGTCGCGTTCATGCGACACCCCGGATGGCGCAGTGATGGAACCGGCAGGAACAGCAGGCGCGCATGCAGCCATTTCCAGAGGACCTGCTGCCACCATACGGCAGCGACTGGGGGTTGCCCAGCGGGCGTTCGCCGCGCCGTTCCGGGGTAAAGTCGCAACGTCGGGGTGTGGGCAGGGAGAGCAATGAAGACGAGTCGCCGAAGGAAGGCATTGGGCGGAGCGCTCCTGGTGGCCGCCGGGTTGCTGGCGGTGCATTCGGTCACCGGAGAACGACCACCGGCCTTGCAGGCAGTGACGGGGCCGTCATCGACGGCCGTGGCGCCCACGGGGGCAGCGGTGGCTCCGGCCTCCCAGGCGCTGGAACCTGAGCCGCTTGCAGCCCGCTTCGAGGATGCTACGCGCCAGGAATTCGAACGCGTCAGCGCGGCGGCAGAGCGTGGCGATGTCCTTGCGCAGCGTCGGCTGGCCGAGCTCTACGAGAAATGCTTTTTGGTCAACGTCCGGCGCACCTCCTATCTTGAAGGCATCGAAAGCATGGCCACGCTGCATTCGGACCCGGACGCCGGTCAGCAGATGCGCCTGATCGGCCAGCGTGTCTTCGCGCAATGTGGCGGCGTGGATGGTGGCCAGTTCATTCCACTTGAGGCCATGCTGCTATGGCGGGAGCAGGCTGCGCGCGGGGGAGATCTTGCTTCGCAGCTGTGGTTGCGTCAGCGGCAGAGCGTGACGGCGCCACTCACGGCAGAAGAGTACGCAGGCTTGGCAGCGCAGGTCACTGCCTCCGGTGACGCGACGGCCATGGCCTACCTGGGTGCCCTCGCTGAAACGGCAGCCGGGCAGGAAGCGCCTTCCGTGGATCCGAAGATCAGCGGGCTCGCCTGGCAGATAGCTGCCTGCCAACAAGGTCTAGCATGCGCGGCCGGCAGCGAATTGATGGATGTGCTGTGCCTCAACATTGGCGCCTGCACGGAGACTGATGCAACCGTCGTCCTGCGGTTGGAGGCTGCAGACCGACAGGCGGCGCTGGATGCGGAGATCGCTCGCATCCTCTCCCACGTTGGCAAGACGCGCCAACGCAGCAGGTGAGGCAGGCGTACCGGCCTTGCCACCGCCCATAAAAAAACCCGCGCCTAGGCGCGGGTTCTTCATCGATCACCGCAGGTGCGGTACCGCTGCCTTACAGCGCAGACAGCGCGCTGTTGAAGGTGCTGCTCGGACGCATCGCGGCGCTGGCCTTGGCCACGTCCGGACGGTAGTAGCCGCCGATGTCGACCGCCTTGCCCTGCACCGCCGCCAGCTCACCGACGATGGCCTGCTCGTTGTCGGCCAGTGCCTTGGCCAGCGGAGCAAAACGGGCCTTCAGCGCGGCATCGTCATCCTGCGCGGCCAGGGCCTGGGCCCAGTACAGCGCGATGTAGAAGTGGCTGCCGCGGTTGTCGATGCCGCCCAGCTTGCGCGACGGCGACTTGTCGTTGTCCAGGAACTGGCCGTTGGCCTGGTCCAGGGTCTTGGCCAGCACGGTGGCACCGGCGTTGTCGTAGCGGTTGCCCAGGTGCTCCAGCGACGCGGCCAGGGCCAGGAATTCGCCCAGCGAATCCCAACGCAGGTAATCCTCTTCGACGAACTGCTGCACGTGCTTGGGCGCCGAACCACCGGCACCGGTCTCGAACAGGCCACCGCCGGCCATCAGCGGCACGATGGAGAGCATCTTGGCGCTGGTGCCCAGCTCCATGATCGGGAACAGGTCGGTCAGGTAATCGCGCAGCACGTTGCCGGTGACCGAGATGGTGTCCTCACCCTTGCGGATGCGGTCCAGCGAGAAGGCGGTCGCTTCCACCGGCGCCAGGATGCGGATGTCCAGGCCGCTGATGTCGTGGTCCTTCAGGTAGGTCTCGACCTTGGCGATCACCTGCGCATCGTGCGCGCGGGCAGCGTCCAGCCAGAACACCGCCGGGGTGCCGCTCAGGCGGGCACGGTTGACGGCCAGCTTCACCCAGTCCTGGATCGGGGCGTCCTTGGTCTGGCACATGCGCCAGATGTCGCCGGTCTGCACGGCATGCTCGAAGATCACCTTGCCGGCGTCGTCGGTGACCCGCACGGTGCCGTCGGCCGGAATCTGGAAGGTCTTGTCGTGCGAACCGTATTCCTCGGCTTTCTGCGCCATCAGGCCGACGTTGGGCACCGAGCCCATGGTCGCCGGGTCGAAGGCACCGTGGGTGCGGCAGTCGTCGATCACGGCCTGGTACACACCGGCGTAGCAACGGTCCGGAATGACGGCCTTGGTGTCCTGCAGTTTGCCGTCGGCATTCCACATGCCACCGGAGTCGCGGATCATCGCCGGCATCGACGCATCGACGATCACGTCGCTGGGCACGTGCAGGTTGGTGATGCCCTTGTCCGAATTGACCATGGCCAGGCCCGGGCGCTTGCCGTACTCGGCAGCCAGGTCGGCCTTGATCGCTTCCTGGGTGGCCTCGGGCAGCTGCGGCAGGCGCGCGAACAGATCGCCGATGCCGTTGTTCGGATCGAAACCGGCCTGCTTGAGCACGTCGGCGTGCTTGGCCAGCACATCCTTGTAGAACTCTTCGATGACCACGCCGAACATGATCGGGTCCGAGACCTTCATCATGGTGGCCTTCAGGTGCAGCGAGAACAGCACGCCCTTGGCCTTGGCATCGGCGATCTGCGCCTGCACGAACGAGGCCAGCGCAGTGCGGCTCATCACCGCGGCGTCGACGATCTCACCGGCCTTGACCGCGGTCTTTTCCTTGAGCACGACGCTGCTGCCGTCGGCCTTGAACAGCTCGATCTTCAGGCTGCCGGCGTCGGCCAGCGTCGCCGACTTTTCGCTGCCGTAGAAGTCACCGCCGTCCATGTGCGAGACATGCGACTTGCAGTCCTTGGACCACTTGCCCATGCGATGTGGATGCTTGCGGGCGTAGTTCTTGACCGACAGCGGCGCGCGGCGGTCGGAGTTGCCTTCGCGCAGCACCGGGTTCACCGCGCTGCCCTTGACCTTGTCGTAGCGCGCCTTGATGTCGCGCGAGACGTCGTCGGTCGGCACGTCCGGGTAATTCGGCAGCGCGAAGCCCTGGTCCTGCAGTTCCTTGATCGCGGCCTTCAGCTGCGGCACCGAGGCGCTGATGTTGGGCAGCTTGATGATGTTCGCGTCCGGGGTGGTCGCCAGCTGGCCCAGTTCGGCCAGGTGGTCGGCTTCCTTCTGGTCGTCCTTCAGGTAATCCGGGAAAAGGGCCAGGATGCGGCCGGACAGCGAAATGTCGCGGGTTTCCACGGCGATGCCGGCGGTGGCGGTGTAGGCCTCGACGATCGGCAGCAGCGACTGCGTGGCCAGGAACGGGGCTTCATCGGTGAGCGTGTAGAGAATCTTGGGCGTGTTCGACATGGGGGATCAGGGCTCTCTTGCAGATCTCGTGAATGATGGCCGACGGCAATGCCGGGCCGCGTGCAACCGTGTCGCGTGCAGGGCCTCGCAGAGCGTGGCCCGCACTTTCCCCGGGGACCGCGCCAACCAACGGCGCGCACGGCGGGAAACCCCCGCATTGTCGCGTTTTCAGCCCCCCGGAGCAAAGCCGCCCCATACGCAAACGTACTGGAACGCTGTGGTCTGGCAGACGCCCATAAAAAAGACGCAGCCTCGCGGCTGCGTCCATCGTGAGCCTGTTGCCGGGAGAGAGTCGGCGCCTGGGCTTACTTGACCTCGAACTCCTGCGGCGATCCAGCCGCCTTACCATCCACCATGACTTCCGCGCGGTACTTGCCCGCCGGCCAGCCATTGGCATTCTTGAAGGCGATGTTGGTGGTCTCGGCACCGGTGGTGTTCACCACCTGGTTCTGCTCACCGGCGACCTGACCGTTCTGGAAGGTCAGCTTGGCCGCCACGTTGGCGTTGTTGGCGCTGCCATCGGTGCGGATCGAGACGATGATGTCGTCCTTCGGCGCGAACAGCGCGGCCGAGGTGACGGTCTTGTCCGCCGCAGCGGTCTTGCCCACGGTGACCGCGGAGACCATCACACCGGTTGCAGCGGTCATCGGCTGCGGGGCGGCTTCGGTCATCGGGGCCGGGGCGGCAGGCGCGGTCGCGGCCGGCTGCGCGTTGTTGTCGGCGGTGTCTTCTTTCTTCTTGCAGCCGGCCAGGGCCACGGTGGCCAGAAGCGCAGCGAGAACGGCAGTACTGATGGACGACTTCTTCATGGAGGTTGCTCCCTGTGAGATGGTGGGCAGTGCAGCGGATCAGGCTTTGGGCGGCAGTTTCAGGGTCTGGCCCGGCTGGATCTTGTCCGGGTCGTCCAGCACGTCGCGGTTGGCCTCGAAGATGCGCTTCCACGCATTGCCATCGCCCAGTTCCTGCTTGGCGATCTTCGAGAGCGAATCGCCCTTCTGCACCGTGTAGGTGCCTCCGACCTTCTCCGCGGTGGTATCCACCGAGGCGGTCACGCCCGAGAAATCAACCTGATCGACTTTCTGCGCGGTGGTATCGACGCTGGCGCTGACACCGGAAAAGTCGACTTTCTTATCGGTACTCATCCATACACTCCCGTCTTGATTGACGACATGGGAGGCACGGTGTCACAGCCCTTGTTAATGGGGCATGGCGTGGATGTGAAGACGCGCGGAACCTGACAGACGGGGCACCGCCGTCAGGTAGAGCCACGCCATGCGTGGCTGGCGGGGCCGATCGACTCGCTGCCACGCGCAGCCACGCATGGCGTGGCTCTACCGTGGACTTGATGCGTGCTTGACCGCATCGACCAACGGTCGATGCCTACTGGCGCAGGTCGCGGACGGTGCGCGCCGGGGCGGCGATGCCCGGGCTGGCCCGCCACGGGTTGATGTCCAGGCCACCGCGGCGGGTGTAGCGCGCTTCCACTTCCAGCCACTGCGGCTGGCAGCGCTGGGTGATCTCGCTGAAGATCCGCTCCACGCACTGCTCGTGGAACTCGGCGTGTTCGCGATAGCTGATCAGGTACTTGAGCAGGCCGTCGCGGTCGATCTTCGGGCCGCGGTAGCGCACGCTGACGCTGGCCCAGTCCGGCTGGCCGGTGACCGGGCAGTTGGACTTCAGCAGGGCCGAGCTCAACGTCTCGGTCACCACCTCATCGGCATCGGCGAACAGAAACTCCGGTGCGGGCGGTCCGTAGCGCTCGATGGCGACATCGCGTTCGTCCAGCGATTCGCCCTCGGCGTCTTCCACCAGCGGCGGCACGCCGAACACCACCGTCACCACCGCGCCGGCACAGGCCGACAGGTCGCGGGTGATGCACAGCCGTGCGGCAGCGTCATCGTCGAAACGCGTGCTGTTGAGGGAGTTGAGGTAGAGCTTGAACGACTTGGATTCGATCAGGTTCGACGAGGTGCACGGCACGCTGACCGTGGCGACCGCCACGCGCGGCTTGCCGCGACCGTCCAGCCAGCTCAGCTCATAGGCCTGCCAGCGGTCATGGCCGACGAACGGCAGTGCCGCCTCGTCCAGGCCGATCTCCTCGCGGGCGCCACGGCGCGGGATGGGAAAGAGCAGGCCGGGATCGTACTGCGACGGGTAAGCCACCTCGCGACCGAGGCTGGAGTCCTGGGGGGTATTCATGCCGCCATTTTACGCCGGTAGGCGCGCGGCGTCCGGCGGCGAAACCGAACGGCCACGACGACCGGGTGATGGCGTTTCCAGTCGGCGGGAGGATCGGAACCCTCCCGCCCGTGCCGGGTTTCGCCCGGGCCAACGGCCGGGACCTACCGTCTACCAGCCTGGCGCTGACTTCAGCCTGCGCCAGGCGCCGCAGCCGGCGCCCCGTTCAGATAATCCAGACTCACCTGCAGCAGCGCGCGCAGGCCCACGTCCAGCGCCTTCTCATCGAGCAGGAACTTCGGCGAATGATTGGCCGGCGCGGTGGCGGGATCGATTCCTTCGCTGGTGGAGCCCACGAAGAAGAACATGCCGGGCACCTGCTGGGCATACAGCGAGAAGTCCTCCGCGCCCATCTGCAGCGGCGGCTCGTAGACGTTGCCCTCGCCCACCACGGCCTGCAGGCTCGGCAGCATCCGCGCGGTCAGCGCCGGATCGTTGACCGTGGCCGGGTTGCCCTCGGCCTCGTAGATCTCGGTTTCCGCCTTGGCGCCATGGGCAGCGGCGGTGTGTTCGGCCACGTTGCGCAGGTCGGCGAAAATCTGCTGGCGCATGCCCTCGTCGAAGGTCCGGATGGTGCCGACCATCTCCACTTCATCGGGGATGATGTTGTAGCGGATGCCGCCCTTGATCGCGCCGAAGGTCACCACGGCCGGCTGCTTGGACAGGTTGGCGCGGCGGCTGACGATGGTCTGCGCGGTGCCGACCAGGTCGGCCGTTGCCACGATCGGGTCCACCCCGTTCCACGGCGCCGAGCCATGGGTCTGGCGGCCGATCACCTTGATCCCGAAACGATCCGACGCCGCCATCAGCGGGCCGCCACGCACCGCGATCTGGCCGGCCGGCACGCTGGAGAACACATGCAGGCCGAATACCGCCTCCGGCTTGAAGTCCTTGAACAGGCCTTCCTTGAGCATCAACGCCGCACCGCCCTCTTCCGGCGGCGGCGCGCCTTCTTCGGCGGGCTGGAAGATCAGCATCACTTCGCCGGGCAGGTTCGCGCGCATCTTCACCAGCGCATCGGCCACGCCCAGCAGGGTGGCGGTGTGGGCGTCGTGGCCGCAGGCATGCATCACCCCGACGGTCTCGCCGCGATAGGTGCTGGTGGCCTTGGAGGCGAACGGCAGGCCGGTCTGCTCGGTCACCGGCAGCGCGTCCATGTCCGCGCGCAGGGCGATCCGCGGGCCGGGCTTGCCGCCCTTGATGATCGCCACCACGCCGTGGTGGGCGATGCCGGTCTGCGGCTTCAGGCCCATCGCGCGCAGGCGCTCGGCGACCTTGGCCGAGGTGCGTTCTTCGCGGTTGGACAGCTCCGGGTGCTGGTGGAAGTCGCGGCGCCAGTCGATCACCTGGGCCTTCAGGCGGGTCGCGGCGGCGGCCACTTCCGGGCGTTCGGCAGGGGCGGCGGCGGCCAGGCCGGGGGCGGCCAGCAGCAGGGCGGACATCAACAGCGACAGACGGGGCATTGAGGGTCTCCACGGATCAGGACGGCGGTCGAACCTGAATGTAGGGCATCGGCGCCGATCACGCTGTAACTTTCTGCCCCGGCAGACGTTCATGCAGGGAACCTCACCCGTCACATCCGGTCTGATCGCCCGTCCCATCCGTCATGCATGAAAGCCCACGGGCGACGGGTATGCTTTGCGCCTAGCCAACCGGGGCCCCCCGCCCTCCGCCAGCCCCCTCAGGAGTTATTGAATGTCGCGTTTCTGGAAGATCGTGCTGCTGGTGGTCGCAGTGCTGGTGGTTGCCGTTGTCGGCGTGCGCCTGATGGGTGGCAAGAAGGGGGACGCGGCGGGTCCGGCAGCCGAAGGGCGCCAGGGCGGTGATCCGGCCAATGCAGGCCCGGTGCCGGTCACGGTGATCGATGCGGTCCGCCAGGACGTACCGGTCTATGCCAGCGCGCTGGGCACGGTCGCGGCGATGAACACCGTCACGGTGAGCCCGCAGGTGGGCGGCCAGCTGATCAGCCTGAACTTCAAGGAAGGCCAGGAAGTGAAGAAGGGCGACCTGCTCGCGCAGATCGATCCGCGCACCCTGCAGGCCAGCTTTGATGAAGCCGCGGCGGCCAAGCGCCAGAACCAGGCCCAGCTCGCCACCGCGCGCTCCAACTACCAGCGCTCCAATTCGCCCGAGTACCGCCAGTACGTGGCCAAGACCGACCTCGACACCCAGCGCAACCAGGTCGCCCAGTTCGAGAGTGCCGTGGCCGCCAACGAGGCCAGCATGCGCGCCGCCCAGGTGCAGCTGCAGTACACCCGCGTCACCGCGCCGATCTCCGGCATCGCCGGTATCCGCGCGGTCGATGCCGGCAACATCGTCAGCGCCGGCGCCGCGCTGGTGACGCTGACCCAGATCCATCCGATCCACGTGGTGTTCAACCTGCCCGAGCGCCAGCTGCCGGCCGTGCGCCAGGCCCAGGCCGCCGGCGCGGTGGATATCGCCGCGCTGGACCGCAACGATGCGCACGTGCTCACCGATGGCGGCAAGCTGGACGTGGTCGACAACCAGATCAGCAGCGACAGCGGCACCTTCCGCGCGCGCGCCCTGTTCGACAACGAAGACAATGCGCTGTGGCCGGGCCAGTTCGTCAACGTCCGCATGCAGCTGCGCACCATCGCCGGCGGTGTGGTGATCCCGACCCAGGCCGTGATGCGCGGCCCGGATGGCGAGTACGTCTATATCGTCAAGCCGGACAGCACCGTGGCCATGCAGACGGTCAAGAGCGGCGTGGAAGTCGGCGACAGCCAGGTGCAGATCACCGAGGGCCTGAAGGGCGGCGAGCGGGTCGTGAGCGAAGGCCAGTTCCGGCTCAAGCCGGGCGCCAAGGTCACCGCGCTCAAGCCGGGCGAAACCCCGGCCGCGCCGACCGAAGCCGAGCTCAAGGCCGCCCAGCAGCAGGGTGGCGGTGGACGCCGCGGCGGCGGTCCGCGCTGATCGCGCCCGCCCCACGTTCCTGACGCCGGCGCACCTGCCGGCGTTCGCCTGATCCACCGCAGCACGACGCACCAGCAAGGACCCGCCCGTGGGCTTTTCGACGATTTTCATCCGCCGCCCGATCGCCACTTCGCTGCTGATGGCGGGCCTGCTGCTGCTCGGCATCCTCGGCTACCGCCAGCTGCCGGTGTCGGCGCTGCCCGAGATCGATGCGCCGAGCCTGGTGGTGACCACCCAGTACCCCGGCGCCAACGCGGTCACCATGGCCTCGCTGGTGACCACGCCGCTGGAGCGCCAGTTCGGGCAGATCTCCGGGCTGGAGATCATGACCTCCGATTCGTCGGCGGGGCTGTCCACGATCATCCTGCAGTTCTCGATGGACCGCGACATCGACATCGCCGCGCAGGACGTGCAGGCCGCGATCCGCCAGGCCACCCTGCCCTCCTCGCTGCCCTACCAGCCGGTCTACAACCGGGTGAACCCGGCCGACGCGGCGATCGTCACCCTCAAGCTCACCTCCGACACGCGCCCGCTGCGCGACGTCAACAACTACGCCGACTCCATCCTCGCCCAGCGCCTGTCGCAGGTGCAGGGCGTGGGCCTGGTCTCCATCGCCGGCAACGTGCGCCCGGCCGTGCGCATCCAGGTCAATCCGGCGCAGCTGTCCAACATGGGCCTGACCCTGGAAGACCTGCGCAGCGCGCTGACCCAGGCCAACGTCAATGCGCCAAAGGGCTCGCTCAACGGCAAGACCCAGTCCTATTCGATCGGCACCAACGACCAGCTGACCAGCGCCGCCGAGTACCGCGACACCATCATCAGCTACAAGAACAGCCGCCCGGTACGCCTGTCCGACGTGGCCAACGTGGTCGACGGCGTGGAGAACGACCAGCTGGCCGCATGGGCCGATGGCAAGCCGGCGGTGCTGCTGGAAGTGCGCCGCCAGCCCGGCGCCAACATCGTGCAGACCGTCGAGCGCATCCGTGCGCTGCTGCCGCAGCTGCAGAACGTGCTGCCGGCCGACGTGCACCTGGAGATCTTCAACGACCGTACCGAGACCATCCGCGCTTCGGTGCATGAAGTGCAGTTCACCCTGATCCTCACCATCGGCCTGGTGGTCGCGGTGATCTTCGTGTTCCTGCGCCGCCTGTGGGCGACCATCATTCCCTCGGTAGCGGTGCCGCTGTCGCTGGCCGGCACCTTCGGCGTGATGGCGTTCGCCGGCATGTCGCTGGACAACCTCTCGCTGATGGCGCTGGTGGTGGCCACCGGCTTCGTGGTCGACGATGCGATCGTGATGATCGAGAACATCGTGCGTTACATCGAACAGGGCAAGAGCGGACCCGAAGCGGCCGAGATCGGTGCGCAGCAGATCGGCTTCACCGTGCTCTCGCTGACCATCTCGCTGGTGGCGGTGTTCCTGCCGCTGCTGCTGATGCCCGGTGTCACCGGCCGGCTGTTCCACGAATTCGCCTGGGTGCTGAGCATCGCGGTGACGCTGTCGATGCTGATCTCGCTGACGCTCACCCCGATGATGTGCGCCTACCTGCTCAAGCCCGATGCGCTGCCCGAAGGCGAAGACGCGCACGAGCGGGCGGCCGCGTCCGGCAAGACCACCGTGTGGTCGCGCACCGTCGGCCTGTACGAACGCAGCCTGGACTGGGTGCTCGAGCATCAGCCGCTGACCCTGGCCGTCGCCGCCGGCGCACTGGTGCTGACCGTGGTGCTCTACATCGTGATCCCCAAGGGCCTGCTGCCCGAGCAGGACACCGGCCTGATCACCGGCGTGGTCCAGGCCGACCAGAACATCGCCTTCCCGCAGATGGAGCAGCGCACCAAGGCCGTGGCCGAAGCGCTGCGCGGCGACCCGGCGGTGACCGGCGTGTCGGCCTTCATCGGCGCCGGCACCATGAATCCCACACTCAACCAGGGCCAGCTGTCGATCGTGCTGAAGGAGCGCGGCGACCGCGACGGGCTGGATGAAATCCTTCCGCGCCTGCAGAAGGCCGTGGCCGGCATCCCCGGCGTGGCGCTGTACCTCAAGCCGGTGCAGGACGTCACCCTGGATACCCGCGTGGCCGCCACCGAGTACCAGTATTCGCTGTCGGACGTGGACAGCGCCCAGGTCGCGCTGCAGGCCACGCGGATGACCGAGGCGCTGCGCCAGCGTCCGGAACTGGCCGACGTGGACAACAACCTGTCCAACCAGGGCCGCGCGCTCGAACTGACCATCGACCGCGACAAGGCCAGCGTGCTCGGCGTGCCGATGCAGACCATCGACGACACGCTGTACGACGCCTTCGGCCAGCGCCAGATCTCGACCATCTTCACCGAGCTCAACCAGTACCGCGTGGTGCTGGAAGTGGCGCCGGAGTTCCGCACCAGCACCGCGCTGATGAACCAGCTGGCGGTCGCCTCCAACGGCGCCGGCGCACTGACCGGCAGCAATGCGACCAACTTCGGCCAGGTGACCTCGTCCAACTCGTCCACCGCCACCGGTATCGGTGCGCAGAACACCGGCATCCCGGTCGGCGCCGGTAACATCATCCCGCTGGCCGCGCTGGCCGAAGGCCGGGTCACCAGCACTCCGCTGGTGGTCAGCCACCAGCAGCAGCTGCCGGCGGTCACGGTGTCGTTCAACATCGCGCCCGGCTACTCGCTGTCCGATGCGGTGAAGGCGATCGAAGAGACCAAGGCCAGCCTGGACATGCCGTCGCAGGTGCACGCGCAGTTCATCGGCAAGGCCGCCGAGTTCACCGGCAGCCAGACCGACGTGGTGTGGCTGCTGCTCGCCTCGCTGGTGCTGATCTACATCGTGCTGGGCGTGCTGTATGAGAGCTACATCCATCCCTTCACCATCATCTCCACCCTGCCCCCGGCCGGTGTCGGCGCGCTGCTGGCGCTGATGGTGTGCGGGCTGCCGCTGTCGGTGGACGGCATCGTCGGCATCGTGCTGCTGATCGGCATCGTCAAGAAGAACGGCATCATGATGGTCGACTTCGCGATCGAGGCCCGCCGCACCGGGGCCAACGCGCATGAGGCGATCCGTCGTGCCTGCCTGCTGCGTTTCCGCCCGATCATGATGACCACCGCTGCCGCGATGCTCGGTGCATTGCCGCTGGCGCTGGGCACCGGCATCGGCTCGGAACTGCGTCGTCCGCTGGGCATCGCCATCGTCGGCGGCCTGCTGCTGTCGCAGCTGGTCACGCTGTACACCACGCCGGTGATCTACCTGTACATGGAACGCTTCTCCGAGCGCCTGCGCCAGCGGCGCGAACAGCGCGCGCTGCGCCACGGCCATGGCCCGGTGCAGGAGCCGCAGGCGTGATGATCAGCACCGCAGACCGCTGCGGAGGCGTTCGATGAACATCTCCGGCCCGTTCATCCGCCGCCCGATCGGCACCGCCCTGCTGGCCATCGGCCTGTTCGTGGTGGGTGTGATCTGCTACCTGCAGCTGGGCGTGTCGGCGCTGCCGAACATCCAGATCCCGGTGATCTTCGTGCATGCCAACCAGGCCGGCGCGGATGCCACGACGATGGCCTCCACGGTGACCGCGCCGCTGGAGCGCCACCTCGGCCAGCTGCCGGGCATCGACCGCATGCGCTCGTCCAGCTCGGAAGGCAGCTCGCTGGTCTTCATGATCTTCCAGAGCGACCGCGACATCGATTCGGCCGCGCTGGACGTGCAGACCGCGATCAACTCGGCGCAGTCCGACCTGCCCGCCGGGCTGGGCACGCCGATGTTCCAGAAGGCGAACCCGAACGACGACCCGGTCATCGCGATCGCCCTGACCTCGGAAACGCAGTCGGCCGACGACCTCTACAACGTGGCCGATTCGCTGCTGGCCCAGCGCATCCGCCAGATCACCGGCGTGTCCTCGGTGGATATCGCCGGCGCCTCCACGCCGGCCGTGCGCGTGGACGTCAACCTGCGCCTGATGAACGCGCTCGGCCTGACCGCCGATGACCTGCGCAACGCCGTGCGCGCCGCCAACGTGACCTCGCCCACCGGCTTCCTCACCGATGGCAACACCACCACCGCGATCATCGCCAACGACTCCGTGGCGCGCGCGGCCGATTTCGCCCAGCTGGTGATCAAGACCGCCGACGATGGCCGCGTGATCCGCCTGCAGGACATCGCCAACGTCTACGACGGGCAGCAGGACGCCTACCAGGCCGCATGGTTCAACCACAAACCGGCGGTGGTGATGTACGTGTTCACCCGCGCCGGCGCCAACATCGTGGAAACCGTGGACCGGGTGAAGGCGCAGATCCCGACCCTGCGCGACTACCTGCAGCCGGGCACCACGCTGACCCCCTATTTCGACCGTACCCCGACCATCCGCTCCTCGCTGCATGAAGTGCAGATCACCCTGCTGATCGCGCTGGCGATGGTGGTGCTGACCATGGCGCTGTTCCTGCGCCGGCTCGCCCCGACCCTGATCGCCGCGGTGACCGTGCCGCTGTCGCTGGCCGGCGCTGCGCTGGTGATGTACGTGCTGGGCTTCACCCTGAACAACCTGAGCCTGCTGGCGCTGGTGATCGCGATCGGCTTCGTGGTCGATGATGCGATCGTGGTGATCGAGAACATCATGCGCCACCTCGACGAGGGCATGACGCGCATGCAGGCCGCCCTCACCGGCGCGCGCGAGATCGGCTTCACCATCGTCTCGATCACCGCCTCGCTGGTGGCGGTGTTCATCCCGCTGCTGTTCGCCAAGGGCATGATGGGTGCGTTCTTCCGGGAGTTCACCGTCACCCTGGTCGCGGCCATCGTGGTCTCGATGGTCATCTCGCTGACCCTGACGCCCGCACTGTGCAGCCGCTTCCTGAGCGCGCATGCCGATGGCGGCGCACCGAGCCGCTTCGGCCGCCTGCTCGATGCCGGCCACGACCGCATGCTGCGCATCTACGTGAAGCTGCTGGACTTCTCGCTGCGCCATGCGCTGCTGCTGTCGCTGACCCCGCTGCTGCTGATCGGTGCCACGGTGTTCCTGTTCGGTGCGGTCAAGAAGGGCGCGTTCCCGGCCCAGGACACCGGCCTGATCTGGGGCCGCGCGAATTCCAGTGCGACCGTCTCCTTCGAAGACATGGTCAACCGCCAGCGCCGCATCACCGACATGCTGATGGCCGACCCGGCGGTGAAGACCGTGGGCGTGCGCCTGGGCAGTGGCCGCCAGGGATCCAGCGCGCAGTTCAACGTCGAACTGAAGTCGCGCAAGGACGGCCGCCGCGAGACCACGGCGGAGGCCTTGGCCCGCCTGAGCGCGAAGGCCGACCGCTACCCGGACCTGCAGCTGCGGCTGCGTGCGATCCAGGACCTGCCCAGCAATGATGGCGGTGGTGCCAGCCAGGGCGCGCAGTACCGCGTCTCGCTGCAGGGCAACGACCTGGCCCAGCTGCAGGAGTGGCTGCCCAAGCTGCAGGCCGCGCTGAAGAAGAACCCGAAGCTGGCCGACGTCGGCACCGACGTGGACGCTGCCGGCCTGCGCCAGAACATCGTGATCGACCGCGCCAAGGCC
Source organism: Stenotrophomonas sp. TWI1149 (assembly GCF_039673155.1). Lineage (NCBI taxonomy): Bacteria > Pseudomonadati > Pseudomonadota > Gammaproteobacteria > Lysobacterales > Lysobacteraceae > Stenotrophomonas > Stenotrophomonas sp. TWI1149. The sequence goes on from NZ_JBDJLB010000007.1 coordinate 210,562, forward strand.
GCACGCCTGGGTGTGTCGGTCGGTGCGATCGACGGCGCGCTGTACGGTGCCTTCGGCCAGCGCCAGATCTCCACGATCTACTCGGACATCAACCAGTACAGCGTGGTGGTCAACGCCCTGCCCGAACAGACCGCGACACCGGGGGCGCTGGACCAGATCCATGTGCGCGCTGGCAATGGCGAGATGGTGCCGATCACGGCCGTGGCCGAGCAGGTGCCGGGGCTGGCCCCGTCGCAGATCACCCACGAAAACCAGTACACCACGATGGAGCTGAGCTACAACCTCGCCCCCGGCACCAGCATGGGCGAGGCCAAGGCCATCATCGACAGCACGGTCAACGGCATGCGCATGCCCGGCGACATCCGCCTGGCCGAGGACGCGGGCTTCGGCTTCGATTCGGACCCGATGGCGATGCTGATCCTGGTGATGGCGGCGATCATCACCGTCTACCTGGTGCTGGGCATGCTCTACGAGAGCCTGATCCATCCGGTCACCATCCTCTCCACGCTGCCGGCGGCGGGCGTGGGCGCGCTGCTGGCGCTGTACGGCACCAACACCGAGCTGTCGGTGATCTCGATGATCGCGCTGGTGCTGCTGATCGGCATCGTCAAGAAGAACGCGATCATGATGATCGACTTCGCGGTGGTGGCGCAGCGCGAGCACGGCAAGTCCCCGCTGGAAGCGGCACGCGAAGCGAGCATCGTGCGCTTCCGCCCGATCATGATGACCAGCATGGTGGCGATCCTGGCGGCGGTGCCGCTGGCGATCGGCCTCGGCGAAGGCTCCGAGCTGCGCCGCCCGCTGGGCATCGCGATGATCGGCGGCCTGCTGTTCTCGCAGAGCCTGACCCTGCTCAGCACCCCGGCGCTGTACGTGATCTTCTCGTGCCTGCGCGAGCGCTGGGTGGCCCGTCGCGCGCGGCGCCGCGAGAAGCGCGCCCTGAAGCGCAGCGCCATCGCCCGGTAGGTACCGACCGTTGGTCGGTACGTCAGGCAGGTACGCCCGGTAGGTGCGCCCCGGTTTGACGCCATGTAACAAAACGACAACAATTCTCATCCAGCCACGGTCCTGCATCGCCCTCTGCGATGCCCCCGCTGCCGGTTCCCGGCCAGCCTGCGCGATCCAGCCATCGACCCTCCCCCGCCCTCTGTAGATCGCGGACGGCGTTGTGCTGTCCGCCAAGGAACCCATCGATGCTGTCGTCCTCCCTGCCCCGCCTGGCCACGCTGGCCGTTGCGCTGTCGCTCGCCTGCGCCGCCCATGCCCAGTCCGCGCCCGACGGCGGCGCCCGGGCGCGCTCCGCCACCGACCTGGATGCCATCAAGGTCACCGCCGAACGCACCCACACCGACACCGGCGCCCTGGGTGACCGCGCCGTGCGCGACACCCCGTTCGCGATCTCGGTGGTGGGCCGGGAAGACATCGAGAAGCGTCAGGTGGTCTCGCTCGGCGAGGCCTTCCTGACCGACCCCTCGGTGGTCACCCAGGTCAGCGCCTATGCCAGCGGCTGGAGCTCGCCGATCCGCAACCGCGGCATCGAGCTGAGCTACGACAGCTACCGCGTCAACGGCCTGCAGGTGTCCTCGTGGGGCACCGAGTGGCCACTGGAAGTCATGGAGCAGGTGGAACTGCTGAAGGGTCCCGGCGGTTTCATGTACGGCTTCGGCCAGCCCGGCGGCATCGTCAACTACGTCACCAAAAAGCCCACCGAGGTCACCACGCTGTCGGCGCAGCTGGGCTGGCGCGAGGCCGGCATCGTCAGCGGCCAGGTCGATGTGGGCGGGCGCTTCGGCAACGAGGACATGTTCGGCTACCGCTTCAATGCCTACCAGGAGAAGGGCGAGACCTTCAACGGTGGCGACGTGGACCGCAAGGTTGGTGCGCTGTCGCTGGACGCGCGCCTGAGCGACCGCCTCACCTGGACCTTCGATGGCGTGTTCCAGTCGCGCGATCTCGGCAACGAATCCCCGCAGTACTACTTCATCGGGCTGACCGGCCTGCCGCGTCCGCTTGCGGGCGACATCGACAACAGCATCGACGGCAGCTACTACGACACCCGCTCCAGCCTGCTCTCCACCGCCCTGGACTGGCAGATCAACAGCGACTGGAAGGCCAGCCTGAGCTATGGCGTGACCACCTCCTGGAATGACGTCAACAAGATCTTCGCCTACATCGATGACGTCAACGGCGATTACGACGTCAACACTTACGAGCTCGGCGGCAAGAGCGAGTGGAAGCTGGCCCAGGCCCTCGTGCAGGGCCGCTTCCAGACCGGCCCGCTGTCGCACCAGGTCGTTGCCGGCGTCTCCCACCAGACCGGGCTGGGTTGGGACCGCCCGTACGAATGGAACACCCTCGGCCGCGGCAACATCTACCAGCGCCCGACCCTGCGCCACGACGCGGTGGGCTCGCGCGTGCTGACGCGCGGCAGCGAGACCGTGCAGCAGGCGGTGTTCGTCAGCGACACCGTCAGCTTCGCCGATGGCTGGTCGCTGCTGGCCGGTGCGCGCTACAACGACTTCGAGAACAAGGGCGCGTACCACACCTATCCGGTCACCCCGACCTACGCCCTGATGTACAAGCCGGCCGATGCGGTGACGCTGTATGCCAGCTACGTCGAATCGCTGGAAGCCGGCAGCCGCGTGGGCAGCGACTACATCAATGCCGGTGACGTGCTCGACCCGACCATCAGCAAGCAGTACGAGTTCGGCGCCAAGATCGAGTACCCGCGCTGGAGCGCGAATGCGGCCGCCTTCCGATTGGAGCGTGGCGCGAACATCGATCTGATCACCTCCGCCGGCAAGCGGCTGGTGCAGGACGGCATCACCCTCTACGAAGGCGTGGAAGCCAGCGCCGACGTGCGCCTGACCGATGCGTTCACCCTCGGCGGCGGCGTCACCTGGCTGGACCCGACCTACGACAAGCTCTCCCCGGGCAGCGCGGCCCAGGAAGGCAACCGTACCGCCGGCGCCGCCCGCTGGCAGGGCGTGCTGCATGCCGATTACAGCGTCCCGCAGGTCGAGGGGCTGAGCGTGTATGCACTGGCCCGCTACTACGGCGACGTCTACTACGACGCCGACAACACCCTCAAGCTGCCCGACTACACGCTGGTCAACGCCGGCGTGGGCTACCGCATGCAGGCCGCGGGCCACCCCGTCACCTGGCGCGCCGGCGTGGAAAACCTCGCCAACCGAAAGTACTGGTCCAATGCAGGCGTGGGCCTGCCAAGGACCTTCGCGGTAAGCGTGCGCTTCGACATGTAACCGGAAAACCCACAGGTAGTGCCGGCCGCTGGCCGGCTCCCGACCATGCCGGGCTCCCAACCATGCCGGGCTGCCAACCATGCAGGACAGCCGGCCAGCGGCCGGCACTACCCTCGGCGGTGAAGGTGTCCCCTTCACCCCGCACCGGCAATAATGGCGGCCTCTCTTCCGCCGAGTCGCCATGCCTTCGTTCGAAACCCGCGTCAGCCGCCTGTGGGCGCATGAGAAGGCCAGCTATGGCCTGCGGGTGTTCATCGCGCTGTCCGCGGCGATGGGGCTGTGCTGGTACCTGGACCAGCTGACCGCCCTGCCCGGCGTGTTCCTGGGCATCATCGCCAGTGCGATCGCCGAGACCGACGACAACTGGTGGGGGCGGATCAAATCGGTGGCGCTGTCGCTGCTGTGCTTCGTGGCCGCGGCGGCCGCGGTGGTGCTGCTGTTCCCGCATCCGTGGTGGTTCATCACCGCGTTGGCGGCAGCCACCTTCGGGCTGACCCTGCTCGGCGCGCTGGGCGAGCGCTATGCCTCCATCGCGCAGGCCACGGTGACGCTGGCCATCTACACCATGATCGGGCTGGAGCAGCACGGCGCGGCCGATCTTTCACAGTCAATCAATGCGGTCAGCCACCTGCTGGCCGGCGCGGTCTGGTACGCCCTGCTCTCGATCCTGTGGACGGCCCTGTTCGCCAATCGGCCGGTGCGCGAGCGCGTGGCGCGGCTGTACCTGGAACTGGGTCGTTACCTGCAGCTCAAGGCCGATCTGTTCGAACCGGTCCGCGATGCCGATGTGCAGAAGCGCCAGCTGGCCCTGGCCGAACAGAACCGGCGCGTGGTCGAGGCCCTGAACATCGCCAAGACCGCGATCCTGGCCCGCTTCGGCCGCTCCGGCCGGCCCGGCGTGCAGTCCGGCCTGTACCTGCGGCTGTACTACATGGCGCAGGACTTCCACGAACGCGCCAGTTCCTCGCACTATCCGTATGGCGCGCTCACCGAGGCGTTCTTCCACAGCGACGTGCTGTACCGCTGCCAGCGCCTGCTCGCGCTGCAGGGCGAGGCCTGCGCCAACCTCGGCCAGGCCATCCGCCTGCGCCAGCCGTTCCAGTACGGCGAGCGCACCAAGCAGGCCACCGCCGATCTCACCGATTCACTGACCTGGCTGCGCGCCCAGCACAATCCGCAGTGGCAGCGCCTGCTGGCCTCGCTGGAACTGCTCGGCCACAACCTGCAGAGCATCGAACGCCGCCTGTCAGAGGCGGAGAAGTCCGAGTCTACCCTGGACAACGTCGATACCCGCCTGCGCGATACCAACCCGCACACGCTGCGCGAAATGGGCGTGCGCATCCGCCAGCAGCTCACCCCCGGTTCCGTGCTGTTCCGGCATGGCCTGCGCATGGCGCTGGCGCTGATCGTCGGTTTCGCCGCGATCCGACTGTTCAACGCCCAGAACGGCTCGTGGGTCCTGCTGACCATCGTCTTCGTGTGTCGTCCGCATTTCGGCGCGACCCGCCAGCGGCTGGCGCAGCGGATCGCCGGCACGCTGATCGGCCTGGTGCTGACCTGGGCGCTGATGCAGCTGTTCCAGGACCTGCGCATCGAACTGCTGATCGCGCTGCTTTCGGCGCTGTTGTTCTTCTTCACCCGCAGCGATCGCTACCTGGTGGCCTCGGCGGCGATCACGGTGATGGCGCTGACCTGCTTCAACCTGATCGGCGATGGCTTCCTGCTGATCTGGCCGCGGCTGGTGGATACGCTGCTGGGCTGTGCGATCGCCGCGGCCGCCGCGTTCCTGATCCTGCCCGACTGGCAGGGCCGCCGCCTGAACCTGGTGATGGCGCGCGTGCTCGACAACTGCGCGAAGTACCTGCACGCGGTGCTCGGCCAGTACGGCAGCGGCATGCAGGACGATCTGGCTTACCGGATCGCGCGGCGCGACATGCACAACGCCGATGCGGCGCTGTCCACGGCACTGTCGAACATGCTGCGCGAGCCAGGCCACGTGCGCCGCAACCTGGATGCCGGCTTCCGCTTTCTGGCGCTGTCCAACACCCTGCTCGGCCATCTCTCCGCGCTGGGCGCCCACCGCACCCAGCTGGACAGCTACGGCCAGGATCCGCTGGCGCTGTCCGGTGGGGAACGCGTCGAACAGGCGATGCAGCAGATCGCCAGCGCACTGCAGCAGCGCGAGCCGGTGGCCGAGGACGCCAACGACGGCGACCGCGCCCTGGCCGAGCAGCTGGAGCAGATCCCGGACGACATGCCGCCCAAGCTGCAGCTGATCCGCACCCAGATGGGGCTGATGCTGCGCCTGCTGCCCAAGCTGCGCGGTGCCGCCAACGAGGCCGCGCGCACGCTGCGGTAGGTATCGACCGTTGGTCGATACGGATGTTGAACGTCTCACGACCCATGGAACGTCTCACGACCAACGGTCGTGAGCTACCTGAGCCCGGGGGCTGCCTGCATCGTTCCGCGGCGCTGCCATGCTGCGCCAACAGGGAGAATGCTAGGCTGCGCCGGTTCGCAAGGAGTCTCCATGTCCGGCCATAGTCAGTTCGCTCTGCTCAGGCAACGCCGTTTCCTGCCGTTTTTCATCGTCCAGTCGCTGGGCGCGTTCAACGACAACGTCTACCGCCAGGCCATCATCGCGCTGCTGTTCTTCCTCGGCACGCCGATCGAAGAGCGCTCGCTGTATACCAACCTGGCCCCGGCGATCTTCATCCTGCCGTACTTCCTGTTCTCGGCGCTGGCCGGCCAGATCGCGGAGAAGCTGGAGAAATCGCGGCTGATCGTGATCACCACCACCATGGAAATCGCGATCATGTCGCTGGCCGCGCTCGGCTTCCTGACCGAGAGCATGCCGGTGCTGCTGGTCGCGCTGTTCTGCACCGGCATGCAGTCCACCCTGTTCGGGCCGGTGAAATACTCGGTGCTGCCGTCGATCCTCAAGCCCGAGGAACTGACCGGCGGCAACGGCCTGGTCGAGATGGGCACCTCGCTGTCGATCCTGACCGGCATGATCGCCGGCGGCCTGATCTTCACCCTGGCCGGAAGCCACGGTCCGATCGTGGCGGCCACGGCTGTGATCGTGCTCGCCATCGCGGGCAACCTCACCGCGCGGATGATTCCCAAGGTCGATGCCGGCGCGCCGGACCTGAAGATCAACTGGAACCCGCTGCCCGAGTCGCTGGCGGTGCTGCGCATGGCCAAGAAACAGAAGGCCGTGCGCAACGCGATCCTGGGCGTGTCCTGGTTCTGGTTCGTCGGCACCATGCTGACCTCGCAGCTGCCCACCTATGCCGAGGTGAACCTGGGCGGCGGCTCCACGCTGTACATCTTCGCGCTGGCGCTGTTCTCGCTGGGCACCGGCACCGGCTCGCTGCTGTGCGAGAAGCTGTCCGGGCGCACCGTTGAAATCGGCCTGGTGCCGCTGGGCGCCTTCGGCATGACCGCCTTCATGCTCGACCTGTACTTCGCGCGGGTCGGCGAATCGGCCGCCGCCGGGCTGTCGATCTGGCAGTTCGTGCAGGCCCCGGGCAGCGCGCGCATCATCATCGACCTGATCGGCATCGGCCTGTTCACCGGCTTCTTCGTGGTGCCGCTGTTCGCCCTGATCCAGAGCCGCACCGCCAAGTCGGAGATGTCGCGCGTGTTCGCCGCGCTCAACATCCAGAACTCGGGCTTCATCGTGCTCGCGGCGGGTCTTGGCCTGCTGACCCAGCGCGTGCTCGACTGGTCCATCCCCCAATTGTTCCTGGCGCTGGCGATCGCCAACGCGGTGGTGGCGATCTACATCTTCACGATCGTGCCCGAATTCCTGATGCGCTTCCTCAGCTGGGTGATGGTGCGTGCGCTGTACCGGCTGCGCCCGCACGGGATCGAGGCCCACGTGCCGGACGAGGGCGCGGCGCTGATCGTGTGCAACCACGTCAGCTACATGGACGCGCTGATCCTGTCGGCCACGATCCCGCGGCCGGTGCGCTTCGTCATGTACTACAAGATCTTCAACATCCCGGTGATGCGCTGGATCTTCCGCACCGCCAAGGCGATCCCGATCGCCGGCGCGCGCGAGGATCCGGCGCTGATGCAGGCCGCGTTCGACGAAGTGGACAAGGCGCTGGCCGAGGGCGAGCTGGTCTGCATCTTCCCCGAGGGCGCATTGACCCGCGATGGTCAGATGGGCGCGTTCAAGTCGGGCGTGGAAAAGATCCTGGAGCGCCGCCCGGTCCCCGTGGTGCCGATGGCGCTGCGCGGGATGTGGTCGAGCATGTGGAGCCGGCGCGACACGCGGTTGGGCCGCATGCGCGTGCCCCGCCGCTTCCGTGCGCATGTCGAGGTGGTTGCCTCTGCGCCGATCCCTGGCGATGCCGCGACCGCCCCGATGCTGGAAACGCAGGTGAGGCAGCTTCGAGGCGATCAGGCGTGAGCCCCGCCCTGCCTGCATGTAACCGTATACATGGACGCAGGCACATCGGTTAGATTACCGCCCGGGGCACCTTGCCCGCGCTGATACACCCACCCAAGCAAATGGAGCTTCGCTGATGAATGCCACCGCCCCCCTGCCGCCCGCCCCGGGCAGCGTTCCGAATCACCTGATCTGGTCGATCGTCGTCACCATCCTGGCGTTCTTCGTGTGCTGCCTGTCGTGCCTGAGCTTCCCCGGCATCGTCACCGGCGTGGTCGCGATCGTGTTCGCCAGCAAGGTCAACGGCCTGCTCAACCAGGGTGACCTGGAAGGCGCGCGTCGTGCCTCCAAGAACGCCAAGATCTGGGCGTGGGTCACCACCGGCTTCCTGATCGCCGGCGTCGTGCTGTTCGTGATCTCGCTCGCCTTCATGGGCGTGGACGGTTACATGGAGCAGATGCAGCAGTTCCAGCAGCAGATCGAAAGCAACAGCTGATGCCTGCGCTGCACGGCAAGCGCTGGTTGCTGGCGTTGCTGCCACCGGCCGCAGTGGCGGGCGGTGCGGGGTTCTGGGTGCTGCGGCACTACGACCCCAACAGCGCCAGCAGCCCGTTCCCTCCGTGCAGCTTCCTGGCGGTCACCGGCTATTACTGCATCGGCTGCGGGCTGACGCGTGCCCTGCACGCGCTGGCCCATGGCGATGTGGTCACCGCGTTCTCGATGAATCCCCTGGCCATGCTGATGCTGGCCATCGCCCCGCTGGTGATCGGCTGGGCACTGGGCTGGCGGCCACGCGCGCTGCAGCCGTTGATCACGCTGCTGATGAAGCCCGCCTTCTGGCTGATCCTGCTGCCCGCGTACTGGATCGCACGCAACCTGCCGTGGGTCCCCTTTACCTGGTTGGCGCCGGGCTGACCGGTACGGCTAGGTGACCCAACCGGCGATCACCAGCAGCGCCAGCACCGCCATCCACAGCAGCAGCATGCGCCACACCAGGCTCATCGCATCGCGCAGTTCCGGCAGGCGACGCCACACCGGCACCATGCCCGCATCGCTGTAATCGTGCGCATCCTCGCGCAGTTCGGCACTCACGCTTGCCCGCGCGACCGCGCCGAGGAAATGGGTGGAGGCCGACCACTGGTTGCCATGCGCCCCGCGCCAGGCCTTGAAGGCCGTATCGAAATTGCCGACCAGCGCCATCGACAGCGACATCAGCTGGGCCACCGGCCACTCCAGCCAGAACAGCACCACGCGCGCACCGGCGACCGCCTCCACGCTGGCCAGCGACCGCATCGGACCCACCGCGAGCAGGGCCAGCAGGCGATACAGCAGCGCGCCGACCGGGCCCAGCAGCAGGAACCAGAACAGCACCGCGAACCAGCGCCGCAGCGCATTGAGCACGGTGGCCTCGACCAGCGAGGGAACGTCTTCGTGCAGGCTGCCACCGGCCGCCTGCAGCTGCGTGATCGCGAGGTGGCGCGCGTGGGCGTCATCGGCATCGATCACCGCCTCGACATCGCGGTCCAGATCGCGCGGGCCCCAGCACATCACCAGCACCAGCACGCCCAGCAGCAGCGAGGGCAGGCCGTAGATGCGGTCATCGAACAGCCACTGGAGCAGGCCGAGCACGGCCACGAACGGCAGCACGGCCAGCCAGGCGCCCTTGCGGCCGCGCCAGGTCCCGTCCTCGGCGGCATGCCGGTCCAGCCACTGCAGCCAGCGCCGATAGAGGCCGAAACGCCGCAGCGCGACGGCCGCGCCCGGCGCGACATGGCCCAGGGCCAAGGCAACCAGCACGGCGACCAGGGTGGTGAACATGTAAGCCTCCGGCTCGGGACGTGGAACGCGCCGCTACTATGCCTTGCGGCCCGGCAATTCCCCGGGCCGTTGGTAATGTACCGCGCCGCGTGTTCAGCCTGCGGCAACGGCACCCGACGGTCAGGCGACCTGCTGCTGGTACCAGTGCTCGATCAGGCTGCGCGAGATCGAGATCGGCGGGGACAGGCGGATGCCTTCGCCGTCGTCTTCGACATCCCGGGCCAGCGCCGCGCCCACTTCCTCGGCGGTGAACCAGCGCGCATCTTCCAGCTCCCCGTTCACGGTCGGTACGTCGTCTTCGGCCGTGGCGGCGAAGCCCAGCATCAGTGCGCCGGGGAACGGCCACGGCTGGGTGCCCAGGTAGCGGCACTCGCGCACGCGCACCCGGCTCTCTTCGAAGACCTCACGGACCACCGTCTGCTCCAGCGATTCGCCGGGTTCCACGAAACCGGCCAGCACCGAATAGCGGCGCGGGGCCCAGTTGGCCTGGCGGCCGAGCAGCAGCCTGCCCTGGTTCTCCACGGCGACGATCACCGCCGGATCCACGCGCGGGTAGTGCTCGGTGGCGCACTGGCTGCAGCGGCCGACGAAGCCGCTGCGGCTGAAGGTCACCGCGCCGCCGCATACCCCGCAGAAGCGCGTGCGCGACTGCCAGTAGGACATGCCGCGGGCGTAACAGAAGGCAGTGGAATCGGCGATGGACCACGTGGCGGCGGACTGGCGCAGGTCGACCCGCTGCGGCGCCGTCACCGACAGCCCGGCAGCCTCCATCGAGAACCAGGCCTGCTCGCCGCGCAGGCCGAGGAAGATCGCGGTGCCCGGGCCACCGCCCAGGTCGGCGCCGGTCAGTGGCAGCGGCTGACCGTCATCGCCGGCCAGGGCCGTGCCATCCTGGTCGAGTATCAGTACGCGCGCGTCCGGCCACAGCCGCGACAACGCATCGGCGTCATCGCGCAGGGTATCGGCGCGCTCCAGCGGCTCGCTGACGAAGGCGAAACCGGAAAGCTGCGAAGAGAAATTTGACATCGCAAGAGCCTGCCCACATTCGGCGGGACTGGCAAGCGGCAACCGGCATCCGGCCGGTTGCGCGCGCATCACATGCTGAAACTGCTGCCGCAGCCGCAGGTGGTCTTCGCGTTCGGATTGCGGATCACGAACTGCGCGCCGGTCAGGCTTTCGGTGTAATCCACTTCGGCGCCCATCAGGTACTGCAGGCTCAGCGGATCCACCAGCAGGGTGACGCCGGCGGTATCCACCGCCAGATCGTCCTCGGCCCGGTTCTCATCGAACTCGAAGCCGTACTGGAAGCCGGAACAGCCACCGCCTTCGATGTAGACGCGCAGGGCGAGGGCAGCGTTGCCCTCATCCTGGATCAGCTCCTTGACCTTGGCCGCGGCGGCCTCGGTGAAGTTCAGCGGACGGTCCAGGGACTGGTAGTTCGGCGCGGCGGCGGGTGCGCCGGGCAGGGAAACAAGCGTGCTCATGCCCCCAGCATGGGGCCGCATGAGCACGCTTTCAAGTTCAGGCCATCGCCTCGGCCAGCTTCTTGCGGGCGGCGGTGTCCTTGCCCTTGCCCTCCTCCGCCTCCCCGGACGGCGGCGGCAGGGCCATCTGCGCCGAGCTGTGGATCAGGCGGCCGGTCAGCTGGGCGCCGGCGTGCATTTCCACCATCTGGTAGTGGATGTTGCCCGTCACCCGGGCGCTCGGGGTCAGCTCGACCCGCTCGGTGGCATGCACGTCCCCGTCCAGGCGGCCGCTGATGACCACGACCTGGGCGCGGATCTCACCCTCGATGGCACCGTGCTCGGCCACCGTCAGGGTGGCGTTGCTGGCGCCGTCCTGGGCGATCACCTTGCCCAGGATGGTGCCTTCCACATACAGGCCACCGCTGAATTCCACGTCCCCGCGGATCACCACCTGCGCGCCGATCAGCGCGTCCACGACCAGATGTCCGTCGCGGTTGGACTTGTTGCTGCCAAACATGGGCTTACTCCCCTTCTTTTGCCGATGCCGCCGGTGCTCCGGCCTGCTTCCAATCGAATACCTGGGTGGCGCCCCCCGCGCCCGATCCCAGCGTGACCCGCACACGTTGCGGGGTGAAGCCTTGTGGCAGCATCACACTGCCGGTGAGCTGCTGGAAGTACCGGAAGGAATACTCCTGGCCCGGCACCTTGGTGCGCTGGTGCAGCTCGTCCCAGCTGACCGAGGTCAGCTTGCCGTCCTTGACCCCTTCCACCGTGAAGCGCATCTGCCCTTGGCTGATCGCCCCGCGGTTCAGGTTCTGGGTCAGCACCACGGCGTACTGCCAGGTGCCGCCGGTTTCCGGCGAGAACTCCACCGAATGCGTGTTCAGGCCCTTGCGCTGGCTGGTCGCACCGACCAGCCGCTCGTAGAAGGCCACGTCGGCGCGCAGGCCGGCGATCTCTTCGTCGCGCTCGCCCAGCGACGTCTGGACCTCGTTGTTGGCGGCGCGGCTGATGCGGTCGGAAGCCTGCAGGGTCGCCTGGCGCTGCTGCAGTTCGATGAGCTGCTGCTGGAGGCGCTCGTTGCGGGTCTCCGCCGCCTTGAGCTGGGTGCCGACGTCGCCGCCGGGCGAGCCCAGCCAGGCGCCGAGCAGCACGGCAAGGATCAGCGACAGCAGCCACGCCCCGCCCAGCACCAGCAGGCGCTTGCGGTCCTGCACGGGCGGCATGCCCGGCCGGCGGATCTGGATGCGGGAAGGTGCGGGTTTATTCATGGCAGTCCTGGGCGACCGCGCCTGCGGGCGCTGTCGCAACGGCCCCTGTCTGGAACGACGGGCTAGTGTAAGTCAGGGAAAAGGCCTTGTCCGCGCAGGCCCGGGATCGGGGCAGTGGCGTTCATGGACGTCATCCCCGATAGTGTGCGCCTGTGCACATTCTGCAGCCAGAGCGCGTGCCATGACCGAAGCCCACCTGTTCGTGATCGGCATCCTGCTGGCCTGGCTGGCCGGCATCCGCGTCTACCTCACCGTCTTCGGCGTCGGCCTGGCCGGGCTGCTCGGCTGGGTCGACCTGCCCCCTGCGCTGCAGGCCACGGAATCGTGGTGGGTGCTGGGCACCTCGGCCGCGCTGGCCATTGCCGAGTTCTTCGCCGACAAGATTCCCGGGGTCGATTCGGTCTGGGACCTGGTCCAGACCCTGGCCCGGGTACCGGCCGGTGCCTTCCTGGCGGCCGCGACACTCTCCCCCACTGGCGAGCTCAGCGGCACCGCGCTGGTCGCCGGGGCCGGCGTCGCGCTGGCCAGCCACGGACTCAAATCCGGCACCCGTGCCCTGCTCAACACCTCGCCCGAACCGGCCAGCAACTGGATGGCCTCTGCGGCGGAGGACACCGTGGTGGTCGGCGGGCTGGCACTCGCGCTGGCGCACCCGTGGCTGGCGCTGATCCTGGTGGTGGCGTGCAGCCTGATCGGCGCGCTGATCGTGTGGATGATCTGGCGGACGCTCTGGAAAGGCATGCGCTGGCTGATGCGTCAGGCCGACAGCGGCCAGACGCAGGTCAAACCGGGAACCCTGCCACGGTAATGCGCGCCCTGCCCATGGGCGTTCATCGCATAATTGCGGCGCAGACTGGGAGTACTGATGGCCGTTCACGACAACGTTGTTGCATCCACCCGCGCCGCGCGCGCTGAAACGCCGCCGGCCGACCACTGGCAGCGCTGGCAGAGCCAGCCCTCGCCCGCTCCCGCGGCGCCCAGCAATGTCGTCGCGCTCACGCCGGCGCCGGCCAGCCCACCGCCCCTGCTGCCGCCGATGCACGCCGAGACCGGCACCCTGCCGCCGCCGGGCATCGACTCTCCGTACCGCGTGCTGATCGTCGAAGACGACCGTTCGCAGGCCCTGTTCGCGCAGAGCGTGCTGCACGGTGCCGGCATGGAGGCACTGGTGCACAGCGATGCCGAGGGCGTGCAGCAGGCGATCGCCGAGCATCGGCCCGACCTGATCCTCATGGACCTGCACCTGCCCGGGCTGGACGGTATGCGCCTGACCGCGCTGATCCGCCAGCAACCCGGCCAGCAGCTGCTGCCGATCGTGTTCCTCAGTGGCGACCCGGATCCGGAGCGTCAGTTCGAAGTGCTCGACAGCGGTGCCGATGATTTCCTCAGCAAGCCGATCCGCCCACGCCATCTGATCGCGGCGGTCTCCAACCGGATCCGCCGCGCACGCGCTCAGGCAGCCTCGCAGTCGGGCAATGAGGGCGCGCCGGCCATCAACAACCCGGAAACGGGGCTCCCGACCCGCCACCACGTGATGCAGCAGCTCGGCGCGTCGCTCAGCCATCGCGATCGCGGCGGCCTGTTTTTCATCGAGATCGCCAGCGCGCTCGGCCTGCGCGAGCGCTATGGCTATGCCGCGTTCGAACGGCTGATGGCCCAGGCCGGCCAGCGCCTGGCCGACGCCGCGCGGCCGCATCTGCTGGCGCGCCTGAACGACAACAGCTTCCTGGTGCTGGCCCGCGATGTCGACGAGGACACGCTGGATGCGATGGCGCATGCGCTGCGCCAACAGCTCTCCTCGCGCGCCTTCGTGATCCGCGATGACGAATCGGTGCACCTGCGCGGCGTGGTCGGCCATGCCCAGCTCTCGCCGGGCTTCCCGGATGCGGGCAGCGCACTGGAAGCGGTCGAACGCACCACGCTGCAGGCGCGCCTGCTCACCGCCGGCGTGGCCGCCTATGTGCGCCGCGAAGACGTCGCTGCGCAGGAGCACCTGGCCCTGCTCGAAGGCCAACTGGAACTGGCCTACCAGCCGATCGTGGCCGTCGCCGGCGGCAACACCGCGCAGTACCAGGTGCTGCTCCGCCTGCGCCAGGCCGATGGCAGCGTGCTGGCCGCCGGCCAGGTGATCCCCGCGGCCGAAGCGGCCGGGCGCATCGCCGATCTGGACCAGCAGGTGCTCGACCACGCGCTGGGCCTGCTCGATCTCTACCGCCACGCCGCGCAGCCGCTGCACCTGTTCGTCTCGCAGTCGCTGCGCACGCTGGCCCGCGATGCCTTCGGCGACTGGCTGCTGGAATCGCTGGCGAGCCGGCAGATCGATGGCAGCGCACTGGTCATCGATGTGCGCCTGCCCGATGCGCTGATCCACACCGTCACCCTCCAGCAGTTCTGCACGCGCATGCATGCGGCCGGCGTGCGCTTCTGCCTGAGCCAGTTCGAGCCGGGCGATGAAGCCAACGCACTGATGGCGCAACTGCCGCTGGCGTATGTCCGCATGGCCGCGCGCTTCTCCAACAGCCACACCAACCAGCAGACCCGCGACGAGCTGCGCGCGGCGATCGACCGGGCGCACCGCGCCGGGCTGCGCATCATCGGCCAGCAGATCGAGGATCCGCAGGCCGCGGCGGCGATGTGGATCGGCGGGGTCGATTTCATCCAGGGCAACATGGTCCAGTCCGCCGGGAGCGAACTGAACTTCGACTTCCAGAATTCGGTGCTCTGAGCATGGGACGCCACGGACGGCCACCCCACTCGCCCACGCCGGCCTCGCTCTGGATCAGCGCCGCGGCGGCCGCCGTGTGTGCCACTGCCGCGGTGATGGCGCGCAGCGGCGCCAATGGGCCGTGGATCGACATTGCCGCCGGCACCGGCGTGCTGGCACTGATCGCCGGCATCCAGGCGGTACGCCGCTGGCGTGAAGCACAGGACCAGCTGGAGCTGCTGCAGCGGCGCAATGAGGCGTTGGTGCTCGAGCGCGATCAGCTGCAGCAGCGCCGGCAGCAGCAGAACCAGCTCGAACAGGAACTGCTCACCGCCAAGCAGGCCGCCGAAGCCGCCGCGCTGGCCAAAGGGGAGTTCCTGGCGACGATGAGCCACGAGATCCGCACGCCACTCAATGGCATTCTGCCGATGCTCGACCTGATCGCGCGCGGCCAGCTCGGCAACGACCAGCGGCAGATGCTGCAGACCGCCGCGACCAGCTCGCAGCAGCTGTTGCGCATCGTCGATGACATCCTCGATTACTCCCGGCTCGAGGCCAAGGGCCTGAACCTGGAGATCACCACCTTCAACCTGCGCGAGCTGCTCGAAGGCCTCGTGCAGTTGATGCAGCGCGCCGCCGATCCCAAGGGCCTGCAGCTCTCGCTCGAGCTGGATCCGGCCGTCCGTCTGTCGGTCCGGGGCGACCCGGTGCGGCTGCGCCAGGTGCTGAGCAACCTGCTGGTCAACGCGATCAAGTTCACCGAGCGTGGCCAGATCCGGCTGCGCGTGCAGCGCCAAGGCGAGACCAACACACAGCACCAGCTGCGGTTCGAGATCGCCGACAGCGGCATCGGCATCGACGACGCGCTGCAGGCGCGCCTGTTCCAGTCCTTCAGCCAGGCCGACGCCTCGACCACGCGCCTGTATGGCGGTACCGGGCTGGGACTGGCGATCTGCAAGCGCATCATCGACCTGATGCAGGGCCGCATCGGTGTGCACTCCAGCCCGGGGCACGGGGCCACGTTCTGGTTCGAGATTCCCCTGTTCAAGGTGATCGGCGACCTGCCGGCTGCGCTGAGTACGCGCCGCGCCCTGCTGATCACGCGCGACCCGGTGCTGGCCCAGCGCATCGAGCGGGTGACCCAGCACCATGACCTGCGCCTGCACACGGTGGAGACCAGCGCCGAGGCGCTCGACGCGCTGCGCGCACCGCAGCGGCGCGGCATCGATCCGGCCCTGGCCTGGGTGATCGCGGATACGGACGGCCTGCGGCATGGCATCGGCGCGCTGCACAAAGCGGTGGCCGAGCCTGGCCGGCATCCGGAGGCGAAGCTGCTGTGGCTGTATGGCGATGAGGCGCCCGCACCCGAAGCGCTTGGTCCCGGACCGGCGCTGTCGCGGCTGGCGGCCGAGAGCGAGCTGCACGCGCTGCTGCGCCCGGTGGTGGCCAGTGCGCGCCCAGCCGCATTGCTGGCTGAGGTGGAGTACGCAGGCTCGCCCACCGCGCTGCCCCAGTTCCCGTTGCGGTTGCTGCTGGTCGAAGACAACAGCGTCAACCTGCTGGTCGCACAGCGCCTGCTGCAGGTGCTCGGCTGCGAGGTGGAGACCGCCACGCAGGGCGAGCAGGCGCTGGAGGCGCTGCACGCCCGGCCGTTCGATGTAGTGCTGATGGATTGCCAGATGCCGGTGCTGGATGGCTATGCGGCCACCCGCCGCTGGCGCGCGCATGAGGCCGCACAGGGCATGGCGCGGCTGCCGATCGTCGCGATGACCGCCAATGCCATGGCCGGCGACCGCGAGCGCTGCCTGCAGGCCGGCATGGACGACTACCTCTCCAAACCGATCAACCGCGAAACGCTGCAGGCCGTGCTGGCGCGCTGGGGCCGTACGATGGCCGACGACGCGATGGCCGACGACACGGCCCGCGTGTCCCCAGCTCCGGCGCCGCAGGGCGCGGACGCCTCCGCACCGCCTCCCGCGCGCGACGCGTCACCCGCCCCGGTGCTCGACCAGGACGTGCTCGATGAACTGCTGGAGGTGATCGGCCCGGATACCGTGCGCATCATCGGCGTGTTCCTCGATGACACCCCGCCCTTGATCCGGCAGCTGCAGGACGCCTCGGTCGCCGCGGACCTGGACCAGCTGCGTGCGTTGGCGCACAGCCTGAAGTCGGCCAGTGCGAATGTGGGTGCGATGGCCTTGTCGGCCGCGGCCTGGCGGATCGAGCACGATGCCCGTGCCGGCACGCTGGAGCGCCCCGCCGTGGCGGTGGCGCTGTTGATCGCCGAGTTCGCGCGTGCGCGGATCGCGCTGGCCGGCTATCACGCCCACCTGCGCGCGCCGCTGCAGGGCTGACTCAGTCGTCGATCTTGGTCAGCAGGTAGTTCGGTTCGCCGATGCGCTCGATCAGGTCCAGCTGGGTTTCCAGCCAGTCGATGTGCTCTTCCTCGGACTCAAGGATTTTCACGAACAGCTGGCGGCTGACGTAATCCCCGATCGAATCGGCATAGGCCACAGCCTCGCGCAGCGTGACCACGCCATCGCGTTCCAGGCTGAGGTCGCACTGCAGGATTTCGGCCGGGTTCTCGCCGATGCGCAGCTTGCCCAGTGCCTGGAAGTTCGGCAGGCCTTCGAGGAAGAGGATGCGGTCGGACAGGATGTCCGCATGCTTCATCTCTTCGATCGATTCCTTGTACTCGTGATCGGCGAGTTCCTTCAGGCCCCAGTTCTTCAGCATCTTGGCGTGCAGGAAGTACTGGTTGATCGCGGTCAGCTCGTTGTAGAGGACCTTGTTGAGGAATTCGATGACTTTGGCGTCGCCCTTCATGAGCGTGCTCCTGCTGCGTGGAATCGCGGGCACTGTAGCGCGTCGCGCGCAGGCATGAAGGAACGCGAATCGTGCTCAGTTGCGCCCCGCAGCCGAGCACGGAGCGCGAAGCGATCTCAGGCGGCTTGCAGGCCCAGGACGGGCAGCGGCAGATCGTGGGTAGCGCTGAATTTGGCCAGCAGGTCCGCCGCCATGTCCAGGCAGGAACCGCAGGTGGCGCCGCAGCCGGTGCGCATCGTCAGCTCGGACACGCTCACGACACCGCTCTGCGCGGCTTCGCGGATCTGGTGGTCGGTCACCCCGTTGCAGATGCAGACGTACACGTGCGGACTCGGCAGGCAGGCCCGGATTGGCCTGCTGCTATTCCAATGGAAACGCGAATGGTTGTCAATTTCGAACCTGAATCATTCTCGATACGGTTCAGAGCCGCCGGAGATCGCTCAGACCGCGCCCGGCTCGCCCTTGGCCTTGCTGCGCGGCCAGTACCCGCCACCCCGCTTGGGCGTGGTGCGTTTGCGGGGCCGGTCATGACCGGCGGCGTTGCCCGGCATCCAGGCCTCCTGGGCGGACTTGGGCATCGAGTCCACCCCGGTCCCGGCCACCCCCCGCGCCAGCGGCGCCAGATGGCGCAGGGCGCGCGCGTAGACGCCCCGCTTGAACATCACCACGTGTTCCACCGGGTACCAGAAATCGACCCAGCGCCACTGGTCGAACTCGGGGCTGTCGGTATGGTCCAGGGTGACGTGGGATTCGTCCCCGGCCAGCCGGAGCAGGAACCACACCTGCTTCTGGCCGATACAGACCTGCCGTTCATTGCGGCGGATGGCCCGTGCCGGCAACCGATAGCGAAGCCAACCCGGCGTCGCCCCGAGCACTTCAACGTGCTCCGGCAACAGCCCGGTTTCTTCCTGCAACTCACGATACATGGCTTCGACAGGCGTCTCGTCGGTGTTCATGCCGCCCTGCGGGAACTGCCAGCCATCCCGGCGCACACGTCGTGCCCAGAAAACCTGCCCATCCTGCCGCATCAGCACAATACCGACGTTCGGTCGATAGCCGTCCGGATCGATCACGATGCGGACTCCTAGAAAAATCTACTGATCGGGACTGTGCCACGCCCGCTGCCCACTCACAAGCGCGGTGAAAAAGTGTTGACAGATTCCGAAGACATCTCCAGAATTACCGGCTCCCTGAGGCTATGTAGCTCAGCCGGTTAGAGCACAGCACTCATAATGCTGGGGTCGGTGGTTCGAGTCCACCCATAGCCACCAAGTCCGCTTGGTTTTTCAGGGAGAAAGTGCAATAATTGCACGCACATTTTGCCCCGTCGCCAAGCGGTAAGGCACCTGACTCTGACTCAGGCATTCGGTGGTTCGAATCCATCCGGGGCAGCCAAACAAAACAAAAGGCCTGATCGAAAGATCAGGCCTTTTGTTTTGTTTGGGCGTTTGTCCGGGCGCAAAGCGCCCGGACCCCACACCTTGCGCAGCAAGGTGTGGGCGCCAACCCTCCCCCTCCACATCCCCGCGCATGGCGGCGCGCCCCTTGGACTCCAAGGGGCTGTTTCACCAGTCAGAAGATGGGCGGCTGCCAGCTACCGCATGCAATGGGCATGACGGCCACCGTCCCAGCCGACCAGCGGTCGGCGCTACCGCCACCGGCGGCAACACCGATCCGACGGCCAGGTCATCCGCACAGGTGAAACCCGTATCCCGGAAACGACAAAAGCCCGGCCGAAGCCGGGCTTTTGCGTACCTCCCAGCGGGATCCCGAAGGATCCCACGCCAGGCGCGATGGATCAGCGCTTGGAGAACTGGGTGGCGCGACGTGCCTTGTGCAGGCCGACCTTCTTACGCTCGACTTCACGGGCGTCACGGGTCATGAAGCCAGCCTTGCGCAGCTCGGACTTCAGGGTTTCGTCGTATTCGATCAGCGCGCGGGCGATGCCCAGACGGATCGCACCGGCCTGACCCGTGGTACCACCGCCAGCGGCGGTGACCATGATGTCGAAGGTTTCGGTGTTCTTGGTCAGTTCCAGCGGCTGACGCACGATCATGCGCGCAGTCTCACGGCCAAAGAACTCGTCCAGCGGACGGCCATTGACGGTGATGTTGCCGGCGCCCTTGCGCAGGAACACGCGGGCGGTGGAGGACTTGCGGCGGCCGGTGCCGTAGTTTTGCGTGATAGCCATGATTAGATATCCAGAACCTGAGGCTGCTGAGCGGCGTGCGGGTGCTCGGAACCCGAGTACACCTTGAGCTTGCGGTACATGGCGCGGCCCAGCGGGCCCTTCGGCAGCATGCCCTTGACGGCGGTCTCGATGACACGCTCCGGATGGCGCTCAAGCGCCTGGGCCAGAGTTTCGGTCTTCAGGTTGCCGATGTAGCCAGTGAAACGGTGATACAGCTTGTCCTGCAGCTTGTTGCCGGTGACGACAATCTTTTCTGCATTGATGACAACCAGGTAATCACCGGTATCAACGTGAGGGGTGTAAACCGGCTTGTGCTTGCCGCGCAGACGGCGGGCCAGCTCGGTGGACAGACGGCCCAGCGTCTTGCCGGATGCGTCGACGAGATACCAGTCGCGCTGGACGGTCTCGGACTTTGCAGTGAAAGTGCTCATGAAAGAACTCTAGTAGGTCGGGCTCATTACGGCGCAGTACGGCCGGAACTCTGCCACGCGTTGTGAAGAGGCGGGATTGTACTGGCCATGCCCACCACATGCAAGTTGACCGGATCCCGGCTTGGCACACCGGTCCGCGGGGGCGAGAATCGACAGTCCCCCGCCGCGACACCGCCTGCCATGACCGCGCTCCGCCAGATCACGCCGCTCGACCACCTGCTGACCGAAGCCCAGCGGGCCCTGGATACCGTGTTCGGCAACCCGCCGGCCAGCCGTCCCTACCCCGCCGAGGCCACCCCGGACGTGCAGATGGCCGACCCCGAGCGCCGCCACGCGGCCGGGCTGATGCGCATCAACCATGTCGGCGAGGTCTGCGCCCAGGGCCTGTACTTCGGCCAGGCCGCGGTCGCCAGGGAGCCGGAAACCCGCGCCCACCTGCTCGATGCCGCCCAGGAAGAGACCGACCACCTGGCCTGGTGCGCCCAGCGCCTGCGCGAACTGGACAGCCGCCCGAGCCTGTTCAACCCGATCTGGTACGCCGGCAGTTACACCATCGGCACCCTGGCCGGCCTGCGTGGCGACGGCTGGAACCTGGGCTTCGTGGTCGAGACCGAGCGCCAGGTCGAAGCGCATCTGGATGAACACCTGGACACCCTGCCCCCGGCCGACCTGCGCAGCCGCGAGGTGATCAAGGTGATGAAGATCGACGAGGCCCGCCACGCGGACCACGCCGAGCATGCCGGCGCGCGGAAGCTGCCCGCACCGATCCCGTCGGTGATGGCGCTGGCCTCCAAGGTCATGAAGACCATCGCGTACCGGTTGTAACGGCGTATCGACCAACTTGTAACGGCGTATCGACCAACCGTCGATACCTACCGGAACGGCGCGCGCGGCATGGGTTGCGGGCCGGCTTGCCACCGGTAGCGCCCGACCGTTGGTCGGGCGACGATCAGGCAGAGACCAGCTTCAGGCCGATCACGCCGGCCACGATCAGGCCGATGCAGGCCAGCCGCGACGGCGAGGCGCTGTCGCCGAACAGGGCGATGCCGAGCATCGCCACGCCGAGCGCGCCGATGCCGGTCCAGATCGCGTAGGCGGTGCCGACCGGGATGGATTTCATCGCTTGGCTCATCAGGTACAGGCTGACCAGGGCGGCGGCGACGGTGGCCAGGGTGGGAAGCGGCTTGCTGAAGCCTTCGGAGTACTTCATTCCGATGGCGAAGCCGATCTCGAACAGGCCGGCGAGCAGAAGATAGATCCAGGGCATGGGGGGATTCCTTGGGTTAACAAAAGCAAAACGGCCCGGTGTCTTCACACCGGACCGTCGTCGGTAGCTGCCGTGAAACCGGGTTTTGCGCAAACACCGGTTCCACAGGGCGGGCCGTCCCGCCTGGACGAGGCCGCCCGGGCAGCGCCCGGGACGACATCGCAACGTGCCTTACTCGGCCAGATTGCGCCCATGGAACAGCTCTTCGATCTCACGACGCAGCAGCGCCTCGATCTTCATGCGTTCCTTGAACGACAGGTTCTTGGCCTTCTCTTCGAACAGGTACTGATCCAGGTCGAAGTCCTTCAGGTGCATCTTCGTGTGGAAGATGTTTTCCTGGTAGACATTCACGTCGAACATCTCGTAACGCGACTTGATGTTCTTGGCCAGGAAGTTCTGGATCGAGTTGATCTTGTGGTCGATGTAGTGCTTCTTGCCCTTCACGTCACGGGTGAAGCCGCGCACGCGGTAATCCATGATCACGATGTCCGATTCCAGACTCTCGATCAGGTAGTTCAGCGCTTTCAGCGGGGAAATCACGCCACAGGTGGCCACATCGATGTCCGCGCGGAACGTGGCGATGCCCTCCTGCGGATGGGTTTCCGGGTACGTATGGACCGTGATGTGGCTCTTGTCCATGTGCGCGACCACGGCGTCGGAGATCAACTCCTTGCCGGCCTGCTTCTTGTCGATCACCGGCTCTTCCGAGATCAGGATCGTCACCGAGGCACCCTGGGGGTCGTAGTCCTGGCGGGCCACGTTCAGGATGTTCGCGCCGATGATCTCGGCAACGTCGGTCAGGATCTGAGTCAGCCTATCGGCGTTGTACTCTTCATCAATATATTCGATGTAACGCTGGCGCTCCTCTTCGGTGCGGGCGTAACAGACGTCATAGATGTTGAAGCTCAGCGCCTTGGTGAGGTTGTTGAAACCTTGCAACCTCAGGCGAGGCAACGGCTTGACCACGGCGGTCGATCCTGTGTGTGGTGGGAAAGAAGCAAGTATGGGGCAAAGTGATCGGTGGCGAAACTTGCATTGAAACGAATACCTGTGCTCGGTTTGCCCTTAACAATTCGGATCGTTAAGCTCCCGGCACATAGCCGTGAATTCTTCATGAGCAATCGGAGCGCCTCAACGTGTCAACTGTGCGCCTTGCCACAAGTCCATTGGCCCTGGATATCGCAACAATCGATCGCTTCCTGGCCCACAGCCACCGCCGCCGTTACCCCGCCCGCACGGACGTGTTCCGTCCAGGGGATCCCGCCGGCACCCTCTACTACGTGATCAGTGGCTCAGTCTCAATAATGGCTGAGGAAGATGACGATCGTGAGCTGGTGCTGGGCTACTTCGGGTCGGGCGAGTTCGTCGGCGAGATGGGGCTGTTCGTCGAATCGGACCGCCGCGAGGTGATCCTGCGCACCCGTACCCCCTGCGAGCTGGCCGAGATCAGCTACGAGCGCCTGCACCAGCTGTTCCTGGGGCCGCTTTCGGCCGATGCCCCGCGCCTGCTCTATTCGATCGGCCAGCAGCTTTCCAAGCGCCTGCTCGACACCAGCAGGAAAGCCAGCCGCCTGGCCTTCCTGGATGTCACCGACCGCATCGTGCGCACCCTGCATGACCTGTCGCGCGAGCCGGAGGCGATGAGCCACCCGCAGGGCACCCAGCTGCGCGTCTCGCGCCAGGAACTGGCCCGGCTGGTCGGCTGCTCGCGTGAAATGGCCGGTCGCGTGCTGAAGAAGCTGCAGACCGACGGGCAGCTGCATGCCCGCGGCAAGACCGTCGTGCTGTACGGCACCCGCTGATCGGGCCTTGGTAGTGCCGGCCGCTGGCCGGCAACCACGCAGATCCAGCGTCAAGCCAACGCCCACCGGGTGGACGAAGTTGCCGGCCAGCGGCCGGCACTACCTGCCCATTTGCCGCTAGGCTGTTGCGATGGAACTGGGTAGCGAATTCTATTGGTTCATCCTGATCGGCCTCGGCGCGCAGCTGGTCGACGGCGCGCTGGGCATGGCCTTCGGGCTGGTGTCCTCCTCGGTCCTGCTCAGCATGGGCCTGCCGCCGGCAGCGATCAGCGCCAGCATCCATACCGCTGAAGTCTTCACCACCGGGGCCTCCGGGGTCTCGCACCTGGTCGCCGGCAACGTGGACCGCCGGCTGTTCCTGCGCCTGGCCCTGCCCGGCGCGGTCGGCGGCGTGGTCGGTGCCTACGTGCTGACCCAGCTGCCCGGTGACGTGATCCGCCCCTTCATCTATATGTATCTGCTCGTGCTGGCGATCTTCATCCTGCTGCGCGCGGCCGGACGGATGCTGCCCGCCCAGGAAGTGAAGCGCGTCCCGCTGCTGGGATTCGTGGCCGGCCTGCTGGATGCCAGTGGCGGCGGCGGCTGGGGTCCGGTGGCGACCTCCACCCTGCTCGCCCGCGGCGGCCAGGCGCGCACCACCATCGGCACGGTCAATGCGGCCGAGTTCGTGGTGACGCTGGCGGTATCGATCACCTTCCTGCTGACCATGGGCGTGCAGTACCTGAACATCGTGGCCGGCCTGCTGATCGGCGGCATGATGGCCGCGCCGGTGGCCGCGATCCTGGTCAAAAAGGTCAAGGAACGCTGGGTGCTGGTCGCCGTCGGCGTGCTGGTGCTGGGCATCAGCCTGTTCCAGATCGGCCACGCCATCGTGCAGTGGCGCGCAGGCTGAGCCGGACGCGACACCTTTTCAGCCCTTCCCGGGTGTTTTCAGCGCCGGATCAGACCGGATCGCCCGCCCGGTCGACACAGCCCCAGTTGAGCACCGGGGTTCCCGGTGGCAGCACCTGGCGGAAATACGCCACGCGCGAGGCCTTCGGATTGACCACGACCGGTGCCGCAGCGGCCAGCAGCAACGGCAGGTCGGCGCTGCTGTCGGAGTAGGCGACATCGATCTCGCCATAGCCGCGCTCGCGCAGCATCCGCATCTTTTCTTCGTTGTGGCAGTGACGGGTGGCGATGACCGCGCCCAGCAACGGGCCGACCTCGCTGCCGATCACCGGCACGCCCTGGTGGGCGACAAAGGCCAGGATCGCGCGGGCCAGCTCCGGCGGTGCGCCGGTGGCGACCACGACGCGGTCGCCGGCGGCACGATGCCGGGCAAACACCTCCAGCGCGACCGGCAGCAGCCGGCGGCGGATGTCGGCCTCGTGCTTGAGCACGTAGCGGTCGATCACCTTGTTGAACTCGCGCGCCCGGTGCAGGCCGAACGTGGCGATCCAGACGTAGCCGGAGATGCCGCGGCGGCGGGTCGGCAGGAACGCCACCAGCGGGCCAAGCAGCGGCGTCGCGACCAGGGCGGCCAGCAGCCGCAGTGGGTTGCGCTTGATCAGCCAGGCGAACAGATGGCTGCCGGAATCGCCGTCATACAGGGTGTGATCGAAGTCGAAGACCACCAGCGGGGCGTCGTCGCGCGGCGTTGGGTAGATCGCTGTCATGCGCTGAAGAATAGCTGACGCAGGCCCTCGCCGGGCTCTTCCACGCGCATGAAGGCCTCGCCGACCAGGAAGGCGTTGACCCCGGCCTCGCGCATCACGGTGACATCGGCCGGGCCGAGGATGCCGCTTTCGGTGACCAGCAGGCGGTCGCGCGGCACGGCCTGGCGCATGTCCAGCGTGGTCTGCAGCGACACCTCGAAGGTGCGCAGGTTGCGGTTGTTGATGCCGATCAGCGGCACCGGCACCTGGATGGCGCGCTCGAGCTCGTCGATGTCGTGCACTTCGACCAGCACGTCCATGCCCAGCTGCATGGCCAGGTCGGACAGCTCGGCCAGCTGGCGGTCGTCCAGTGCGGCCACGATCAGCAGGATGCAGTCGGCGCCGAGCACGCGCGCTTCGTACACCTGGTAGGCATCGATCACGAAGTCCTTGCGCAGCACCGGCAGCGTGCAGGCTTCACGGGCCTGCTGCAGGTAGGCGTCGCTGCCCTGGAAGAAATCCACGTCGGTCAGCACCGACAGGCAGCTGGCGCCACCGAATTCGTAGCTCACCGCGATGTCGGCCGGATGGAAGTCCGGACGGATCACGCCCTTGGACGGGCTGGCCTTCTTGATCTCGGCGATCACGGCCGGATTGCCGGCGGCGATCGAGGCGCGCAGCGCATCGGCGAAGCCACGCACCGGCGGGGCCTGCTCCACGCGCGCGATCAGCGCCTCCAGCGGCACCTGGGCACGGCGTGCGGCGACTTCTTCGGCCTTGCGGGCCAGGATGGTATCGAGGATGTCGCTCATGTCATTGGGGTCCTGGAGACCGGCCATTATCGGCCAGCCCCGCTGAATTCAGAAAACGCGGGCTCAGACGGCCCCGCGGATACGGCGGGTGGCGGCCACGTACTGCTCCATCCGCGAGCGCGCACTGCCATCGGCCAGCACCGCGCGGGCGCGGGCCAGGCCATCGGCGATGCTGTCGGCGACACCGGCCACGTACAGCGCCGCGCCGGCATTCAGCGCCACGATGTCCAGCGCGGGGCCGGGCTGGTTGTCGAGCACGCCACGCAGCATCGCGATGGATTCTTCCGGACCGTCGACCTTGAGGTTGCGGCTGGCCGACATCGCGATGCCGAAGTCTTCCGGATGGATCTCGTACTCGCGCACCTTGCCGTCGCGCAGCTCGCCGACCAGGGTACCGGCGCCGAGCGAGATCTCGTCCATGTTGTCGCGACCCCACACCACCAGCGCGCGCTCGGCGCCGAGTTCGCGCAGCACGCGCGCCTGGATGCCGACCAGATCCGAGTGGAACACGCCCATCAGCACGTTGGTCGCACCGACCGGATTGGTCAGCGGGCCAAGGATGTTGAAGATCGTGCGCACCCCCATCTCGCGGCGCACCGGCGCGACGACCTTCATCGCCGGATGGTGCATCGGCGCGAACATGAAGCCGATCCCGGTTTCGGTGATCGCGCGTGCGACCTCGTCCGGACGCAGATCGATGACCGCGCCCAGCGCCTCGACCGCATCGGCACTGCCGGACTTGGAGGAGACACTGCGGTTGCCATGCTTGGCCACCTTGGCGCCGGCCGCGGAGACCACGAACATCGCGCAGGTGGAGATGTTGAAGGTGTGCGAACCATCCCCCCCGGTGCCGACGATATCCACCAGATGCGTCTTGTCCTCCACCGGTACCGCGAGGGCGAGCTCGCGCATCACGGTGGCGGCACCGGCGATCTCGCCGATGGTTTCCTTCTTGACCCGCAGGCCGGTCAGGATCGCGGCGGTCATCACCGGCGACACTTCACCGCGCATGATCTGCCGCATCAGGTCGACCATTTCGTCGAAGAAGATTTCGCGGTGCTCGATGGTGCGCTGCAGGGCTTCCTGGGGGGAGAAGGTCATGCGGGGTCCTTTGTGATGCAGGTGCGGCGCGCTCAGCGCTGCAGGAAATTCTTCAGCAGGGCGTGGCCATGCTCGGTGAGGATCGACTCGGGATGGAACTGCACGCCCTCGACCGGATGTTCGCGATGGCGCAGGCCCATGATCTCTTCGATCGAGCCGTCCTCGTTCTCGGTCCAGGCGGTCATCTCCAGGCACGCGGGCAACGTGGTCTTGTCGACCACCAGCGAGTGGTAGCGGGTGGCCTGGTAGCGGTCCGGCAGGCCGGCGAACACGCCCTTGCCTTCATGGCGGATCGGCGAGGTCTTGCCGTGCATGATGTTGGTGGCGCGGATGACATCGCCGCCATACACCTGGCCGATGCTCTGGTGGCCCAGGCACACGCCCAGGATCGGCGTGGTCGGGCCAAGCCGACGGATCAGCTCCAGCGACACGCCCGCTTCGTTCGGCGTGCACGGGCCGGGCGAGATCACGATGCGTTCGGGCGCGAGCGCGGCGATCTCATCGACGCTCAACGCGTCATTGCGCACCACCTTCACCTCGGCGCCCAGCGTCTGCAGGTACTGCACGAGGTTGTAGGTGAAGCTGTCGTAGTTGTCTAGCATCAACAACATAATCAGGATCCGTCGGTAATGAGGAAGATGGCGTAGACGTTTTCGGTGTACGTGATGGGGCCGGCCTGGAAGGACTCGCCATTGGAGCGAGAGCCGGTCACGGTGACCACATCCCGCGGCCGCGCCTCTGCGTAGTCGGAGGCCGGCCATTGCCCGGCCTGCACGCCATAGGCAAAGTTCGGCGCCACATCGGAGATGCTGTACAGGCTGCCGACACGGGCGCCGTAAGCCTTGGCCAGCGCCGCCGCCGAGCCACGGGTCTGCGCGGCCGCCTCAGCCTTGAGCTCGCGGCGGATATCGGCCTCGCCAGAATACGTCGGTGCCACGCTGGATACCTGCAACTCCTCGCTTACTTTCAGCCCGGCGAGGAAGGCCTGCATCTGCGCGACCGTTTCGAAGCTGCCGCGCAGTTCGCGACTGACCTTGCTGCCGACGAAGACCTGGCGGTCGCGCTCGTAACGCTGCTCCGGTTCGATGCGGAGATTGTCTGCGCGTACTGTCTCGGCGATCGCATGATGCCGCTTGAACGACTCCATCGCCGCGACGGTGTTGTCCTGCACGACGCGCCGGGCCGCATCGGTATCCATGCTGACCGACTCCAGCCGCAGCCGCAGTGTGAACCGATCCGGCATCACCGTCCGCGATCCCTCGCCCTTCACCAGCAGGTGCGGCTGCGACGGAATGGTGTTGGCCTGCGCCCACGCACAGGTGGCCGTCATGGCCAGGGCGGTCGACAACAGCAATGTGCTCAGCAGCTTCATGCGGTTTTCCTTGTCAGTGCAGTGAAGCCGTGGCGCAGCACCACGGCGCGGTAACTCACAAACCCTTGGCCGCCTGCGCGACCGCACGGAACAGCGCGCGGCCCTTGTTCATCGTCTCGTCCCATTCCTTGCCGGGATCGGAGTCGTAGACGATGCCGGCACCGGCCTGCACGTGCAGGCGGCCGTCCTTGATCACCGCGGTGCGGATCGCGATCGCGGTATCGGCATCGCCGTGCCAGCCGATGTAACCGATGCTGCCGGCGTAGACGTTGCGCTTGATCGGCTCCAGCTCGCGGATCACTTCCAGCGCGCGGATCTTCGGCGCGCCGCTGACGGTGCCGGCCGGGAATGTCGCGCGCAGCACGTCGGCATAGCTCAGGCCCGGCTGCAGCTGCCCGGTGACTTCGCTGACGATGTGCATGACGTGGCTGTAACGTTCGATCACGAACTGCTCGCCTACTTGCACCGTGCCCGCCTTGGACACGCGGCCCGCATCGTTGCGGCCCAGATCGATCAGCATCAGGTGCTCGGCGCGTTCCTTGGGATCGGCCAGCAGTTCGGCTTCCAGTGCATTGTCTTCTTCCACCGTCGCGCCGCGCGGGCGGGTGCCGGCGATCGGGCGTACGGTGACTTCGCCATCCTGGAGGCGTACCAGGATTTCCGGCGAGGAGCCGACCACCTGCACATCGCCGGTATCGAGGAAATACATGTACGGCGAGGGATTGAGCGCACGCAGCGCGCGGTACACGTCCACCGGGCGCGCCTTGAACGGCACGCTCAGGCGCTGGCTCAGCACCACCTGGAAGATGTCGCCGGCGCGGATGTATTCCTTGGATTTGTCGACCGCGGCAATGAAGCCTTCGCGGGTGAAGCCGGAGACGAAATCGTTCTCGTCCAGCACATCGCGGGTGATCGGCGCGGGGTAGCCGGCGCCGGGGGCGCGCAGCTTGGCGACCAGCGCATCCAGCTTGGCCTGGGCGTCCTCCCATGCACCGGGCTGACCCGGGTCGGCATGCACGATCAGGTACAGGCGGCCCTTGAGGTTGTCGAACACCGCCAGTTCTTCGGAGTGCAGCAGCAGGATGTCCGGCGTGCCCAGCTCATCGCGGCCACGCGGCGGTGCCAGGCGCGGTTCGATATAGCCGATGCACTCGAAGCCGAACCAGCCGACCAGGCCGCCGGTGAAGCCCGGCAGGCCGGCCAGCTTGGGCACCGAGTGGGCGCTGCGCAGCGCCTCGACCTCGGTGAACGGGTCGGCCACCTCACGGGTTGCCACCACGGTGCCGGACTCGCTGATGGTCAGGGTATGGCCGTGGAAGGCATATACCCGGCGTGCCGGCAGGCCGATGATGGAATAGCGCCCGAAGCGTTCGCCGCCCTCGACCGATTCAAACAGATAGGTATGCGGGCCGTCGGCGAGCTTCAGATAGACCGAAAGCGGCGTGTCCAGGTCGGACAGCACTTCACGGACGACGGGGATGCGGGTGTGGCCTTCAGCGGCCTGCTGCTGGAACTGCTCGAGCGTGATCAAGACGACTTTCCTTCCGGGAAACGGCGGTGGCGGGACGGACGACGGCAACAGGCCACCATCGCCACCAACGGCGAGCGGAAGAAAGGGTATGCGGGGTCGTCAGAATGGACACCCGGCGACTGTACCGCATTGACGGCACCGGATGGAACCCGGCGCCGCCCGGCGCATCAGCCGCGTGACAGCAGCGGGCTGTCCAGCGCCACATGCAGATTGACCCGGCCCGGCACGCAGTCGATGCGGAAATGCCGGGCCTGGACCGGCTCGCCATCCAGGTTGAGCGTCAGCGGCAGCTCGGCGTCGATCTCCACCCACGGCGCCTGGACGCGCTCGGCCACCTGCTCCAGCGCGCCGCGCTTGCCGCCCTTGATCAGTGCCGCGAGCGTCGACGTCACCTCCCCGCTCAGCTCCGGAATGACCGTGACATCCAACAGTCCGTCATCGATCAGGGCCTCCGGGCACAGCACCTGCCCGCCGCCGGCCTGGCGGCCATTGCCCACGCCGAGCGCGATGAAGCCACCGGCCCACCCGAACCCCGGCGCCCGGACCTGCGCCTGGATCGGATCGATGCGCCCCAGCCGCGATACCCCGGTGACCAGATAGGCCAGCCCGCCAAGCACTTTCTTCAGGCCCTCGTCGGTCTCCACCGTCACCTCGGTGCCGAAGCCGCCACTGGCCACGTTCGCGCACCACCACACCTTGCCATCGGCATCGATGCGCAGCAGATCGACCGGGCGTGCCGGCGCGTGCGCGATCAGCTCCAGCGCTGCCAGCGGTGCATCTGGAATCTCGGCCGCCGTGGCGAAATCATTGGCCGTGCCCAGCGGCAACAGCCCCAGCGAAGGCAGCGCGTCGGCGGACTCCTCGCGATGCGCCAGCGTCTCGGCCACCTCGCTGAGCGTGCCATCACCGCCGGCCGCGATGATCGTATCGACCCCGTGCGCGATCGCCTCGGCCACGTAGCGCTCGGCATCGCCTGATTCCCAGGTCACCCGCACCTCCAGCTGCACCCCGCGCTCCCGCATCGCCGCCACCGCCTCGCGCACATCCTCATTGCCGGTGGCCTTTCCGTTGAGGATCAAACGCCAATGGGGACGGCTCATGCGGTACTTCCAGGGAGTGGGGAAGCGAAGGCTAGCAGCGGACGGCGTGGCCGCCGGTGAACGTCATCAAAGCGTCACCGATCCCCCGGAGAATGGAAGGCCATAGCAGGGAAGATGGATGGAGGCAGGATCAGCCTCCCGCAGTTCCCAGGGCCGTACCAGCAATGGTGCGGTCTTTTTTTTGGGCGGCATGGCTGCCTGCTCAGAGATAGGCCTCGATGGCGCTATGCAACAGACAGCTGTCAAAGGCATCGAGACTGCGCAGCATCCCTTCGTCAATCGCCTGCGCCTGCAGCAGGGCGGCGAGCGCCGGGAGGCCGGACGCGAACAGGCGTTCCACCCGGGTCTGCGGGTCGCGCAGGGCGACGTCGTAATCGAAACCGTAGGCGGTCTCGGTGAAGCGCACGGCATGGGTGATCAAGCGCAGTTCGTGGACACCCTGCGCACCCGGAAGAACATGGGCGAAACGCTGCAGCCCGGGTTCCGCAGCAGCAAGCTCCGCAGCCATGGGGCGCCCCTTTGCGATCGCGGCGAACGGCGGCAAGGGGCGCTGACGCCGCCACAGGGCGATGGCGCGCTCCACGTCATGGCCGGTTGCATGCAGATCGGCGGCAGCCTGTGCGGCGTCCACACCCGTGTGTCGCATGTAATCGGCGCCGAGCTGACGCACGACGTACGCATGGGCATCCTGCAGATCGCCGCCGGACGCCTCCAATGCCTGCCTGCAGAGTGCGATGGAGGCCGGCAGCGCCTGGCGGAGTGCGGCGATGGCGCTTGTCCTTGAGGCCTCAGCCATCCGGGCAGCCTAGCCGGCAAAGGCCTTGAGCGCCTCGCCTTCCATCCGGTACACCGTCCACTCGCTCTGCGGCTTCGCGCCGGCGGCTTCGTAGAACTGGATCGCCGGTTCGTTCCAATCCAGCACCGACCACTCGAAACGGCCGCAGTTCCCGGCCACCGCGATCCGCGCGATGTGCTGCAGCAGCGCCTTGCCCGCACCACTGCCGCGATGCTCCGGACTCACGTACAGATCTTCCAGGTAGATCCCGTTGCGGCCCAGCCACGTCGAGTAGTTGTAGAAGTAGACCGCATACCCGATCGCCACGCCGTCGGCCTCGCAGATCAGCGCGTGCGCCTTCGCCTCCGGCCCGAACAGGCTCGCGCGGATGCCCGCTTCGTCGGTCTGCACCGACGACTCGGCCTTCTCGTAGATCGCCAGTTCGCGGATGAAACGCAGGATCAGCGCCGCATCGTCAGCGGTGGCCACGCGGATCGTCACAGCAGCCACCGGCCCCATGGCTCAGCCCCGCGCCGCGGCGACGTTGCCGCGCATCTGCGCGATGATGTCCTGGTAGCTCGTCTTCGCATTGAAGATCGCCGAGCCGGCCACGAACGCATCCGCACCGGCCGCCGCGATCGCACCGATGTTGTCCGCCTTTACGCCGCCGTCGATCTCCAGGCGGATGTCCTTGCCGCTGGCATCGATCTTCTTGCGGATCGCGCGCACCTTGTCCAGCGCCGAGGGAATGAACGCCTGGCCGCCGAAGCCCGGATTGACCGACATCACCAGCACCAGGTCCAGGTCATCGAGCACCCAGTCCAGGATGTCCACCGGCGTGGCCGGATTGAGCACCACGCCCGGCTTGCAGCCCAGCGAACGGATCAGCTGGATCGTGCGGTGCACGTGGCGGCTCGCCTCCGGATGGAAGCTGATGTAGGTCGCGCCGGCCTCGGCGAAATCCGGGATGATCCGGTCCACCGGCTCCACCATCAGGTGTACGTCGATCGGCGCGGTCACGCCGTGCTTGCGCAGCGCCTGGCAGACCAGCGGGCCGATCGTCAGGTTCGGTACGTAATGGTTGTCCATCACATCGAAATGCACCCAGTCGGCGCCGGCCGCGAGCACGTTGTCCACTTCCTCGCCCAGGCGGGCGAAATCGGCGGACAGGATGGAGGGGGCAATGATGCAGTTGGACATGGCCGGGGCCTTCAGGATGTTGAAAGGGGGCGCCGCGCGGAATCAGCGCTTGCGCAGGGTCTTGATGCGGTCGTACGCGGCATTGAGCTGGCGCGACTTGCGCTCGGCCTGCTGGCGCAGCTCCGGCGCCGCGCCGACCACCTTGTCCGGGTGGTACTGGGACATCAGCCGACGGTAGGCCAGGTCGATCTCGGCATCGGTCGCCTCGGAGGTCAGCCCCAGCTCGCGGTAGGGGTTTTCCCTGTTCAGCCGGAACCAGTCGGCATCGAAGGCATGCCCCAGCAGCAGCCCGACCACGGCCCCGAACAGCGGATTGGGCCTGAACAACAGGGCGCCAGCGATGAATCCGAGCAGTTTTCCGTACCAGCGCATGGTGGTCTGGGCAGCCGAGGCGATAAAGGATCCTCATTTTACGTCACAGCGGGCCCAACCCGCTTTACACTAGGCCGCCCGCTGTCTGTGCGGGCCCTCCGGGTCCCCTGGACAGCTGTCATGACGAAGCCTCAGGAGTGCCCGTGCCGACCACGTTGTTGCAATCCGATCTCCCCGGCCTGCCCTTGCGCCATCGCGGCAAGGTGCGTGATGTTTTCGACATTCCGCGCGACCGGCTCCCCGCCGGCACTCCGCCGGGGGACTACCTGTTGATGGTCGCGACCGACCGTCTGTCAGCCTTCGACGTGGTGCTCCCCGATCCGATTCCCGGCAAGGGCGAAATGCTCTGCCAGGTCTCGAACTTCTGGTTCGCCAAGACCGCGCACCTGATGCCCAACCACCTGACCGGCATCGATGTCGCCAGCGTGCTGCCCGAGGGCGTGGATCCGGCCCTGTACGCCAAGCGCGCCGTGGTCACCCGCAAGCTCAAGCCGGTCCCGGTCGAGGCGATCGCCCGCGGCTACCTGATTGGCAGTGGCTGGAAGGACTACCAGCGCACCGGCAAGATCAGCGGCATCGAGCTGCCCGATGGCCTGCGCCAGGCCGAACAGCTGCCCGAACCGATCTTCACCCCCTCGACCAAGGCCGCCGTCGGCGACCATGACGAGAACATCGATTTCGATGCGATGGTCAAGGCGGTCGGTGCGGACCTGGCCGAGCGCGTGCGCGACGCCACCCTGCGCATCTACGCCTTCGCGGCGGAGTATGCCCGCGAGCGCGGCATCCTCCTGGCCGACACCAAGTTCGAGTTCGGCACCGATGCCGACGGCCGTCTGTACATCATGGACGAGATGCTGACCCCGGATTCCTCGCGCTACTGGCCGGCCGACGAGTACGAGGTGGGCACCAGCCCGCCGAGCTACGACAAGCAGTTCGTCCGCGATTACCTGGAGACGCTGGACTGGGGCAAGACCGCGCCCGGCCCGAGCATCCCCGCCGAGATCATCGAGCGCACCCGCGCCAAGTACGCCGAGGCGCTGCAGCGCCTGGCCGGCATCTCGGTCGACTGATTCCCTGCGCCCCCGGCCGACGTGGCTGGGGGCGTTGCCGGGGGTAGTGGCCGGGGGGGGGGGGCGACCCCACCCCAAAACCGCAAGGAGGGTGGGGGCGCGCCGCC
>NZ_JBDJLB010000008.1:0-220027 GCF_039673155.1 Stenotrophomonas sp. TWI1149
CTTTAAAACAATTGATATGTTGCTTGATCAAACGTCTGCAAGATGGACATACATCCTTCCTGCAGGCGCCTTCACAAGATACCTGCGCATACTGTCAAAGAACTTGGGAGTCGGCCTCAGCGCCTTCCTCCGTATGCCCCGACGTTTCCGTCGTTGCGAGCCGCCCATTATAGACCGGCTTATCTGCTTCGTCAACACCTTTTTCAAGGCCGTTTCACCGTAGTGAACCGTTGTTGCCGATGCCGCTTCGTCGTTTGCCCCGAGAGGCTTTCGTCGTTGCGAGCCGCCTATTATGTCAGGCTTTTCGTTTCCGTCAACACCTTCTTTCGAAGGTTGTTGCCGTCGCTGCGGGTGGGTGTTCACCGGGGTGAAGACCGCGTCGCAGCGAGGGAGCGAATACTAAAGACTTCTGAAAATTCGTCAAGCGTTTTCGTCGATCTTTTTCATCAACGCGTCATCCCTACGTGCTGCTCATCAACAAGCGCGGCAGCACGCGCGTTGCGCGTGCTGCCGCTGGCTTGCTAACAATGCATCTCTTGTCATCAGGAATGCATGCGATGTCTGCGGTCGGCAAACGTTCGTTGTGGCGCGATCTCTCTCTGCCAGCGGTGATGGCAGGCTTCATTACGGTATTGGTGGGCTTCGCCAGTTCGGCGGTGATCGTGTTCCAGGCCGCACGTGCGGTGGGCGCCGATCAGGCGCAGATCGCCTCATGGATGTGGGCGTTGGGCCTTGGCATGGGCGTGACGTGCATTGGTCTGTCACTGCGTTATCGGATGCCCGTCGTGACCGCATGGTCGACGCCGGGCGCTGCCATGCTCGTGGTGGGTGCGAGCGCCGTCGGCTACAGCGATGCGATCGGTGCATTCGTCCTTGCCGCGGTGCTGGGGATGCTGGCCGGCTTCTCGGGAATCTTCGCGAAGGTGATGAAACGTGTACCGATGGCGTTGGCCGCCGGCATGCTCGCCGGTGTACTGCTGCGCTTTGGACTGGATGTATTCGTCTCCATGGGCACGCAGCTCGGGATGGCGCTGGCGATGTTCACCACCTGGCTGATGGGGCGGCGGCTGTTCCCGCGCTATGCGGTGATCGCCACCCTGCTTGTAGGGGTGATGGTGGCGGCCGGTCAGGGCCTGCTGCATATGCAGGACGTGCGGCTGGAACTGGCCACGCCGGTGTTCACCTGGCCGACGCTGTCGTGGTCGGCAGTGTTCGGCATCGCCCTGCCCCTGTTCGTGGTCACCATGGCCTCGCAGAACATCCCGGGCGTGGCCGTGATCCGCGCCTCCGGCTACGACACGCCGGTGTCGCCGGTGATCGGCTGGATCGGGGTGGTCAATACGCTGCTCGCCCCCTTCGGCGCCTTTGGCCTGAACCTGGCCGCGATCACTGCGGCGATCTGCATGGGGCGCGAGGCACACGAGGATCCGGCGCGGCGTTACACCGCAGCGGTGGCCGCCGGCGCCTTCTATATCGTGGTCGGGCTGTTCGGGGCGACGGTGGCGGCCGTGTTCGCCGCCTTCCCCAAGGAACTGGTGGCCTGCGTGGCCGGTATCGCGCTGTTCGGCACCATCGCCAACAGCCTGGCGATGGCGCTGCGTGAGGAGGCGGATCGGGAGGCAGCGCTGGTGACGTTCCTGGTCACTGCCTCGGGCCTGTCGCTGGCCGGGATCGGCTCGGCGTTCTGGGGGTTGGTGGCCGGTGGCATCTGCCTGGTGGCGCTGCGACCGCGCCCTGCCCGATCCGGCCGGGGCAGCGCGTGACGAACGCCCTGCCCCCGTCCATGACTTACTGAAGCGGCAGCACCCGGAAGGTCTGGGTCAGGGTGTGGCTGGCACCCGCCGCCAGGGTCACCACGTCCGGACCGGCGTTGGCCGCTTCCAGGCACACATAGTTGCGCCAGCCGGCCCCGACATCGGCCATCCTGCTGGCGCCCGCCTCGCCCGGGTTCCACGCGACCAGCGAGCGGCTGCCGGTGGTGGTGATCTCGATGCGCCGCTTCAGGCCCGGGTCCTTGAGCAGGTAGCGGCCGCCGGCCTGCGTATAGATGCGGTCGCTGCGACCGGGATCGCGCGGGTCGCGCAGGCTCCACTCGCCCTGCTGCTGACGCGGCGCGGCGTAGTTCTCGAACTTGTCCAGGTAGGACAGGCCGTCCAGGCCTTCGACGCTGACCTGCATCGCGTCGCTGACATGGAAGTAGTTGTGCAGGGCCTGGGTGAAGGCGACCGGCTGCCGGCCGGTGTTCTCGGTGATCAGGCGCTGTTCCAGGGTGCGGCCGATCCGCAGTTCCATGCGCAGGCGCAGGTCCAGGTTCTCAAGCACCGGCGGGGCCAGGGTCAGCACCATCGTGCCGTCAGCCTCGCGGCGTGCCTGCTGCAGGGTCCACGGCACGTTGCGGACGAAACCGTGCGAGGGCACGTCATTGCCCTGTCCCTGACGGCCGAAGTAGGGCCAGCACACGGGGGTGCCGCCGCGGATCGGCGTCGGCAGCGGCTGGGCGCTCGGCGAGAGCCACATGACGTCCTGCCCGCCCTTGGGCACATAGGACAGCAGCTGGCCGCCGAACACGCTGATCGCGGCGGTGGCGAACGGGGTCTCGACCGTCCACGCGGGGAAACCCTGCACATCGGCCAGGCTCAGGCCGGGCACCTTGGGCAGGGCAGCGCGCGGCGCGGCCGGGGACTGGACGTACTGGGCATGGTTCGGCGGCAGGGTGAACACGGTGGATGCGGGCATGGTCGGCGTTGAAGAAGGAGGAGCACCGCGCAGGGCGGTAAGGATGCGCTGGCCGGCACGGCCATCCGCAGGGGTCCAGCCCAGCCGCTGTTGTTCGGCCTGGATGGCGCGGCGGGTCGCGGTGCCGATCATGCCGTCCGCAGTACCGATATCGTGGTCGCGGGCCAGCAGCAGGGTCTGCAGCTCGCGGCGTTCGGTCCGGCCGATGCCGGGATCGTCGGTTGGCCAGGCCGCGACGATACCTGTTCCACCGCGCAGGCGGTCGGCCAGCGTGGCGATGGCCAGCGCGTAGCTCTCGGCGGCGTTGTAGGCGTAGATCGCGTCGTAGTTGCGGAACACCAGCCAGGCCGGGCCCTTGGCACCGGTCGGGAGCAACAATGCCGCATTGCTGTCGGCCGGGAGTCCGGTAGGCGCCAGGGCACCCCCGGCGATCGGCACGATGCCCAGCGCGCGCCAGTCGGCCAGCGGCTTGCGCTGGGTGCGACCGGCCAGGCCGGCGTTGAAACCGGCCGGAATCTTCACCTCGACGCCCCATGGCTGCCCGGTGCGCCAGCCGGCCTTCTTGAGGTAATTGGCCGTAGACGCCAGGGCATCGGGAATGCACGCGACCAGATCACGACGACCATCGCCATCGCCGTCCACCGCGATGCGCGCATAGGTGGAGGGCATGAACTGGGTGTGGCCGAACGCGCCGGCCCAGGAGCCGGTCAGGCCTTCGGCACGCAGGTCGCCGGCGTCGATCAGCTTGAGCAACGCCAGCAGTTCGCCGCGGAAGAAGGGCTGGCGGCGGCCTTCGCAGGACAGCGTGGCCAGCGACTGCAGCAGCGGGCGCTTGCCGAACACGCGCCCGTAATCGCTCTCCACGCCCCAGACGGCGACGATCGTGGCCGGATCGACGCCGTACTCGGTCGATACCCGCGCCAGCAGATCACGGTGCTCGGCCAGGCGGGCGCGCCCATCCGCCACGCGCTGGGTATCCACCAGGGCGGCCAGGTAATCCCACAATGGCGTGGTGAACTCCGGCTGCGCATCGAGCAGCGGCAGCACGCTGGGATCCGGGGTCAGCCCGGCGGTGAGCGCGTCGAAGCGCTCACCCGTGAGGCCCTGCTTGCCGGCCTGCGCCTTGAGCGTGCCCAGGCACGTGGAGAAGGCATCCGGCGCAGCGATCGCGAGCGACGGTGCGCCGAGACACAGCCCGGCCAACAACAGGGGCGACCATCGCATTGGCGGGAATCCTTGCAGCCAGTGGACCTGCATCATAGCGGCAATGCCGCGCAGGTCAGGCCGGCTGCAGCAGGCGCAGGCCGAAGGCGGGATCGGTGGCGTTCCAGTGCGCCGTCACCTGCAGACCGGCGTCGGCGGCCATCCGGGCGAACACCGCGTCGGTGTACTTGTGGCTGTACTCGACGGTCATCGCTTCACCTTCGGCGAAATCGAAGCTCTGCCCATCCACATGCACGCGCTGGTCGCGCTGGCTGACCAGTTCGGTTTCGATGCGCAGGCGCGGCACGCTGTAGCGGGCGCGATGGCGGAAGCCGTCCAGATCGAAGTCGCTGCCGATGTCGCGATTCAGACGCCGCAGCAGGTTGAGGGTGAACTCGGCGGTCACCCCGGCGGCGTCGTTGTACGCGGCCTCGATCAACGCCGCATCCTTGTGCAGGTCGATGCCGATCAGGGCCATCCCCTCCGGGCCCATGGTCTGGCGCATCGCCTTCAACAGCGCGACCGCCTCGTCATGGGCAAAGTTGCCCAGCGTCGAGCCGGGGAAGAACACCAGGCGGCGGGCCGGTTCGCGCTGCGGGGACGGCAGCTGCACCGGCTGGGTGAAGTCGGCACACACCGGCAGCATCTCGATGTCGGGCAGCGACGCGGCCAGCCGGCTGATGCTGTCCAACAGCGCGGCACGGGAGATTTCGATCGGGGTGTAAGCAACCGGATCGCGCAGCGCATGCAGCAGCAGTTCGGTCTTGCGCCCACTGCCGCTGCCCAGCTCCACCACATGCAGGTGCGGGCCGACCACCTTGGCGATATCCCGCGCGCAGTCCTGCAGCAGCTGCAGCTCGGTGCGGGTCGGGTAGTACTCCGGCTGCCGGGTGATCTGCTCGAACAGCGCCGAGCCGTGGGCATCGTAGAAGTACTTGGACGGCAGCTGGCGCGGCGTGGCAGAGAGCCCGCGCAGGATGTCGGCGGTGATCTGGTCGCGATCCGGCTGCAGATCGGTCAGTGCGTCGAGCGCATCCCGGACCGAACTCATGCGGCGTCCCGTGCAAGGCGCACGCCGGCGAACTGCCACCGGGCCGACGGGGCGAAGAAATTGCGGTAGCTGGCGCGCAGGTGATCCGCCGGCGTCACGCAGCTGCCGCCTCGCAGTACCCACTGCCCGCACATGAACTTGCCGTTGTACTCGCCCAGGTTGCCCGGGAAGGTGCGGAAGCCCGGATACGGCCCGTAAGCGCTGCTGGTCCATTCCCAGACATCGCCGAACAGCTGGACCATGTCGCCGTCCTCCTCCGCGCCGCCGGGGTGCAGCTGATCGGTCTCGACAAAGCGTCCCCGCAGCGGACGGCCCGCGGTCGCTGCTTCCCACTCGAACTCGGTGGGCAGGCGGGCGTCCTGCCAGCGCGCATACGCGTCGGCTTCGAAATAGCTGAGATGGCAGACCGGTGCGTGCGGATCGAGCGCGCGCCAGCCTCCAAGGGTGAACTCGCGCTCCAGTGCGTCGTCCCAGTACAGCGGATGCTGCCAGTGCTGGTCCTGGCACAGCGTCCAGCCCTCGCTCATCCACCAGCGCGGCTCGCGGTAGCCGCCGGCCTGCACGAACTGGCGGTACTCGTCGTTGCTGACCGGGCGGTTGGCCAGCGCATGGGCGGGGACCAAGGCACGGTGCACCGGCGATTCGTTGTCATAGGCGAAGGTGGGCTGGGTCGGCCAGACCGGCGCGCCGATCTCCACGATCTGCTCGGGACTGCTGAGCCACTGCAGGGGCAGCGCAGATGCCGGCGTCGCCACGAGGTCATCGCGGTAGGCGGGCTGCAGCGGGTTGGACCAGAACGCGTGCTTGATGTCGGTCAACAGCAGTTCCTGGTGCTGCTGCTCATGGTGCAGGCCGAGCAGCAGCTGCTGCTGGGCCTGCCCACTCAACGTGCCGGCCTGCAGTGCGGCGATCACGCGCTGGTCGATCTCGGCGCGGAAGTGCAGCACCTCGTCCAGCGTCGGCCGCGAGAGCAGGCCGCGCTGGGGACGCGCATGCGCCGGGCCGATGCTCTGGTAGTAGCTGTTGAACAGGTAATGCCAGTCCGCATCGATCGGCACGTAGCCGGGCCGGGTGGCCAGCACGAAGCGCTCGAAGAACCAGGTGGTATGGGCCAGATGCCATTTCGCCGGGCTGGCGTCGGGCATGCTCTGCACCATGGCATCTTCGGCGCTGAGCGGCGCGGCCAGCGCGACCGTGCGGGCGCGCACGCCGGCATAGCGGGCGGCCAGCGACGACGGCGGGGCGGCAGTGAGGGGTGGTGCGGCAGCAACGGCGGTATTCATCCCGATCAGGATCGACCAGCCGGGGTGAGTGCCACGTCATGGCACGGCATCGGTACGGTGACAGCGCTCAAGTTGAATACGCGTGGGCCGCTATCGGGGAGACCCCTTGCCTGTGTTGTCCGGTTTGCACGCTGCAGCCACGGCGCGCCGGCCCACCACGTGGACCCCTACTTGCGGACGCACCTGCTACGCCAGCCCAGCCACTATCTGTTCGTGCTGCCTGCCGTGCTGGTGGCCGTCGGGCTGTGGGGCGCCACGCCGGCGGCCGAGGTCGGCAATCCCGTGCACCGCCTGCTGCCGCTGGTGCTGGCCTGCCTGGGCGTCGGCCTCGGACTGATCTACGCCCGCGTGCGGGCCGTGTGCCTGATGCTGGCGATCGCGCTGGCCTTCGCCGTGCTGCACGGCGTGGTCGGCACCTTCCTGCGCCAGGGCACGATCTCGGCGCTGACCCCGCTGATCTTCCATGCGGTGTCCTGGTGGCTGCCGCTGCTGTTCCTCTTGCACGGGCTGTGGCCCGAGCGCGGGCGGCTGCGCCAGGACCTGCTGCTGCGCGGCGTGGTCAGTGGAACCGCACTGGGCATTTTCCTGCTGCTGGCCGCCCAAGGCCCCGACGGCATGCAGGCGCTGCTGTCAGACCGGCACCTGGCGTGGCTGCCCGGTGGCTGGAGCGCGCTGGCCCAGTTCCCGGCGCTGCTGTTCGTGGTGGCCACCGCAGCGCTGGCGGTGCAGGCCTGGCGCCGGCCGCGGCCCCTGCACACCGCCCTGCTGGTCGCCCTGATCTGCCTGTGGTGGATGTTGCCGCGGGTGTTCGTCTCGCCCGCGCTGTTGCCTGCGGTCAGCGGCATGGCCCTGCTGCTGATCACCTCGGCGATGCTGCAGGAAGGCTTCCACATGGCCTACCGCGACGAACTGACCGGCCTCCCCGGACGCCGGGCCTTGAACGAGTGCCTGCAGCGGGTCGGGACGACCTACACCATCGCCATGGTGGACGTGGACCATTTCAAGCGTTTCAACGATACCCACGGCCACGACGCCGGCGATGACGTGCTCAGGCTGGTGGCCGCGCGCCTGGCCGACATCGGCGGCGGTGGCCGCGCGTTCCGCTATGGCGGCGAAGAATTCGCGCTGGTGTTCCTGGATCGGCCTGCCCCGGCCTGCGTAGCGGCGGTGGAGGAGATCCGCGCGCGGATCGAGGGCGGGCGCATGCACCTGCGCGACCGCGCCGCCCGCAGCCGCGATGATGCGGCAGGGCAGCTGCAGCGCGGACGCGGGGGCAGCGGCGAAGTGGTGCAGGTGACGGTGAGCATCGGCGTGGCCGACAGCCGGGTCGCCAACAGTCCGCAGGCGGTGATCAAGGCCGCCGACCAGGCCCTGTATGCGGCCAAGGACGCCGGCCGCAACTGCGTGCGCGCGCATGGCCAGCAGGGGACCGTGCCGGTGCGCACGGCCGCGCTGGCTCAGGGCACTGCGTCGAGATAGAACCAGCGGCCGTCTTCGCGGACGAAGCGGCTATGTTCGAGCATCTTCACCGCGCTGCCGCCGCCGACCTTGTAGCGCGCGGTGAAGCGGACCTGCGCATGATCGGCATCCGACCGGGTATGTGCGTGGATCGTCAGCCCCAGCCACTGGGTGCGCTGCCCGGGTGCTTCATCCAGCGACAGCTCGGCCGGACGCGTGGACGGGTGCCAGCTGGCCAGCAGGTAGTCGGCCAGGTGGCGCACGTAGGCGCTGTAGCGCGACCGCATCAGCGCTTCGGCATCCGGTGCGGGGGTGCCGGCATGGTAGAGGCCGCAGCAGGCGGCGTAGGCCAGCGGGCGGCCGCAGGGACAAGGATCGGAGGGGACGATGGTCATGGGGGTATTGTCGCGCGATGGGCGGGCGTATGCTGGCGCGCCTTCTGCCGCGATGTGTTGCCGTGCTTGAGCTGGTTCCCCCTGAGCTGTTGTGGTTGGTGGCGATTTCCTTCATCGCCGGCCTCGTCGATGCCGCCGTCGGCGGCGGTGGGCTGGTGCAGCTGCCCGGGTTGTTCACCGTCTTGCCGCAGCACACGCCGGCGATGCTGTTCGGCACCAACAAGTTCAGCTCGATGTTCGGCACCGCGGCCGCGGCATTCCGCTATGCGCGCAATGTGCGCTTCCCGTGGCGGCCGGTGCTGTTCGCGGCGGGCACGGCCTTCGTGTTCTCGTTTGCCGGGGCCACGGCGGTCAGCCTGCTGCCCAAGGACGCGGTGCGCCCGCTGGTGCTGGTGCTGCTGGTGGCGATGCTCGGCTACACGCTGTGGAAGAAGGACTTCGGTGCCCTGCACCGCCCGCGCGAGATCGGCCGCAGGGAGCTGGTGACCGCACTGGCGATCGGTGCGGTGATCGGGTTCTACGACGGCTTCTTCGGGCCCGGCACCGGCAGCTTCCTGATCTTCCTGTTCGTGCGCTTCTTCGGGCTGGACTTCCTGCGTGCGTCGGCCGCGTCCAAGGTGGTGAACCTGGCGACCAACGTGGCGGCGATCTCGTTCTTCGTGCCGACCGGCAACATCCTGTGGCTGTTCGCGCTGCCGATGGCCGCGGCCAACATCATCGGCTCGGTGGTCGGCACGCGGATGGCGCTGCGCGGTGGCACGCCCTTCATCCGCAAGCTGTTCGTCGGCCTGGTGGTGGTGCTGATCGCCCGGATGGGCTGGGATACCTTCGCCGGTTAGTCGGACGGGCCAGCCCTGGGGCTGACCCCTCGATGGCTCAGCGCTTGGGCTTGGCCGGCTTCTTCGCGGCGGCCTTCGTGGCGGCCTTGGCGGCCGACTTTTTTGCAGCTTTCTTTGCCGGCGCCTTGGCCGCGGCCTTGGGTGCCGCCACCTTCGGGCGCGATACCGGTGCCGGTGCGTCCACGGCGTCCACCGCGGCGTCGGCCTGCCCTGCGGGCGATCCGGCGATCACCTGGTCGGCACCCTCCTTCGGGGCATCGACCACGTCAGACGCCGCGA
Organism: Stenotrophomonas sp. TWI1149; assembly: GCF_039673155.1. Taxonomy (NCBI): domain Bacteria; kingdom Pseudomonadati; phylum Pseudomonadota; class Gammaproteobacteria; order Lysobacterales; family Lysobacteraceae; genus Stenotrophomonas; species Stenotrophomonas sp. TWI1149. Next base: position 9,245 of record NZ_JBDJLB010000008.1, read on the forward strand.
TCGCCGCGGGTGCCGGTGCCGATACTGCGGCCGTCTCACCCGCGCGGGCCCGCTCCGGCAGCTTCAGGCGCCGGCCCTCGTCGTCGTACTCGATCAGCAGCACGCCGGAGTCGTGGCGACCGCTGATTTCCACGAAGCAGGCCCCCCCGATGAAGGGCTCCAGCGTCATTACCGACTTCAGCGGGGTGGCCACGACCATCTGGAACCCGAAGTTGTCGAAGATGTTCATCGCCAGCGCGGTGAACTCGTTGTCGGCCTTGTCGAAGGCTTCATCGAGCACCACCGCCGCGTAGCTGGGCAGCTGGCCGTCGGCACCGCCGAGCTGGTAGCGCAGCGCGGCGGCCAGGCAGGTGGTGGCCAGCTTCTGGCGCTGGCCGCCGGACTTGCCCGCACCGCTGCGGTAGATCTCGACCTGCTGGCGGGTGGCGGCATCGAGTTCGACGCCGACGAACTCCACGTGCAGGCGCACGTCCAGCACCAGCTCGCGCCAGCGCTTGTCCTCGCCTTCCTGCGAGCCGAGCTTGGCGACCAGCTCTCGCAGCACCGCGAACTGCGCTTCGGCCAGTTCGCGCTGCTCGGTCTGCTGCTGGGACAGCACATCGCGCAGGCGCTGATGGAAATCCAGTACCTCGGGCAGGCGGCGGTCGGTCAGTTCGATGGTCAGCAGGGTGCCGCGGTTGAACGGCACCTGCTCCAGCGAGGCATTGACCTCGTCCAGGCGCTGGGCGATCGACTTGCGCGCCTCGGCCGTGTGCCGCTGCAGGGCCAGCAGGTTGTTCTTGCTCTGGCTCTGCAGCAGATCGAAGAAGCGCGCTTCGTGCTGCGGCAGGCCATCGTTCTCCAGCCGCTGCAGGCGGGCGAGGAAATCCTCGGCGCTGGACAGGCTGACGGTGAAATCGCCGCTGTCTTCCGGCCAGGCCTGGCAGTAACGGCGGAAGCAGCCGAGCAGCAGGTTCTCCAGGCGGTTGTGTTCGGCCTGGGAACCGCCGAGCTGTTCGTTGAGCGTGTTGCTGATCTGCCGGAAATGGGCTTCCAGGTTCTCCAGGCTGAGCACGCCGAGCGCTTTCAGACGTTCGTCCAGGCCCTGTTGCTGCAGCGGCGTGACCACGCGCTTGGCCAGCGGCGCGCACTGCTCGTGCAGGCGCTCCAGGCGTTCGTGCTCACGGCCGAGCTGGCCGCGCTCCACGCGCACGTCTTCATAGGTGCGCTTGGCCTGGGCCACATCGGCCCGGGTCTTCTCGATCTGTTCGCCCAGCCTGCGCAGATCGGCATTGCCTTCGCGCAGGTCGTGCAGGGCCTGGGCGATGTCGTCCAGGCGCTGCAGCGGTGCGGCCACATCGATCTCGTCCCAGCCCAGCGTGCACAGCTGATGGCAGGCCAGGCGGGCCTTGCCGTCCTGTTCGCGCTGCGCGCGCAGGCCGGCCACGTCGCTGTCGCAGGCGGCGATGCGCTGGGCCAGTTCGATCGCTTCGCGCTCGTACAGATCCAGCTTGTCGCGGTTGTTGAAGCCGAGCAGCCAACGACGGCGATCGCTGATGTTGTGGCGATCGTCCTTCTCGAAGCGCTCGCCCGGATGCTTGACCTGGCCTTCCTTGGTGATGCCGCGGTCGGTGTCGCGCAGATGCCGCGCATCCACGCATTCGTAGTCGAAGCGCTTGCCCAGCTCGCGGCGCAGCCAGCCGGCATAGCCGTGCTCGCGCAGCTCCAGCTTGTGCAGCAGCGAACGCGCGCCCGGCTCACGGCCGTGCAGCGCATCGTCGTTGCGGCGTACGCGGTAATACACCAGGCGGGTACCCAGGTGGGTCTGGTTGATCCACTCCGAGACCTGGGCGTGGTGACGCTCATCGACCAGCAGCGACTGCGCGAAGCCGTGCAGCACGCGCTCGATGGCGCCCTGCCATGCGGCGTCTTCGTCGCGGACCTGCAGCAGTTCGCCCACGAACGGCAGCGCCGCCTCGGGAATGCCGGTGTCGCTGCTCAGGCGCGCGCGCAGCTGCTGCATGGGCGCGGGAATGCTGGACGGGGTGCGCTTGAGCGCGTCCAGTTCCGAGCGCACCTCGGCGAAGCGGCGCTCGTCGTCGCGCTTGCCCCCCATGCGTTCGGCGATGGCCTCATCCAGTTCGGCCGCGGCGCGCTGGCCGTCGTCCAGGCGGGCCTGCGCGCGGGCGAGCTGTTCGGCAAAGCCATGCGCGGTCTCGGCCAGGGTTTCCCCCAGCTCGCGGCTGGCATGGTTGGCCTGGCTGCGCTTGGCAAGGCGGCGGTCGCGTTCCTGGGCGACACGGCCCTGCTCGCGCTCCAGCTCTTCGATGCGTTCGCCGCCCTGCTGGCGACGCTGCGCCTCCAGTTCGGCGAGGTGGCTTTCATGGTTCTCCAGCGCACTGCGGCGCTGGCCTTCTTCCCCGGACAGACCGCGGTCGCGGGTGTCCAGTTCCAGCAGGCGGGCCTCGAGCAGGGCCAGGCGGCGCTGCTCGCGCACGCCGTCGATGCCCAGCTTCATCTCGTCCAGGTCTTCGCGCTGGCGGCGCAGTGCCTGCAGGTCGGCGTAATGCCCACGCGCCGGCAGCAGGGTCTCGACCTGGCGACGCGCGGTGACCACGGCCTGGTGGGCGCCATCGAGTTCGGCGAAATCATCGACCAGCCGCTCGGCCGCATCGAAGGTGCGCGGTGCATCGAGCATGAAGTCGCGCAGGAACACGTTCAGATCGCCGAGGTTCTTCGCCGACTGGGTCTTGTGCAGCAGGCGCAGCGCCATCTCGTTCTCGATCCCGAGCACGTGGCGGAAACGCTCGGCGTAGCTGGCGAAGCTGTCGAAGTGATGCACATCGCCCAGGCGCTGCTTGAGCTTGCGCAGGTCCAGGTCGAAACCACCCAGGTCGCGTGCGATGTCGAAGCTGCGCTCGGCCACCATGTAGTGCTTGCGCACATCGGCCGCGGCGGCACCGTTGCCGGCGATCCAGAACAGGCGCACCAGGCTGACGATGCGGCCGTCGTTGCTGCGGTATTCCAGCACCAGCGCGGTCCAGGTGGCGCCCTTGCGCAGGTACTGGGTGGCGATCTCGCCGGTGCCGCTGTCCTGCTGGTCGGCCCAGGCGCCACGCACGTAGGAGACCAGGTTGCGGTCGCGGCCGCTGCGTTCGGCTTCGCGCGCGGCGGCGTTGAAGTCGACCAGGGCCGGCGGTACCAGCAGCGCGGACATCGCATCGAGCAGGGTCGACTTGCCCGAGCCGGAGCGGCCGACGAACAGGAAGCCGCGTTCGGCGATCGGCACTTCGGTCAGGCCGGAGAAGGTGCCCCAGTTGTGGACCTGCAGGCGGCGCATGCGGAACTGCTGCGCGCGCGGGTCGGGCTGGTCGCCGGGGAACAGAGCGGGTGCGGGAATGTGGACGGTCATGGCAGGGCTAGCAATCCAGGCAGGGCAGCGGCGCGCGGGCGCGCGCTCAGGCGTCGAGGTCGGCCGGCGCTTCGCGCAGGCGACGGTACACCTGCGCCAGGGCGGCGACATCTTCGGCGGAGAACATCAGTTTCAGTGCCGGCGAGACTTCATGACGCGCATCGTCACCGCCGAGGCGGGTGAGGATGTGGTTGTCCTTCATCTTCTGCACGGCACTGGCGACGCGGCGGTTGAAGCCGGCGCGGTCGGTGGACAGGTGGCGCTCGTACACGGCCAGTGCTTCGGCCAGTTCGCCGTCCTCGACCACCGCGCGCACGCCGCGCGCATCGGCTTCGGCCAACTGCTGGCGCAGGTGCAGCAGCAGCACCGAGTCGATGAAGGTCAGCGGCGAGGTGCGCAGCAGTACCGGCGCATCGATATCTTCGGTATCGGCCTGGCGGGTGAAGGCCACCCCGCTCTCGCGGTCCAGCACCAGTTCCAGGAACAGGTCCGAGAGCGCCGAGCGGATCGCCGCTTCGCTGCGGATCAGCGCCGGCCACAGCTTGGCGTGGCGCAGCTGGTCGATGCTCGGGCCGATCAGCAGCTGGCACAGCGCGCGGCGGCCATCCAGCGGCAGCCGGCCGGTGTCGCCCATGTAGAACACGTCATTGTTACGCCGCAGGACGGGCGTCACCACGACCGGTTCGTCGTCGTGCTCGTCTGCGCCGCCGTCGATCGGGGCGTCGGTGGATTGGTCATGCCAGCTCATGGCGTTTCTCCTGGGTGAACCAGATCAGCGGAATGCGGGCGCGACGCCAGTGGCCATCGCCGCCGCGCCATTGCGCGATCTCCTGTTGGTCGGTGGCGACCTCGCCATGGCGGGTGCCAAGGGAGAGGTAACCGATGATGCTGCCGAGGCCCTGCGGGGCCTCGCGGTGTTCAAGCACCTGGGCGATCGACAGCCGCGGCTGCGCGCCGAGCAGGTCGTGCAGGTCGCGGCGCAGGGTGCGGAAGTCGATTTCCGAGGCCGCCACCAGATCACCGACACTCTCCAGCGAGATCGCGGCGGTGTCGTTGCGCTGCACGCTGCCATCGACCTGCGCTTGGCGCGGATCGTGCAGCTTCCATTGCGAGAGCGAGCGCAGCCGGCTGGTGGTCAGCTGCAGGTCGCGGCCGATGGAGCGCTGCGCCGGGATGTGATCGCGCAGGCCCAGCGCCTCGCCCTGGGCCTGCTTGAGCAGCTGGTTGAGGCGGCGCTGTTCCAGGTAGCCACGGCTCTGCACGAAGCCGCGCAGGCTGCGCGCGAAGTGCTGCAGCACGTCGTGGACCTGGCCACCACGCTCGAGCATGGTGGTGGTGAAGCCGCGCAGGAAGGTGCGCTCGGTGCGGTCCAGCTTGCGCGCGAAACCACGCGCGAGCACGGTCTCCAGCGCGGCATCGAGCTGGGCGCTCTGTTCGGCATCATTGAGCAGGCGCCAGAACGCCTCGAAGCTGCGCCCGGCGTCACTGTCGCCGATCACGTCCACGCCTTCGAACAACTTGGACAGCACGTCGCCGCGCTCGCCCTCGTCATCGATGATGCGTTCGCGGAATTCACGGTTGAGGCGTTCGAAGTCGTCGCGCACGCGGCGGAAGTCTTCGGTCAGCTCGTCGGCCAGGCCGATGATCTGGCGGGTCCGCTCCAGCGCGCGCTTGCCGTCCAGCGAGGAGACCTTGCCGCCGCTGACACGGGCGATCTCGGCATCGATGCGGTCGCGCTCGTCGCGCAGCGCGGACAGCCGCGCATCCGGGTTGGATTCGGTCAGCGCGGCCAGCTGCGAGAGCTGCTCGATCACCAGCGCCAGCCGGCTCTCGGTTGCGGCGGCGCGCGCCTGCTCCAGGCTGTCGGCGAAGCGGATCGCCTGCGCGGCCTGGGTGGACAGTTCGTACTGTTCCTGGTCGGCGCCTTCCGGCAGGCGACGTTCCAGCCAGCCCTGGGCCAGCCAGTGCGCGATGTAGGCCTGTGCGGTGCGCGGCAGGTCGCGCGACAGCTCATCGGCCTTGAGGTCATCCAGCGCGCGCTGCAGGCGTTCATGCAGCACCGCGGTGGACAGGGTGCGCTCGTCCTGCATCAGCAGGCTCTGCAGCAGGCCGATGATCTCCGGCGCGTGATCGGCCGCCAGCAGCTTCCACTGCGACTGTTCGCGCAGGTGGCGGTAACGGGTAATGCGCTCGCGATGTTTCATTCGAGACCGGGGACAGGAAGACGGGCCGCGCGGATCGCGGCGGCCGGGAGGGAAACGGGACGCGCACGCAGCCGCAGGGCCGGGCCGAAGCCCAGCGCCTGCCGGTCGCGCGCGACAGCGCGGGGAATCAGCGCTTGCCGCCCACTTCGATGAAACGCAGGAACTCGGCGCGGGTGCGCGCGTCCTCGCGGAAGCTGCCCAGCATCTTCGAGGTGACCATGCTGACGCCGCGCTTGTGGATGCCGCGGGTGGTCATGCACTCGTGCGCACCTTCCACCACCACGCCCACGCCGACCGGCTGCAGCACGTCCTGGATGCACTGGGCGATCTGCGCGGTCATCTTCTCCTGGACCTGGAAGCGGCGTGCATACGCCTCGACCACGCGGGCCAGCTTGCTGATGCCCACCACCTTGCCGGCCGGCAGGTAGCCGACGTGCACGCGGCCGATGATCGGCGCCATGTGGTGTTCGCAGTGGCTTTCGTACTCGATGTCGCGCAGCACGATCAGTTCGTCGTAGCCGGCCACTTCCTCGAAGGTCCGCTCCATGTAGGCGCGCGGGTCGTCGCGGTAGCCGCTGAACCAGTCGCCATAGGCTTCGGCAACGCGGCGCGGGGTATCCAGCAGGCCTTCACGGGTCGGATCTTCACCGGCCCAGCGCAGCAGGGTGCGCACCGCCGATTCGGCCTCGGCCTGGGTGACGGGGTTGGCGTCGTTGTCTTGCTTGCTCATTACATACAGCACCCGAAGGGGGGCGAGCATCGTACCCGACAGACCCCTCGGGCGTCCTGCGCGGCGGCGCCCGGGCCCCGCCCGGGCAGGCGCTCATTGGGCCGCGGTTGTGCCACGGGTATTGATAGGACGCGAATTAGTAGTATCCTATCTATTCTGATGAACCGATCCCTCGACGAACGTACCCAGCTGCAGATGCAGCTCAGTTCCGGCCTGCTCTATGCAGGGCGGCAGTGGCAGCGCCTGGCCGACCAGGCCCTGGGCAGCTACGGCATCTCGGCCGCCTGCACCATGCCGCTGCTGATGATCGGGCGCGCCGGCGGGGGTATCCGCCAGGTGGCCTTGGCCCACCAGCTGGGCATGGAAGGCCCCTCGCTGGTACGCCTGCTGGACAAGCTGGCCGCCAGCGACCTGGTCCGCCGCGAATGCGACGCCAGCGACCGCCGCGCGAACCTGCTGTGGCTGACCGACAAGGGCGAGGCCTTGGTCAGCGAGCTGGAGACCCAGTTGATCGGCCTGCGCCAGGACGTGTTCGGCGAGCTGACCATGGATGAACTGCGCACCGTCCTGAAGCTGTGGCAGCTGCTGGCCGATGCGGCCGACCGCGTGACGTAAGCCTGTTCCCCCGTTGTACCGCCCGGTGTTGTGCTGCGACGGCATGACGTACGACGACCCACGGTCGTCGCCTACCTTTCTCCTGTGAATCCTTTGCCTCGATGTACGGTGAATTCAGTCTCTATGGTGTGTTCGTCCCGACCCTGCTCGGGCTGATGCTGCTTGCCTACCTGCTCAAGAGCGGGTTGCGCGTGGTCCTGCAGCGCACCGGCGCCTACCGCCACATCTGGCACCCCGCCCTGTTCAACCTGGCCGTGTACGTGATCGTGCTCGGCGGGTTGTTTTCCCTGATGCGTTGGATGCAATCGTGAACAAGATCCTCAAGCAGACATTCCCGGTCGTGTTGACCGTCGTGGCCGTGGTGGCCGCCGTGCTGGTGCTGCGCCACCTGTGGGCGTACTACATGGACGAGCCGTGGACGCGCGATGCGCACGTCAGCGCCGACGTGGTGCAGGTCGCGCCGGACGTGTCCGGGCTGGTGGAGGCGGTGAAGGTCGCCGACAACCAGCCGGTCAAGCGCGGTGACGTGCTGTTCGTGGTCGACCGCGCGCGCTATGAGATCGCGCTGGAACAGGCCCAGGCCGCGCTCGGTGAACGCCGTGCCACGCTGGACCAGCTGCGCCGCGAGATCGCGCGCGACCGCAGCCTGCAGGATCTGGTCGCCGCCGAGGATGCCGAAGTGCGCCGCGCCAAGCTGCTCGCCGCGCAGGCCTCGATGGCCACCGCGCAGGCCGCCGTCGATCTGGCCAAGCTCAACCTGGCGCGTACCGAAGTGCGCAGCCCCAGCGATGGCCACGTCAACGACCGCACCGTGCGCGCGGGCGACTACGTGACCGCCGGGCGCCCGGTGATGGCCGTGCTCGATACCGGCTCGTTCCGCGTGGACGGCTACTTCGAAGAAACCCGCCTTCAGGGCGTGCATGCCGGCCAGAAGGTCGACATCCGCCTGATGGGCGAAGCGCAGCCGCTGCAGGGCCACGTGCAGAGCATCGCCGCCGGCATCGAAGACCGTTACCGCAGCGAAGGCAGCAGCCTGCTGCCGAACGTGACGCCTGCCTTCGACTGGGTGCGGCTGGCCCAGCGCATCCCGGTGCGCATCCATATCGACCGCGTGCCGGCCGGCGTGAATCTGATCGCCGGGCGTACCGCCACGGTCACCATCCAGCCGGACACCGCCCCGGCCACGCCGGTGCAACCGGCACGGACGGCGCTGTGAACCGCCCGGCGCTGCACCGCATCGCGCTGGGGCTGGCGCTGACCACGCTGGCTGCGTGCCGCACCGTCGGCCCGGACTACGCGGTGCCGGCCGGGTCCGCCTTCCAGCGGCCGGAGGCGAATGCCGCCTTCCTCGAGACCGGCAACCCGCAGGTCGCCGCTGGCGCCGCGCTGCCCGCGCGCTGGTGGGAGCTGTACCAGGACGACACCCTCAATGCGCTGGTGCAGCAGGCGCTGCGCGACAACGTCGAACTCAAGGTCGCCGATGCCAACCTGCGCCGCGCCGCCGCCGTCTACGAGCAGGCGCTGGATGCCGGTGGCGTTGAGTACGAGGCCGAGGCCGGGGTCAGCCGCGCGCAGCTGTCGGCCGAATCGTTCCTGCTCGAACACGAACTGCCGCCGATCAACCTGGCCGACGGCAAGTTCGCGGTGTCCTACCAGTTCGATCTGTTCGGCAAGCTCAAGCGCGCCTCCGAGGCCGCGCATGCCGACGAGCAGGCCACCGCCGCCGCGATGGACCTGGCGCGCGTATCGCTGGTCGCGCAGGTGGCCGGCAGCTATGTCGACATCTGCCACGCCAACCATGAGCTGCACGTGGCCGAACACTCGCTGCAGCTGCAGCAGCGCAGCCGCGAGGTGACCCAGCGCTTGATCACGGCCGGCCGCGGTACGCCGCCGGAGCTGGCCCGCGCCAATGCCCAGGTCGCGATGCTGCAGGCCGCGCTGCCGCCGCTGCATGCACACCGCCAGGCCTCCGAATACCAGCTGGCCGCCCTGCTTGGCCGCACGCCGGGCCAGCTGCCCGAGGGCGTGAGCGACTGCAGCCAGGCCCCGACCCTGGCCCAGGCGCTGCCGATCGGCGACGGCCGCGCGCTGCTGCAACGCCGCCCGGACATCCGCCAGGCCGAGCGCAAGTTGGCCGCCGCCACCGCGCGGATCGGCGTGGCCACCGCCGAGCTCTACCCGGACATCCGCCTGGGCGCCTCGGTCGGTGCGGCCGGCCTGCTGGAAGATTTCGGCACGCCGCTGACCCAGCAATGGTCGATCGGTCCGTTGATTTCCTGGACGCTGCCCTCCTCCGGCACGCACGCACGCATCCACGCCACCGAAGCCGGTGCCGACGCCGCGCTGGCCGAGTTCGACCACAGCGTGCTGCAGGCGCTGCGCGAAACCCAGACCGCGCTGAGCCGTTATGCCCAGGATCTGCAGCGCCTGCAGTTCCTGCAGCAGGCGCAGCAGCAGGCCGACCTGGCCGCCAGCCAGAACCGCCGTCTGTACCAGGGCGGACGCACGCCCTACCTGGCCAGCCTGGATGCCGACCGCAGCCTGGCCAGCGCCGATGCGACCCTGGCCGAAGCGCAGGCGCAGGTCTCGCGCGACCAGATCCAGCTGTTCCTGGTGCTCGGCGGCGGCTGGAATGCCGACGCCGTCGCCACCGGCACGGCCGCGAGGTAAGCCATGCTGCTGCTGGACAGACAGGCCTGGTTGTTCTCGGTCAAGACCTTCCTGGCGGCGATCGCGGCGCTGTACATCGGGCTGGCCGGCAACCTCTCGCGCCCGTACTGGGCGATGGCCACGGTCTACATCGTGACCCAGCCGATGCTCGGCCCGACCCGCGCCAAGGGTGCCTACCGCATCCTGGGCACGCTGATCGCCGGCGCGGCCACGCTGTGGATGCTGCCACACCTGGTGGAAACGCCACTGCTGCTCAGCGCGGCGATGTCGCTGTGGCTGTCCGCGTGCCTGTTCATCGCCCTGCTCAACCGCGGCCCGCGCGGCTATGCCTTCCTGCTGGCCGGTTACACCACCGCCTTCATCGGTTTCCCGGCGGTGACCTCGCCGGACACCATCTTCGACACCGTGGTGGCACGCAGCGAAGAGATCATCCTCGGCACCGTGGTGGCCGTGCTGTTCGCCTCGCTGTTCTTCCCCGCCTCGGTGCGGCCGATGCTGCGCTCGCGGATCGGCAGCTGGATGGGCGATGCCGCCGACTGGTGCCGGCAGATCCTGACGCGCGGCCATGCGCACGGCCCGCGCAACCGCTTGGCCGCCGACCTGGTGCAGTTCGAAGCGCTGATCGAATTCATGCGTCGTGACGATCCGCGCCATGCCGGTGCGGCGGTCTCAATGGAGCGACTGCGCGAGCGCATGCTGCTGATGCTGCCGGTGCTCTCTTCGATCGCCGACCGGCTGGGTGCACTGCGTGCGGGTGGCCGCGCGCTGCCGCCCGGGCTGGAGCCGTTGATCGCCGATCTGGCGCACTGGCTGGAGCAGCCGGGCCGATCAAGTGCGAGCGCCTACGCCACGCTGCGCGCGCGCATCGTCGCGCTCAAGCCGGCGGTGGACGGCGAGCTGGATCACCTGCTGCTGGTCACCCTGCTGCTGCGCCTGGAAGAACTGGTCGACCTCTGGCAGGACTGCACCACCCTGCACGCGGCCATCGACGAAGGCACCGCGCCGAGCGATACCGCGCACTACCGCGTGCGCACCCAGCGCGTGGACCATGTACGGCACGTGGACTACGGCATGGCGCTGTTCTCCGCGGCCAGTGCCGGTGTCGCCCTGATGACCTACTGCGTGCTGTGGATCGGGCTCGGCTGGGAAGGCGGTGGCAACGGCGCGATGATGGCCGCGGTGGCCGCCGCGTTCTTCGCCGCGCAGGACGATCCCGCACCGAGCATGCTGTCCTTCCTGCTGTGGGCCATCGTGGCCAGCCTGGTGGCTGGCGTGTACCTGTTCGGGATCTTCCCGGCGGTGCACGACTTCGGCAGCCTGGTGCTGGTCCTGGCGGTGATCTTCCTGCCGCTGGGCCTGCTGCTGCACCGGCCCAAGACCGCGCTGATCGGCCTGCCGCTGACGGTGAACCTGGTGGCGCTGCTGAACGTGCAGAACACTTACAGCGCCAACATCCAGAGCTTCATCAACTCGGCCGTGGCGATGTTCATCGGGATCGGCTTTGCGGTGGTGATGACGCGGCTGTTCCGCTCGGTGGGTGCCGAGTGGACCGCGCGCCGGCTGGTGCGCCAGGGCTGGAACACGCTGGCCGATGCGGCCGAGGGCCGCGGCCAGCAGGACCGCCAGCAGTTCGCCGCGCGCATGCTCGATCTGCTCGGCCTGCTGGCACCGCGCCTAGCGGCCACGCCGGAAGGCAGCGACATCGCCTCGGTGGACATGCTCACCGAAGCGCGGATCGGCCTGAACATCCTGCAGCTGCGCCGCTCGCGGCACGGCCTGCCGGCGGCCAGCGTGGCCGCGATCGACGCGATCCTGGACGAAGTGGCGGCCCATTACCGCGCGCAGGCGGCGCGTCGGCGTCCCCTGCCCGCCCCCACCGGGCTGCAGGCCCGGCTGGAGGCCTCGCTCAAGCGCGTGCAGACCGTGGAGGCCGGCAAGGCCCGCGATGAGGCCCTGATGGGCCTGATCGGGTTGCGCTATGCGCTGTTCCCCGAAGCACCGGTGGCCGCCGCGCCGGCCGAGACCACCGCAGGCCCACCCGGCCTGCCCGCGCCGCGCTGAACCGGCCGGGGCGCGGGCCGGCCGGTCCGCGCCGATCAGGGCTATCCTGACGCATGCATTTGCGCATGGATCAAGGTGATTTCCGATGAGTTACGACCTGATGGTGTTCGACCCCGCCGTCGCCCCGCGCGAGGCCGAGGCCTTCCTGCAGTGGTATGACGCGCAGACCGAGTGGAACGAGACGCACGACTACGACGACCCGAAGGTGTCGGTACCGGCGCTGCAGGCGTTCTTCGCCGCGCTCGCCGAGCACTACCCGCCGATGGACGGCCCGCTGTCCGATGAGGAAGACGACCGCCCGGAAGTGACCGACTACAGCATCGGCCAGCACGTGGTCTATGCCTCGTTCGATGACGAGGTGGCCGAGAACGCGCACGGCCTGGTGCAGGTGCTGGCCAACACCCACCAGCTGGGCTTCTTCGATGTCAGCGGTGACGGCGCCATCGTGTTCCCCGATGGCACCGTGGTGATCCCGGAGTAAGACCGGACACGGGGCTAGAACAACTGCCCCTGGGCCGGCGCCGTCACGATGGCGTCGGCCAGCGTTTCCCCCACGCCGCCCTGCAGGCGTGCGGCCAGGCCGGACAGACGGCTGGCATGCCGCGCCAACGCGGCCTCCACTACCTCCGCACTGCCGAGCACGTGCAACGACTGCCGCGCGCGGGTCATGCCGGTGTAGATCAGCTCGCGCGAGAGCACGCGGTTGTCGCGTCGCGGCAGCTGCAGCCAGACCTCATCGAACTCCGAGCCCTGTGCCTTGTGCACGGTCATCGCGAACGCGCTTTCATGTGCGGGCAACGCACCCGGGTGGAAGCCGCGCGGTTGGTCCGGCGTCTCGCCGGGGAACCAGGCGGTCACGCTGCCCTGTCGATCGATCAGGCAGATGCCGATGTCGCCGTTGAACAGGCGGTGCCGGTAGCTGTTCTCGGTGATCAGCAGCAACCGTCCGTGGAAGTAGCCCGGCGCCATGCCCGGGCGCGGCACACCGGCCAGCAGCGCTTCGATGCGGGCATTGAGTCCGCGTGCACCCTGTGGGCCCTCGCGCACGGCGGTGAGCAGGCGGATGCGGCCGGCATTGGCCAGCGCCACGCCGGGATCGGCCGCTTCACCGAGGCCACGCCAATGCCCGAGCAGCTGCTCGCGGTGGTGCTGCAGCGGATCGCTCTGGTCTTCGTGGAAGTGCACACCGGCCAGCCTGCCCATGCGTAGCAGCGCCAGGGCGGTGGCACTGTTGCCGTCGCGCACGGCATGCGCCAGCGGCGCCAGATCGAGCGCGTCGGTCTGCCGGTAGCCCCGCTGCAGCTGCACGCGCCGGCCGCCGAACCGACGTGGCGGTGCCAGCGGTTGCAGCGCACCGGGCGCGAGCAGCGCGCGCAATGCCTGCGCATCATCGGCCTGGGTGCCCAGGCCATCGCCACTGGCGCGCAGGACCGCACTGAGCACATCACCGGCTTCCACCGAGGGCAGCTGATCGGGATCGCCGAGCAGCACCAGCCGGCTGCCATCGGCGACGGCCTCGACCAGCTTGGTCATCAGCGGCAGGTCGATCATCGAGGCTTCGTCCACCACCACCACGTCATACGGCAGCGGATTGTCGGCGTGATGGCGGAAGCGCGGCGAATCGGGGATTACCCCGAGCAGGCGATGCAGGGTGGTGCCCGTGCTCGGCATTGCATCGCACAGCGCCGGCGCGATACCGACCAGGCGCAGCCGCTGCACGGCCAGGCGCAGGCTCTCGGCCATGCGCTCGGCGGCGCGGCCGGTGGGCGCGGCCAGCGCGACCCGTGGCAGTGCCTGGTCGGCCTGCACCGCCTGTGCGGCCAGCAGCACCAGCAGCCGCGCGATGGTGGTGGTCTTGCCGGTACCGGGGCCACCGGTCACCAGCACCAGCGGATGCCGCAGCGCGACGGCCGCGGCACGCGCCTGGTGATCGACGCCGTCGCGCGCCTGCGGGAACAGCTGGCCGAACAGCGTGGCCAGGGAGCCTGGATCGGCCTCGGCCAGCGGATGCGTGGCGATGCGCTGCAGGCCAACGGCGAGGCGGCGCTCGTACTCGCGGTAACGGCGCAGATAGAGCAGCCCGTTCTCCAGTACCAGCGGCGCATCCCCGGCGACCACGTCGTCCGCCTCGGGCACATCCACCCACGGCGAGGCGCGCAGCTGCGCCAGCCACGCGTCGGGCGCAGGCCACTCGATCTCGGGGTCGATCAGCCGCTGCGGTTGGTGCGGGTCCAGGCCGGCGTGCCCTTCCGAGACCGCCAGCGACGCCAGTGCGGCACCGAGCAGCACCACGTCGGGCGTCTCCGGGCGCAGCCGGCGCAGGCTCTGCGCCAGCGCGTGGTCCAGCGTGCGCAGCGCGTTGCCGCGGTACAGCGTGGTGAGCAGGCTCATGCCTCCCCCCGTGCGCGCGCGGCCATGCGGGCCTGGGCGTGTTCGCCGCCGGCGAACAGCGCATCCAGTGCATCGACCAGGGCCGGATCGAAGCGGTGTGCGTACAGGCCGGGGCTGTCCTCGCGGCGGGCATCCAGGCCACGGCAGAACAGGTAGCGGATGCCGCCCATATCGCGCGTGTAGTCGTACTGCGAACCCAGCCGGAAGCGCAGCCAGCGATGCAGCGCCACGGTGTAGATCAGCGCCTGCAGGTCGTATTCGCTGTGCTGCATGGCACTGGCCAGCCGGGCCGCGTCGTAGCCGGGCAGTCGGTTGGATTTGTAGTCGAGCACGTACCAGCGCTCCGCGCGCACGTAGGTGAGATCGATCTTGCCGGTCATCAGGCCCTCCAGCCGCCGCCGCGTGCCGAAGCCATGGCGGTCGCGGACCAGTCCGTGCGCGTGCAGCAGGGTCAGCAACGCCGGGACCGCGGTCGGCTGCATCGCGAAGTGGAACTCGATCTCGGCGCGGCGTGCCTCGGCCGGCAGGTCGTGCAGTGCACCGCCTTCCGGCAGGGGCACGGTCAGGGTCTGGCCGACCAGCGCGGTCAACATGGCCACGCCATCGTCCAGGTCTTCCTCGGCATAGCCTTCCGCGCGCAGCGAAGCACGCAGGATCTCGGCTTCCTCGCCGGGTGCCGGCTGCCCGGCCTGCCATCCGCCCCATTGCGCGAAGTCGGTGTTTTCCAGCGCATCGTGCAGCACGTTGCCGAAGCGGCTGCCCATGAAGCGCGGGTCGATCTCTTCCAGGGGCACGGCCGGTTGTTCGGTCTCCAGCGTGAGGTCCACACCGGCCGGTTCGTCGGCGGCCGGGGCCGGTACTTCGGTCGCGGCCGCATCGGTGTCATGGCCCGCGTCGGCATGCGCCAGCTGGGTAAAGCTGTACACCCACCAGTCGTGCGGCACGCGGCGGGTCAGCGCGCGTACCGGTGGCAGTTCGCCCTCGCGCTCGAACGCGAGCTGCGCCGGGCGGGGTTCCACCGGGCCGTCGATCACGGCGATGTCCGGATGCGCACGCAGCGCCTCCAGGTCCGACAACATCGGCGCCAAGCGGGTTCTGGCCAGCCCGGCGAGATCGCCGGCGGCGATCCACAGCGCGTGCTCGGCACGGGTCAGCCCGACGTAGAGCAGGCGCGCGTCTTCGGCTTCCTGTTCCTGCGCGCTGCGCGTGCTGGCCGCACTCCAGCTGTCGTCCTTGTCCAGCTTCCAGTGCAGCTCACGGCGGCCGTTGGCGTACACCGTGCAGTTCGCCTCGGTGTTGGGCGCGCCGCCGCCGATGCCGACGAACGGCAGGAACACCAGTGGATACTCAAGCCCCTTGCTCTTGTGCAGGGTGATGATCTGCACGCGGCGCGCATCCGATTCCAGGCGCAGCAGCTGCTGTTCGTCATCCTGGTCGGCATGCGCCATCTGCACCTGCAGCCAGTCGAGCAGGCCATGCATGCCCAGGGTCTGCCCGGCCGCCTGCTGCAGCAGCTCGCCCAGCTGCAGGTAGTTGGTCAGGCGGCGCTCGCCATCCAGCAGACCGAGCAGGCACTCGGCATGTTCGGCGCAGAGATCGGCGATCACCGCGAACGGACCGCCGCGCTGCCAGCGCTCGCGCCATTCCAGCAACCGCACCTGGAACGAGCGCTGCGCATCGCCTTCGCGTTCCAGCGCGTCGATCGCCTCGGCATCTTCGCCGAGCAGCACGGTCGACAGCGCGGCGCGCAGGCGCCCTTCATCGGCTGGCTGCAGCAGGGCCAGCAACAGCAGGCGCAGGTCGTGTGCCTCGGGCGTGGCGTACAGGCTCTGCTTGCCCGCGGCGACCGCAGGAATGCCCACCGCACCGAGCGCCTGCTGGATGCGCGTGGCCTCCTTGTGCGAGCGCACCAGCACCGCGATGTCGCCGGGCTGCACGGGCGCACCGCGCAGCAGCGCGCGCCCTTCGCGGGCCTCGCCGAGGATCTGGTGGATCGCGGCCACGCAGGCGTCGCTGGCCTGCTGCCGGGAAGGATCGGCCTTGAGGTCGCCGCCCTCGGTGTTGTGCAGCACGCGCACGGTCAGGCCGGGCGCGGGCATCCCGTCGCGCAGGAAATCCGCATCCACCCGGGTGCTGCCGGGATGCACCGGCTCGAAAGCGATGTCGGCCTCGAGGAAGGCACGTTCGCCGGCGTTGGCGTACAGCGCTTCGATCGCGTGCAGCACCGCCGGACGCGAGCGGAAGTTGCGGTCCAGCGCGGGCGCTGCGTCGGCCTGGCGCTTGGCCTTCAGGTAGGTGTGGATATCGCCGCCGCGGAAGCCGTAGATCGCCTGCTTGGGATCGCCGATCAGGAACAGCGCCGGTGCCAGGCCGGCCTCGCGGGTCTCCTCCGAATCGCCGAACACGCGCTGGAAGATGCCCCACTGACGGTCGTCGGTGTCCTGGAACTCGTCCACCAGCGCGATCGCGTACTGCGCACGCAGCTGCTGCACCAGGGTCGCCCGGTGCGGGCCCTCCAGTGCATCGGCGACACCGTCGATCAGGTCATCGTAGGTCTGCACGCGGCCGATCCGCTTGAGCTCGGCCAGGCGCGCACGCGCTTCGTCGCGCAGGTCATGCAGGAACGCGGTGGCCTGCTGGCGCAGCCACTGCTCACGCGCGTCGGCGGCATGCCACCAGCACTGCAGCGCATCGAACAGCGGCGAGACCGGGCACTGTCCCTCCATGCCGTCCTTGCAGAAGGCCAGCAGCTGCACCGGCAGCAGCTTGCCCAGGTGGCTCTTGTCGCTGCGCGGCCAGTGCTGCGCGCTGCGGCCGGCAGACAGCTCGCCGAAGGCCTTGTCGAAACTCGGCCGTTTGGCACGTCGGCCGTCGAAGACCTTGCGATCGAAGGCGGTGGCGATCCGTGCCTGCGCGTCCTCGGCGTACGCCTCGATCGCGTCGGCCAGGGCCGCAGCGGCGAGCCGCAGCTGCGGCGCCGGGTCGTCGACGCTGTGGGTGGGGCGCGGCGGCAGCAACGGCAAGGGCTTGATCAGCGTGGAGAGATCGCCGGCCAGCGCCTCGGGAGACGACCACAGCCAGGTCAGCGCATCGACCGTGGCCGGGTCGTTGGCATGCACACGCCAGAGGTCGGCGGCGAGTTCCTCATGCAGCTCGCGCTCGCTGGGCAGCAGGGTCGGCGGATCGAAGGTGTGTCCGCTCTCCAGGGCATGCTCACGCAGCACGCGGGTGCAGAAGCCATGGATGGTGAAGATCGAGGCGAGGTCGATTTCATCGGCCGCGGTCTGCAGCCGGCGCGCCAGCGCAGCCGGGGTTTCTTCGCCGAGCGCGAGCTGGCGTTGCAGGATCAGCCGGGTCAAGGCGACCTCCGGGCTGTCCTGGTCGCTCGGCACGCGCGCCACCAGCTGTGCGGCCAGCGCCAGGCGCTCGCGGATGCGCTTGCGCAGTTCCTGCGTCGCGGCATCGGTGAAGGTGACGGCCAGGATCTGGCCGATGCGCCAGCCTTTCTCCACCACCAGCCGGGTGAACAGCGTGGCCAGGGTAAAGGTCTTGCCGGTCCCCGCGCTGGCCTCGATCAGGCGCACGCCGTCCAGCGGCAACGCCAGGTAGGGATCGTCAAGCAGGTCGTGGTCGATCATCGCAGGGCTCCTTCCTCGTCGAAGCCCGGGAACACCCGGCCTTCGCGCACCGCGGTGAACACCACGAAGCTGTTGTGCAGCAGTTGACGGTAACTGTCCGCGCTGGCGAACGGATCGTGGCCACGCAGCGCCAGCTGGTAGCCGGCGCCGGTGGATTCGCCCCAGCTGCGGTCGCTGCCATGCCACTTGGCGCGGCCCTCGGCCTCGCGCTTGGCCTCGGCGGCGGTGTACAGCACCCAGCCGGTGGACGGGCCATACAACAGCGGCGCGCGCAGGCCTTCACCGCGCAGCTGCAGCAGGCGGCGCAGGACCTGGCGTGCGCGCTCGGCGTCCAGCGGCGGCAGCGTGTGCGGCCCCAGCCCGTCATCGCCCGCCTCGTGGAACTGGACCAGCGACCGTGCATCGCCGGCCGCGTTGGCCAGCAGCCAGTCCAGGCCCTGGCGGATCGCGGCACGGCCGTTGAGCGGGCCCGGGCGCAGGCGCACCAGGCCGTGCGGATGCAGGCCGTCGACGCGGCCGTGCAGGCGCACGCCATCAATCTCCACCTCGTAGCGGCGGCTGTCGGCCGCGGTACCGGCCTGCCACTGGGCCAAGGCCTGCGCGTACGGCTCGGTCTGCGCCTGCAGCAGCGCGAACTGGCGCTCGCCCAGCGCACCGGAGGGCAGCAGCGCACGTGCGCGCAGCCGGGGATACAGCGGCGCGGCATCCTCGTCGAGGGTGGCTTCGATCACCGCCTGCTGCAGCAGCGCGGTGTCGCTGCCGCGTGCGGCCATCACCAGCGGCTCGACGTCTTCGGCGTTGTCCACGTCGTCGGGCAGGCGCAGGCCGAGCCGTTGCGAGAGGAACTGGCTGGCCGGATCGGTGAGGAAGCGACGCAGCGCGTCCACGCTCAGGTCGGCCTCCCCGCTGCCGCTCTCCATCGGCGGCAGGGGCCGCGCGAACCACGGCGCCAGCGCGCGGCGAGCACCACCGAGCGAGCCGGCGGCCGGGTGCCACTGCTGGCGGTAGCTGAAGCGGCGCGGTTCTTCTCCGCCACCGAACGCGGCCGGCGCGAACGGCTGCAGCGAATGCCGCACCGTCATCTGCCTGGCGGCCGCGGGCGGATCCAGGTGGTAGTCGGCCGCCGCGTCGATCAGCTCGCTGACCAGTACCGAGGGCTCGCGCACGCTGCCATCGCGCGGGTCGGCACCCAGATAGCTCAGGTAGAACACGTCCTGCGCCGAGGCGAACAACTGCAGGAACAGGAAGCGGTCATCCTCGCGCAGCGAGCGGTCGCCGTGCCGGCGCTTGTCGGTGCCCAGCTCGGCGGTGAGCTGGTTGAGCCCGGCGGCCGGGTCGCGGCGCGGGAAATCGCCGTCGTTCAGGCCGAGCACGCAGATCACCCGGAACGGCAGCAGCCGCATCGGCACCATCCGGCCAAAGCTGACGCCGCCGGTGAGCAGCGGTGCGCGCGTATCGGCCTGGGCGAGGACGCCGGCGAAATGCGCACGCAGCACCGCCGGCGGCACCTCGCCCTCGAAGCCGGCGGTGTCGGCGTCGCGGGCGAACTCGTTGATCAGTTTGCGCAGGCGCTCCAGTGCGCGCTGGCTGTTGGCGGCCTGCGGCGGCTCGGGCAGCAGTGCATCGAGCAGGGCCAGCAGGCGCTGTCGCCACTGCCCGGGCGACATCGCCTCGCCAAGTACTTTCTGGTAACGGGCCAGTACACGCAGCAGGCCGAGCAGGCGGTCCAGCGCATCCAGCGCACTGCCTTCCAGCTCCGGCCACGGCGCGACGCCGGCGATATCGCCGTCGCTGCCGCTGGCATGGCCGAGCAGCAGGCGATCGAGCGCGAACTGCCAGGTAAAGGCATCGTCGACCGGCGCCTGGTGCTGTCCGCGATGGGTGGCATCCAGCCCCCAGCGCGCGCCGGCGGCCTGCAGCCAATCGTGCAGGCGGTCGAACGCCGCGGCATCGAGACCGGCCGCCTCGGCCAGCGGCGCGCTGGCGAGCAGGTCGAGCACTTCGTTCAGGCCGAAGCGCGAGACCGGGAGACCGAGCAGATGCACGAACACATCGGCCAACGGCTCGCCGGCCAGTGGGCTGGTGTCGGCCAGCGCATACGGAATGTGCTCGTCGCCCCCGCTGCGTCCGCCGAAGACCGCTTCCAGGTAGGGCACGTAGGGATCGATGTCCGGCGCCAGCACCGCGATGTCGCGCGCCTGCAGCGGCGGATCGAAGCGCGGGTCCTGGAGCAGGCCGCGCAGCTGGTCGTGCAGCACCTGCAGTTCGCGCAGGCGGGTGTGGCAGGCATGCACCTGCAGGCTGGGATCGTCATGGCGCAGCCCGTCGCGCAGCGCGCCGGCCGGCTGCCCGCGACGGTGGAACAGGTCGCGCTGCAGGCGGTGCAGCAGGCTGTCGGACAAGCCACCGTCGTCCATGTCCGGACGCGCATCGTCTTCGGGATCATCGTAGGCGGCGATCTCGCCGGAGGGGTGCACGACCTCGTAGCTGCCCAGCACCGCCATGAAGTCGCGACCGGCCGCGCCCCAGGCCTGCAGCAGGCGGTTCTCGCCCGCCGCCTCGCCGAACGGGTCCGGCGCGCCGCTGCGCAGCTTCTCGCCCAGGGTCTGCAGATCGCCCCAGTAGGCCTGGGTCGGCGTGGGCAGATAGAAATGCATCGTGCCGACCCGCGCCTGGGTCGCCATCACCCGCAGCACGTCCGGGGAGATGTTGAGGGTGGCGAAGGCGAACACGCGCGCCGGCAGGCCCTGCGGCAGCGGCTGCCCGGCGCCCTCGAAGCGGGCCAGATAGGCATCGATGCGGCGCGCACGGTACTGCTCGCCACCGGCAATGCGCCGCCACAGGATCGCCTGCGGGTCGTTCGGTGCCGCGCCGGCCTCCCAGCGCAGCAGCCAATCGCGACGCCAGGCCTGGTACTTCTCGAACACCGAGGCCAGCTCGGCGGCCAGCGCCCACGGCTTGAGCGGATCGGCCGCAGACAGATAGGCCTGCAGGGCCGCCATCGGCGGCTGCGCCATCAAGGCCGGGTCGCGCAGGGCGGCGTACAACCGCCAGCGCAGGCCCTCGGCATTGAGATCGTCATGTTCGCCGGGCACGTTGGCGTTGAGGGCGCGGGCGACCAGCTCACCGGGGGTGAGGAACTCAAGATTGGCGGCAATGCCATACTCGGCCGCCAGGGTCGACTGCAGCCAGCGGCGCATCGCGACCTGCGGGATCAGGACCACCTCCGGCACCAGGATCGATTGGCCCGGCACCGGCGTGCGCAGCGTCGTGGCCAGCAGGGCGGCCAGCACATCGAGCGAGTTGGAGTGGTACAGGCGGAAGTCTGAAGCAGCGTCGGTCATCGCAGGAGTGTGCCGCAGCGCGCGCACGAACGCAGCGCCGGCGCTATCTGGACGAGGGAAATGCCGAGGCCCACACCGGCCCGACACGCTGTGTTGCAGCCCACGGCATGGCCGCCGGGGCGCCGCCCTCACCTGCCCGTGCGACAATACTGCACGGTGCAGTTCGGTTATGTTCAGCCGTTCACCACGATCTTACAACGTTGGAATTTTGTTAATGGCGCTCATGACGGTTTCCGAAGAGAGTCTGGTGCAGTTGTCCAACGTCCGCATAGACCGCGGCGGACGCACGATCCTGCGCGACGTTTCGCTGACCGTTCCGCGCGGCAGCATCACCGCCGTGCTCGGCCCGTCGGGCAGTGGCAAGTCCACCCTGCTGGCCGCACTGACCGGTGAGCTGCGGCCGGCCGCCGGTGACATCACCCTGTTCGGCCAGCCCATCCCGACCGGCGCACGCGCGCTGTTGGAGATGCGCAAGAGCGTGGGCGTGCTGCTGCAGGGCAACGGCCTGCTGACCGATCTGACCGTGGCCGAGAACGTGGCCCTGCCGCTGCGCACCCACACCCGCCTGCCCAAACCCGTGCTGCGCCGCCTGGTGCAGATGAAGCTGCACGCGGTCGGCCTGCTGGCCGCTGCCGACGCCTGGCCGCGCGAGCTGTCCGGCGGCATGGCGCGCCGTGTGGCCCTGGCACGCGCGCTGGCACTGGACCCGCCCCTGATGATCTACGACGAGCCGCTGACCGGGCTGGACCCGATCGCCTCGGGCGTGATCATGAGCCTGATCCAGCGCCTGAACCACAGCCTGGGGCTGACCAGCATCATCGTGAGCCACCACGTGCACGAGACCCTGCCGATCTGCGACCAGGTGATCGCGATCGCCAACGGCGGCATCGTGTTCCAGGGCAGCCCGGCCGCGCTCGAATCCAGCCAGGACCCGCTGCTGCGGCAGTTCCTGCATGGTGAGCCGGACGGCCCGATCCCGTTCGATGCCGCACCGCGTGCGAGGGTTGCCTGATGCCGTTCGTTGACGCCACCCGTTCGCTCGGTCGCGCCGGCCTGTTCTCGGTGACGGTGCTGCGCGGCTCGCTGCCGACCGCCGATTTCCTGGCCGAGCTGACCCGCGAGATCTACAAGATCGGCGCACGTTCGCTGCCGATCATCGCCGTGGGCGGTGCCTTCGTGGGCCTGGTGCTGACCCTGCAGGGCTACCGCACCTTGACCACCTTCGGCGCCGCCGATGCCTTGTCGACCCTGCTGGGCCTGTCGCTGTACCGCGAACTGGCGCCGGTGCTCACCGCGCTGCTGTTCATCGGCCGCGCCGGCAGTTCGATCGCCGCCGAACTGGGCCTGATGCGCGCCACCGACCAGATCAAGGCCCTGGAGCTGATGGCGATCGACCCGGTCGCCAAGGTCGTCGCACCGCGCTTCTGGGCGGCGGTGCTGACCGTGCCGCTGCTCACCGGCATCTTCTGTTCGCTGGCGATCAGTGCCAGCTACTTCGAGGCCGTGCACGTGCTCGGCCTGGACAATGGCGTGTTCTGGTCGGCGCTGAGCAACAGCGTGGACTTCTGGGACGACTTCGGCGTGGCGATGCTGAAGTCGGCGATCTTCGGCGGCACGGCGGCCCTGGTCGCGTCCTATGTCGGCTTCCATGCCGAGCCCACCATCGAAGGCACCTCGGTCGCCACCACGCGTGCGGTGGTCAACGCCTCGCTGCTGGTGCTGGTCTTCAACTTCGTGCTGTCCGCCATGATGTTCCAGTAGGTACCGACCGTTGGTCGGTACGCCTCTTCGGTGCGCTTCTTCGGTACGCAAAGACTTCCCGCCCGGACACCTGTCCAGGCACCTGACAAAGAACAGTGAGATATCCCATGGCCATCCGCGGTCCCAGACTCGAATTTTCCGTCGGCGCCTTCCTGCTGCTGGCGCTGGCCTCGCTGCTGGTGCTGGCCGTGGCCTCCACCAACCAACGGTGGGGCACCGGCGGCAGCGGCTACGAACTCAAGGCGCGCTTCACCCAGATCGGCCAGCTGCGCAAGCAGGCGCCGGTCAAGATCGGCGGCGTGACCATCGGCCAGGTCTCGGGCATCGAGCTGGATCCCCAGAAGTTCGACTCGATCGTGACCCTCAAGCTCGACGGCAAGTTCAAGGACCTGCCCGCCGACACCTCGGCCGGCATCTTCACCAGCGGTTTGCTCGGCGAGAGCTATATCGGACTGCAGCCGGGCGGAGATCCGGACGTACTCAAGTCCGGCGACGAGATCGTCTTCACCCAGCCGGCGGTGGACCTGCTCCAGCTGGTCGGCAAGTACATGTTCAGCGGTCCGGCCAATACCGGTGGCGCTGACTCCCACGATGGCAACGGCGCGCCCGCGCCTGCAACGGAACCGCAACCATGAAAAAGACCCTGATCCCGGCGCTGCTGGCCTCGGCCCTGCTCGCCGCCACGCCTTCGCTCTCCTTCGCCCAGGCCGCCCCCGCAGCCGCTGCCGCCCAGCAGGGCCAGGCCAGCAAGGCCGTGATGGACGCCAGCACCCGCATCCTGACCTCGCTGCAGCAGCGCCGCACCGAGTTCCGGGCCAACCCGGCCGTGCTGCGTGAGTTCATCAACAGCGAGCTCAACAAGACCTTCGACCGTGACTACGCCGCCCGCCTGGTGCTGGGCGTGCACGGCCGCGGCGCCTCCGATGCCGACGTCAAGCTGTTCGCCGATGCCATGGCCGACAACCTGATGCAGCGCTACGGTTCGGCCCTGCTCGAGATCCAGGGCAAGCCGACCTTCCGCCTGAAGAGCGAGTCGCCGCTGCCGGGCAACCGGGGCGTGCGCGTGTCCACCGAGCTGATCCGGGCCGGCAACGAGCCGACCCCGGTCGACTACCTGATGCGCAACGTCAACGGCCAGTGGAAGATCTTCGATGTGATGATCGAAGGCATCTCCTACGTGCAGACCTTCAAGACCCAGTTCGACGCCCCGCTGCGCCAGAAGTCGATCCAGCAGGTGGCCACCGAGCTGCGCAACGGCAGCATGCAGGCCGGGCAGGCCCCGCGTGGCAAGTAACAGCGCCAGCGTGCAGCGCAACGGCACCTCGCTGGTCTTCAGCGGGCTGCTCGACCGCGCGGCGGTGACGGCCCTGTGGCCCTCGCTGACCGCGCTGGACGGCGTGCAGCAGTTGGATCTGGCGGCAGTGAGCCGGCTCGACAGCGCCGGTCTGGCGCTGCTGGCCGAGCTGGCCGCACGCCTGCGCGCAACCGGGACAACGCCGACGATCGTCGGCAGCCCGGACGGTTTCACCGACCTCCGTGCCGCCTACCGGCTGGCACCTTCCCTGGATTTCCATGCCCTTTCTGCGGCGAGCTGACATGAACGTCATACGCACCCTCCCCCTCCTTGTGCTGGCGCTGGCCCTGAGCGCCTGTGCCGGCAAGCCCGCACGCGACAGCGCACCGGTCAGCGTCGAGGTCGCCCCTGCGGCGGCACCGGCGGCCGATGTGGCCGACACCGATGCGGTACCGGCCGAGCCCGTCGCCGACACGGCCGCCCAGGCAACGCAGGCCAGCACCGATCCGGCCGCCGCACCGGTCACCGGCGGCACTGCGCCGACCAATGCCGAAGACGACTTCGCCGCCCTGTACGGTGGCCCGGCCCCGACCGCGGACGGCACCGAGCCCACCGGCGCGCCGTACGATCCGTGGGAACCGTTCAACCGCAGGGTGCACAGCTTCAACAACGTGGTCGACCGTGCGGTCGCACGGCCGCTGGCGGTGGCCTATACCAACGTCGTCCCGCGCTTCGCACGGACCGGCGTGAGCAACTTCTTCAGCAACCTGCGCGCACCGGTGACGATCACCAACCAGCTGCTGCAGGGGCGTCCGGATGATGCCTGGGACAGCCTGGGCCGCTTCCTGATGAACTCCACGCTGGGTATCGGCGGTCTGTTCGATCCGGCCAGCAAGGCCATGGTGCCGCGCCGCAAGGAAGACTTCGGCCAGACCCTGGGCACCTGGGGCTGGCGCCGTTCGCGTTACGTCGAACTGCCGTTCTTCGGCCCGCGTACCGTGCGCGATGTGTTCGGCCTGGCCGGCGACATGCCGCTCTCGCCGATCCGCACGATCGAAGAGGACAAGATCCGCATCGGCCTGCAGGGCCTGCAGCTGGTGGACATGCGTTCGCAGCTGCTGGCGGTGGACGACATGCGCGACAACGCGGTGGACGAGTATTCGCTGGTCCGCGATGCGTGGCTGCAGCGCCGCAACTACCAGATCGAGAACGACCTGCGCGGCAAGCATGCGCGCGGCAAGGACGATCCGGATGCGCCGATTCCGGTCGATGCGATGCCGATGCCGAACTGGGGTAATTGATCGGAGTACCGACCCACGGTCGGTACCTACCGAGCACTGACCAACGGTCGGTACCTACCGAGGCGGTAGACCACGACCGTTGGTCGTGGTGCGAGCAAAAAAAAAGCCCCGCCGAAGCGGGGCTTTTTCTGTTTCCGGGTCCGCCGATCAGGCTGCCAGCGCAGCGTCGATCGCGGCCACCAGTCGCGCGTCATCGGCCGGCACGTCCGGGGCGAAGCGCGCGATGACCTGGCCGTCGCGGCCGATCAGGAACTTCTCGAAGTTCCACAGCACGCCCGGGGCGGCGTTGACCACCAGGTCCGGGTACTTGGCCACGGCGCCCTGCAGCTTCTCGCGCATCGGGCCTTCGCCGGTGGCGGTCGGCTGGGCGGCGGTCAGCTGCTGGTACAGCGGATGGGTGTCCTCACCGGCGACGCTGATCTTGGCGAACATCGGGAAGCTGACGTTGTATTCCAGCTGGCAGAACTGCTGGATGTCCGCTTCGCTGCCCGGCTCCTGCGCCAGGAAGTTGTTGGCCGGGAAGCCCAGCACTTCCAGGCCGGCGGCCTGCTTGTCGGCGTACAGCGCCTGCAGGCCTGCGTACTGCGGGGTCAGGCCGCACTTGGAGGCGACGTTGACGACCAGCAGCACCTTGCCGCGGTAGTCGGCCAGCGAGGTCGGCTGGCCTTCGATGGTGGTGACGGGGATGTCGTAGACGGTCTGGCTCACTGCAGATTCCTTGCGTTGCATCGGGGGTGGCACAGCATAGCCGTGCCGTGGGGAGATCAGTCGACGCAGATCGTGCCGAGCGCCACGCCGCCATCGATGCGCTGGCGGCAGCCGAAGTTCTGGCTGACATCGCGCTGGCAGACGCCACGCGCGGCCGTTCCCGGCGCGACATCGCTGGTGGCCAGGCACTGGCCACTGCAGTCGGCCTTGGCGCTGCAGACCTTGCCGGCATCGGCGTAGGGCACCACGCACTGCACGCGCTGCAGGCGGCCCAGCGGCTGCAGGCTGCCACCGGCGGCGGTGCATTCAGCGGCGCTCGGCGTGGCGGGTGTCGCCGCCGTGGTGTCGGTGGAGGGCGTGCTGCTGCACCCGGCCAGGGCGAGCAGGAGGGACAGCATCAGGGTCAGACGCATGGGCGGTTCCTTGAAAGGTGGAAGACGGCAGGGAAAGGACGTGCCACGCAGCATGCGCGATCGCATGCATGCGTCGCGTCGCCGCTTAGTCCTGCACGGTGCTGGCCTCGTCGCCGGCCATATCCTCGTCCTCGCCGCTCATGTCGCCGAGCAGGTCCTGGGTCTGTTCACCGCCCAGCGTTTCCACGCTGCGCAGGCGGCGTTCGATGGTGCGCGTCTTGCGGCTGGCTTCGCCGAGGCTGCGGCCCACCGTGGTGATCTGCTTCTCGGCCTTTTCCAGGATGCCGGCGAACTTGCCGAACTCACTCTTGACCGCGCCGAGCAGGCCCCACACTTCACTGGAGCGCTGTTCGATGGCCAGCGTGCGGAAGCCCATCTGCAGGCTGTTGAGCAGCGCGGTGACGGTGGTCGGGCCCGCCACCACGACGCGATGGTCGCGCTGCAGCAGGTCGATCAGGCCGGGGCGGCGGATCACTTCGGCGTACAGGCTTTCGGTCGGGAGGAACATCACCGCGAAATCGGTGGTGTGCGGCGGCGCGATGTACTTGTCGCAGATCGACTTGGCCTGGATGCGGATCGCGCGCTCCAGCTGGGCGCCCTGCAGGCGTACGCCCTCGACATCCCCCTGTTCCTGCGCATCGAGCAGGCGCTCGTAATCCTCGCGCGGGAACTTGGAATCGATCGGCAGCCACACCGGGGTGTCTTCATGGCCGCGGCCCGGCAGGCGCACGGCGATGTCGACGATCTCGTTGCTGTCCGGGCGCACTTTGACGCCGCGCGCGTACTGCTCCTGGGTGAGCGTCTGCTCGAGGATGTTGTCCAGCTGCACTTCGCCCCAGCTGCCGCGGTTCTTGACGTTGGTCAGCACGCGCTTGAGGTCGCCCACGCCGGTGGCCAGCTGCTGCATTTCACCGAGGCCGCGCTGGACCTGCTCCAGCCGCTCGGAGACCAGCTGGAAGGAGGCGCCCAGACGGGTTTCCAGCGTGGTCTGCAGCTTCTCGTCGACGGTCACGCGCATCTGGTCGAGCTTCTCGGCGTTGTCGCTCTGCAGGCTCTTGAGCTGCTGCTCGAGCGTGGCCCGCATCTCGCCGATACGCTGTTCGTTGCGCTGGGTCATCTCCTGCAGGCGCAGGCCCAGCGATTCGGCCAGGCGCTGCTGCGACTGCCCGGTTTCATCGCGGCCCAGGCGCGCATCGTCGGCCAGGGCCTGGCGCAGCGCGGCCATGTGGCTGTCGGTGCGGGTGGACAGATCGGTCAGCGCGCGCGCGAAGCTCTCCAGCCGCGCGTCCTGCTGGCGGCCCAGGCCTTCGAGCTGCTCGCGCAGTTCGCTGCGGCCGACCCGCGCTTCCTCGCGCAGGGTCTGTTCGAGGTCGCCATGGCCGGAACGCCGCAGCAGCGCGAGCAGCTGCAGCACGAGGACGGCACACACCAGGCCGCCGAGGATGAGGAATTCGGTTTGCATGCGGCAAGTGTAGGCCGCGGCGGTCTCAAAGGCTGCGTCAGAACCCTTCGAGGACGAGCTTGCCGCGTGCGCGGTGGCTCTCGATCAGGGCGTGCGCCTGGCGCAGGTTGGCGGCGTTGATCCGGCCGTAGTGCTCCCCCAGCGTGGTGCGCAGGACGCCGGCATCGATCAGCGCTGCCACGCGTTCAAGCAGGTCGTGCTGGCGCTGCACGTCGGGGGTGTTGAAGCTGGAGCGGGTGAACATCGATTCCCAGTGCAGCGACAGGCTCTTGCGCTTGAGCGCCATCACATCGAGCTGGCCGGGGTCGTCGATCAGCGCCAGCTGGCCCTGCGGGGCGAGCACGCTGACGATCTGATCGTAGTGCTGGTCGGTATGGGTCAGGCTGGCGACGTGGGTGACCTCGGCGATGCCCAGGCGCTGCAGGCCTTCGCTCAGCGGCTGGGTGTGGTCGATCACATGGTGCGCGCCCAGCGCGTAGACCCAGTCCTGGGTATCCGGGCGCGAGGCGGTGCCGATCACGGTCAGGCGGGTCAGCTGGCGGGCCAGCTGGACCAGGATCGAGCCGACGCCGCCGGCCGCGCCGATCACCAGCAGGGTCTGGCCTTCACCGCCGTTCTCGGGGATGCGCAGGCGGTCGAACAGCAGCTCCCAGGCGGTGATCGCGGTCAGCGGCAGCGCGGCTGCGGCGGCGTCATCCAGGCTGGCCGGCTTGTGGCCGACGATGCGCTCGTCCACCAGCTGGTACTCGGCGTTGCTGCCGGCGCGGCCGATCGCACCGGCGTAGAAGACCGCGTCGCCGGGCTGGAACAGCGTCACCTCGTCGCCCACCGCATCCACGATGCCGACCGCGTCGAAGCCCAGCACGCGCGGCTCGGTGACCGCCACGCCGTTGCGGACCTTGGTGTCGACCGGGTTCACCGAGATCGCGCGGACCTCGACCCGCAGGTCGCGCGGGCCGGGGGTGGGGATCGGCAGGGTGATGTCCACCAGCGCGGCGGGATCGCTGATCGGCAGGCCATGCTGGGTATAGGCGACGGCTTTCATCGTGGGGAGATCCGTTGGGGAAGACGGACAGCGTGCGCTTCACGGCCGGGCGGAGAAAGGCGCAAAATCGGGCAGCACTTTCACTGCAGGAATGAAAATGATCCGGTTCGACGACCTCGCGCTGTTCGTCCGCACCGCCGCGCTGGGCAGTTTCTCCAACGCCGCGCGCGAGGCCGACCTGCTCCCGGGCCAGGTGGCCGCGGCCGTCGCGCGACTGGAGCGGGAGCTGGACCTGCGCCTGTTCGTGCGCTCCACCCGCAGCCTGCGCCTGACCGCCGAAGGCGCGCTGTACCTGCCCTACGCGCAGGAGGTGCTGGCCGCGCTGCGC
The DNA here is from genome assembly GCF_039673155.1 of Stenotrophomonas sp. TWI1149. Classification (NCBI taxonomy): domain Bacteria; kingdom Pseudomonadati; phylum Pseudomonadota; class Gammaproteobacteria; order Lysobacterales; family Lysobacteraceae; genus Stenotrophomonas; species Stenotrophomonas sp. TWI1149. The sequence continues at coordinate 38,601 of NZ_JBDJLB010000008.1, forward strand.
GAGGGCGAAGCCCGGGTGCGCGGGAAGGATGCCGAGCTGCGCGGCACGCTGCAGGTGGCCGCACCGTCGGACCTGGGCCGCAACCTGCTGCTGCCGTGGCTGACCGAGTTCCGCGCCGCCCACCCGAAGCTGCAGCTGCGCCTGCAGTTGTCCGACCAGGTCGCCGATGTCTTCCGCGATCCGGTCGACATCGCCTTCCGCCTGGGCCGCTTCGACAACGCCAGCTACGTCGCCCTGCCGCTGCTGCCCGGCAATCGCCGGGTGCTGGCCGCTTCGCCGGACTACCTGGCCCGGCACGGTGCGCCGGACAGCCTGGAGGCCTTGAAGGACCACCACTGCCTGCTCTACCAGCTGGCCGGGCGCGCGTATGACCGCTGGAGTTTCGAGCTCGATGGCCGGCGGACGGTGATCCCGGTGCGCGGCAACATGGTCTGCGACGATGCCGACGTGGTGCGCCGCTGGGCGGTGGCCGGGCAAGGCATCGTGTTCAAGTCGTGGCTGGATGTCTGCGCCGATGTCCAGGCCGGGCGCCTGCAGGTGCTGCTGGACGGCGCGGGCGACAGCCTGCCGTTGAACCTGGTGTGCCCGCACCGCAAGCAGTTCTCCCCGGCGATCCGGCAGCTGCATGCGATGTTCGCGCACCGCCTGCAGCCGCTGCTCGCCGGATTGCCCACCAGCGCGCGCTGACGCTATCGCCCGGCGCGCGGCTGCCGGACAATGCCCCTCCCCGTTGTCGAGTCGCCGCCATGCCGTGGATGGGCATCCAGGATCTGTGGACCTTTGTCGCTGCCGTGCTGGTGTTCCTGGCGTTGCCGGGACCGGGCACCTTCACCCTGCTTACCGCCACCGGTCGCGGTGGGGTGCGCGGCGGCTACACGGCGCTGTTCGGCCTGTTGCTGGGCGACCAGATCCTGATGTGGCTGGCGGTGGCCGGCGTGGCCGCGCTGCTCAAGGCCAACCCGCTGGTGTTCCACGCCGTGCAGTACCTGGGCGCGGCCTACCTGGTGTGGATCGGCATCGGCCTGCTGCGCCAGCCACGCGCCCAGGGCGAGGAAGGCGGTATCCGGCTCACCCCGGGCCACTACTTCCGCCAGGCGGTGCTGATCAACCTGCTCAACCCGAAGGCGATCATCTTCTACATGGCCTTCCTGCCGCTGTTCATCGATCCGGCCCGTCACCAGGGCGTGGTGACGTTTGCGACCATGGCGCTGATCATCTTCGCCATGGGACTGGCGTACTGCTCGGTGCTGATCGGGGTCGGCAATCTGTTGCGCCGTCGGATTCTCCAGCACCCGCGGGTCGGGCTTTGGCTGAGGCGCGTGGCGGGCGTGTTCCTGGTCGGGTTCGGCGTGCGGCTGGGCGTCAGCGGCTGAGGCCGGCCCACCGCGGGAAGGGCGGCCACCGCGCGCGCCCCGTTCGTCAGCGCCGCATCGCGTCGCGCAGGTAGTCGATGAACACCCGCAGCTTGGGCGCCATCTGCTCGCGGGCCGGGTAGTACAGATGGAACCCGGCGAACGGCTGCTGCCAGTCCTGCAGCACGCACTGCAGGCGGCCGGCCGCCACATCGCCGGCGTACAGCGCCTCGAACCCCTGCGCCAGGCCCATGCCGCCGATCACTGCGGCACGGATCAGGCCGGCGTCGTTGAACACCAGCCGGCCGGCCACCTCGACCTCGAGATCGCGGCCGTCGCGGGTGAACTCCCATGCCATGCGCCGGCCGGTGCTGAGCCGATGCACGATGCACTCGTGGGTGACCAGTTCGGCCGGGGTGGCGGGTATCCCGTGCCGGGCCAGGTAGTCCGGCGTGGCCACCACCACCTGGCGCTCCAGCGGTCCGATCGGTACCGCGATCATGCCGCGGGCCAGGCTTTCGCCCAGCCGGACCCCGGCATCGAAGCCACCGGCGACCAGGTCGCTCAGCGCGGTTTCCACGAACAGCTCCACCTCGATTTGTGGATACCGCGCCAGGAAGCCCGGCAGGTGCGGCAGCACCAGCAGTTCGGCGGCGATCCGCGGCACGTTGATGCGCAGCTTGCCCGCGGGCACATCGCGCACCTGGTCCAGGTCCTCGAAGGCGGCGTCGATCCGGGCCAGGCCCTCGCGCACCTGTACCAGGAAGCGCGCGCCCTGCTCGGTCAGGCCGACCCGGCGCGTGGTCCGCTGCAGCAGCCGCACGCCGAGATGGGCTTCCAGCGCGCGCACGGTCTGCGACAGCGCCGAGGGCGACACGCCCAGCTCATCGGCGGCCCGGGTGAAGCTGGCATGGTGCGCGACGCGGGCGAAGGCGACCACGGCGGGCAGCGGGTGCTGGGCACTCATTGTGAAGGTTGGCTTCAAGGACGATGCAGGAGCAGCCAGTTTATCCACATAGTCCACAGGAGGATGCTGGGGGTGTTCCCTCTCTTCCCCCGGAGTACCCGATGCAGACCCGTACCCTTGGCCGCACTGGCCCCACCGTCTCCGCGCTCGGCCTGGGCTGCATGGGCATGAGCGCCTTCTATGGCGGCCGCGGCAGCGATGCCGAATCGATCGCGGTCATCCACCGCGCGCTGGAGAGCGGCGTCACCCTGCTCGACACCGCCGACATGTACGGCCCGCACACCAACGAGGTGCTGGTCGGCAAGGCGATCGCCGACCGCCGCGACCACGTGTTCCTCGCCACCAAGTTCGGGATCAGGCTGGAGCCGAGCGACACCGCCGCGCGCAGCGTCGATGGTCGCCCCGAGTACGTGATCGCCGCCTGCGAGGCCAGCCTGCAGCGGCTGGGCGTGGACCACATCGACCTGTACTACCAGCACCGCGTGGACGGCACGGTGCCGATCGAAGACACCGTGGGGGCGATGGCGCGGCTGGTCGAGCAGGGCAAGGTGCGTTTCCTCGGCCTGTCCGAAGCCTCGGCCGGCACGATCCGCCGCGCCCATGCGGTGCACCCGATCACCGCGGTGCAGACCGAGTACTCGCTGTGGTCGCGCGATCCGGAGGAAAACGGTGTGCTGGCGACGGTGCGCGAGCTCGGCATCGGCTTCGTGCCCTACTCGCCGCTGGGCCGCGGCTTCCTGACCGGCGCGATCCGCAACCCGGCCGATTTCGAGGCCGATGACTATCGCCGCCAGTCGCCGCGCTTCCAGGGCGAGAACTTCGACCGCAACCTGGCCCTGGTCGACGCGGTCACCGCGATGGCCAGCGACAAGGGCGTGACGCCCGGGCAGCTGGCCCTGGCCTGGGTGCTGGCGCAGGGCGACGATCTGGTGCCGATCCCGGGCACCAAGCGGCTGGCCTACCTGGAGGAGAACCTCGGCGCGCTGCAGGTCGAGCTCAGTCCCGATGACGTGTCGCGCATCAATGCGATCTTCCCGGCCCATGCCGCTGCCGGCCCGCGCTATGCCCCCGCGGCGATGGCGACGTTGAACCGCTGAGCTTCATCGGCCGGATCGGCAGGCGCGATCCGGCCGATGCACCCCTACGGGTGCGCCGGGAGGACAATGACCCCCTCTCTGTCTGGATGGACCCTGGCCCATGCGTTGGCTCACCCCGTTGTTGCTGCTGCTGGCCATCGCGCCGGCCCACGCCGATGAAATCCGCTGCCTGACCGGCGGCAGCCGCCAGCAGATCCACCTCGAATGGAAACTCCCCGAGGGCACCGCGGACGGCGAACGGGTCAGCCATGTGCGTTATGCCGGCAAGACCCAGTGGCTGCGGCTGACCCTGGCCTCGCAGGAGAGCACGGTGCTTGCCGAGGACCGCCCCTGGCAGTTCGACACGGTGTGGGACGAGCACCTGGACGGCAAGGTCATCGGCCACTATGCGATCAGCTCGCAGGGCGCGCGCATCTATGGCTTCTCGTACACCAACGCCCGCACCGGCCAGCAGACCGCGTTCGGCGAAGACGTCGAGGCGATCACCGACACCGGCTGCCACTGGGAATGAGTGTCCAGCGTTTGTGCCGTTTTCGTCACCTTCGCCCCGGTCATGCGCGCCGCGCAGCTGCTTACGACGCTTGGCAGTAGTAATGCTGCGCCGCGTTCGGTAAAACTCGCAGACTTGTCGTTAACAGTCATCCACCGCGAGGCCCCATGTCATTGCTCCGGCGCAAATCCCTAGACACCGTCACCGTCCATGAAGCCGGCAGGCAACTGATCCCGACCCTGAGTTGGCCGCACCTGATCGCGCTGGGCATCGGCGCGATCGTCGGCACCGGCATCTACACCCTGATCGGTGTCGGCGCGAACCTGGCCGGCCCCGCGGTGCTGATCTCCTTCGCGATCGCCGGTGCGGTCTGCGCCTGTGCGGCCCTGTCCTACGCCGAGCTGTCGACGATGATGCCGGCCGCCGGCAGCGCCTACACCTACAGCTACACCGCGCTCGGCGAAGTGGTGGCCTGGGTGGTCGGCTGGAGCCTGATCCTGGAGTACTCGCTGGTGGTCAGTACGGTGGCGGTCGGGTGGTCCGGCTACGCGGTCGGCTTCCTGCATGGCTTTGGCATCGACCTGCCCCTGATGCTGACCGCGGGCCCCCACGTGGAAGGCGGCTTCATCAACCTGCCCGCGGTGCTGATCACCTTCCTGGTGGCCGGCATGCTGATGGCCGGCACCAAGGAGAGCGCGACCCTCAACGCGGTCCTGGTGGTGATCAAGATCATCGCGCTGACGGTGTTCGTGGCGATCGCCCTGCCGCACTTCGATACCGGCCACATGGAGCCGTTCATGCCGTTCGGCTTCGTCAAGTCGCTGGGCGCGGATGGCGTGGAACGCGGGGTGATGGCGGCCGCGGCGATCATCTTCTTCGCGTTCTACGGCTTCGATGCGATCTCCACCGCGGCTGAAGAAACCAAGAAGCCCGAGCGCGACCTGGCGATCGGCATCATCGGCTCGATGGTCGGCTGCACCATCATCTATGTGCTGGTGGCGCTGGCCGCCGTGGGTGCGATGAGCTACACGATCTTCGGCCAGAGCGCCGAGCCGCTGGCCCTGATCCTGCGCGAGCTGGGCAGCCCGGGCGCGGCCAAGTGGATCGGCGCAGCGGCGGTGATCGCGCTGCCGACCGTGCTGCTGGCCTTCCTGTATGGCCAGAGCCGCATCTTCTTCGTCATGTCGCGCGATGGCCTGCTGCCGCGTGGCCTGTCCAAGGTCAGCGCGCGCACCGGCACCCCGATCGCCACCACGCTGTTCACCGCCGTGTTGGTTGCGGCGCTGGCCGGTGTGGCACGCCTGGACGAGATCGCCGCACTGGCCAACGCCGGCACGCTGGCCGCGTTCACCGCGGTGGGCCTGTGTCTGGTGGTGCTGCGCAAGCGCGAGCCGAACCGGGTGCGCAAGTTCCGCACGCCGCTGGCCTACGTGGTCGGCCCGCTGGCGGTGATCGGCTGCGTGTACCTGTTCTTCAGCCTGCCGAGCACCACGCAGTTGTACTTCCTGGCGTGGAACGTTCTCGGGCTGATCGCCTACTTCGCCTATGGGCGTCGCAATGCGGTGCTGGGCAAGGCCTGATCCGGGCGTGTGCCGACCAACGGTCGGCACCTACCGCCGCCATGGACCGGTAGAGCCGAGCATGGCTCGGCACTACCGGTCCGGGATCAGGGTTTGGCTGCCTGTTGGGCATGCGCCTGGGCCTGCGCCATCACCCTCAGCAGGTTGCCGCCCCAGATACCGGCGATCTGCTTCTCGCTGTAGCCCTTGCGCAGCAGCCACGCGGTGATCTTCGGCAGCTGGCTCACGTCCTGCAGATCAGCCAGGCCACCGCCGCCATCCCAGTCCAGCCCGATGCCCACGTGCTCAGGGCCGACCACCTTCAGGATGTGCTCGAAGTGGGCGAAGAAATCGTCGAGCGTGGCCTTGCGCAGCGGGATGCGCTGGTCGATCTCTTCCAGCCCCTTCTTCAGCGCGACGCCCTGCTGGATGCTCATGCCGTCGTAATCGGTACCGAGCTGTTCCATCAGGGCCGTCTCGGCCTTCTTGCGCGCCTCGCTCTTGCCGGTATCGATCAGGTAACCGCCATACGCGTTGACCTGGATCACGCCGCCGGCCTTGGCCAGCCGCTTCAGGCGCGCATCGTCGAGATTGCGCGGATGGTTGTAGATCGCCTTGGCCGAGCTGTGCGAGAGCACGAACGGCACCGGCATGCGTTCGATCAGATCATCGAACACCGCATCGGAGGCATGCGACTGGTCGATGACGATGCCCAGCCGCACCGCTTCATCGACCAGCGCCTTGCCGGCGGGGCTCAGGCCCTTCCACTCGGCGCCCTTGGGATCGGTGGCCGAATCGGCGAACTCATTGTTGGCGAAGTGCACCGTGCTGAGCAGGCGCAGGCCGGCCAGGTGGTAGTAGCTGAGCAGCGTGGGGTCGTCGACCAGCGGGCTGGCGTTCTCCATGCTGATGTAGACCACGCGCTTGCCGGCGGCCTTGATGCGCGCGGCATCGGCGGCGGTCAGCGCGAGCTGGAAGGTGTCCGGGTGCGCGGCGAGCATCTCGCGGATCTCGGTCAGGCGCAGCAGGCCGGCATCGCGGTCATGCTGGTGCGCCTGCGCGCTGCGGTCGCCCTGGTCGGTGTAGATCGCCCAGAAGCCGCCATCGAGCGCGCCTTCGACCATGCGCGGATAGTCCACCTGCGACAGCGCGTTGTGGTCGTGCCGCTGGGTGATGTCGAAACCGTCGCGGTGGAAATTGGCCGGCGTGTCGAGGTGGCTGTCCAGGGTCAGCAGCCGGTGCTGCAGCGTGGACGCCCTGGCCAGTTCCTGCGGGGTGAATTCGATCGCGTGGGCGGCCAGTGGCGTGCACAACGCCAGCGAAACCAGCAAAGACAGACTGCGCAACGTCATGACGCCTCACCTTGGATGGGAAGCGTCAGACCATAGCGCTGTGGCGCCTGGCTGGGTAGGTACCGACCGTTGGTCGGTACCGGCACGGGTAGGTATCGACCGTTGGTCGATACCTCCGACAAAGCGCACCGACCAACGGTCGGTGCCTACGATCAATCCACCACGCGGCAGAACACGGCCTTGAGGTAGCGCGATTCCTGCACGTGGGCCATGAACGGGTGGTCCGGGCCGGCGCCGGCTACCTTCAGGATCTGGATGGTGCGGCCGGCGTAGAACGCGGCGCGGCGCAGCATGTCCAGGAACTGATCCTCAGCCACCAGGCCGGTGCACGAGAACGTGGCGAGCAGGCCACCGGGCTTGACCACGCCCAGCGCCAGCTTGTTCATGTCCAGGTACTTCTTCAGCGCGGTGATGACCTGGTCGCGGTCGCGGGTCATCTTGGCCGGGTCGAGGATCACCACGTCGAACTGCTCGCCGCGGTTGGAGGCATCGCGCAGCCACGGGAAGATATCGGACTGGATGAACTTCGGACGCACGTTGTTGAGCTTGGCGTTGCCCTTGGCGATGGCGATCACGTCTTCATCGATGTCGATGCCGACCACCTCGGCCGCACCGCGCGCGGCGGCATACACCGCAAAACCACCGGTGTTGCAGCACAGGTCCAGCACGGTCTTGCCTTCCACCTGCTGGCTCAGCCACTGGCGGTTCTCGCGCTGGTCGGCGAAGAAGCCGGTCTTGTGCGCGCCGGCCGGGTCGGCGCGGAACTTCACGCCATACTCGGTGATCACCGAGGCTTCGGTGGTGGTGTTGCCGTGGAAGTCGAAGCTCTCCTGCTTCTGCACGTGTTCGTCGGCGAAGCTGTGGAAACGGCAGCCCGGGAACTGCTCGCGCAGGGCCTCGTAGACCCACTCGCGGTGGCGGAACATGCCGGCGGCGAAGAACTCGACCACGACCAGATCGCCATAGCGGTCCACGACCAGGCCGGACAGACCGTCGCCTTCGCTGTGGACCACGCGCCAGGCGTCGGAGATCTCGTCCAGCTTGAGCACCTCACGACGCAGCGACACCGCCTGGGCGATCTTGCGCGAGAACCAGCCGGCGTCGACCGGGATGGCCTGATCGGTCTCCAGGATGCGCACGGCGATGCGCGAGTGACCGTTGTAGAAGCCACGCCCGATCCACTCCCCATCCACGCCGACGACGTCGACGATGGCACCGGGTTTGGGACGGACGGCCGGCTTTTCGACCAGTTTCTGGAAGATCCACGGGTGGCTGGAGCGCCAGGCGTTCTTGAGGCGGACAACGGGGGCAGGGGTATTCATGGGCGTATTGTAAACGGCCCCCGGCCCCGGCCGGCAGGCCGCCAGTTGACGGCGGCCGGGCCACCCCGCAGAATCGGCCGCAGAAGGGGAGTAGCTCCCAGACGTTGTCGCCGTCAATTCGAGCCCGCAGGCTCCGGTGCAACGGCAGTCCCACCCATCGGGACTGCGAGCGAGACCTTCGCCGTATGGCGAAGCTCTGTCCCCGGATCCCCCCGATCCTCCGTTGCAGATCCTCGCCGTCCGGCTTGAGGCATTCTATTTTTCCAACGGACAAACCCAATGCAGACGATCGGTAATGTGTGGTTGTGGGGCGGCTTCGGCGCGGTGGTGATCATCGCGTTGCTGGTCGATCTCGTTTTGATGCGACACGGCGGGCCGCACAAGGTCACCTTCAAGGAGGCCCTGTGGTGGTCCATCGGCTGGGTCGCGCTGGCCCTGGCCTTCAACGGTGGCCTCTGGTACTACCTGAACGAGACCGCCGGCCAGGTGGTGGCGAACAAGGTCGGCCTGGAGTTCCTGACCGGTTACCTGGTCGAGAAAGCCCTGGCCGTGGACAACATCTTCGTGTTCCTGATGATCATGGGCTACTTCGCGGTGCCCGAGGAACAGCGCCAGAAGGTGTTGATCATCGGCATCCTGGGCGCGATCGTGCTGCGTACGATCATGATCTTCGCCGGCAGCGTGCTGCTGACCAAGTTCCACTGGCTGCTCTACGTGTTCGGCGCGTTCCTGCTCTTCACCGGCTGGAAGATGTGGTTCTCGGCCGGCAGCGAGCCGGATCTGGAGACCAACCCCGCCCTGCGCTGGATGCGCAAGCACCTGCGCCTGCTGCCGGACTATGCCGGTAACGCGATGAGCGTGATGCGCGACGGCAAGCGCTGGTTCACGCCGCTGTTCGTGGTGCTGATCCTGATCGCGGTGACCGACGTGATCTTCGCGGTGGACAGCATCCCGGCGATCTTCGCGATCACCACCGACCCGTTCATCGTGCTGACCTCCAACGTGTTCGCGGTGCTGGGCCTGCGTGCGATGTTCTTCCTGCTGGCCGGCATGGCCGATCGCTTCCACCTGCTGCCGTACGGCCTCGCCCTGGTGCTGGCCTTCATCGGCATCAAGATGATGCTGATCGACATCTTCAAGATCCCCACCCCGATCTCGCTGGGCGTAGTGGCGGTGATCATCGCCGCGACCGTGGTGTTGAGCCTGAAGAACCCGCCGAAGGAAGGCGGCCACGCCTGACCGACCGTGCCGCCTGCGGGATTGTCCCGCAGGCGGTACCTCTCTCTCCCACGGCGTTGCCCTTGTGTTCATCCGGGGCGACGCCATCCCTAAGGGTATGAACGCCAACCTGCCCCAGCCCACCGGCGCGCCGCCGGTCCCGTCCCGCAACGACCGTGGTGGTGTGCTGCGGGCGTTCAACCTGAGCCTGGCCTTCGTGCTGCTGCTGGTGGCGGTGTATACCGCCCAGGGCCACTTCGACTGGCGTCCGTGGGCGGTGGCCCCGCTGGACAAGGCCGGCCTGCTCGGCATTCTCGGTGCACCGCTGCTGCATGGTTCAATCCAGCACCTCGGTGCCAATGCGGCCGCCCTGCTGATCCTCGGCACGTTGGCCGGCAGCGTCTATCCCAAGGCCACCCTGCGCGCGCTGCCCCTGTTGTGGGTCGGCTCGGGGCTGGGCGCCTGGCTGCTCGGCGATCTGGGCAGCCACCATCTGGGCGCCAGTGGCATCACCCACGGCCTGATGTTCCTGGTGTTCGTGCTCGGCCTGCTGCGCCGCGACCGGCCGGCGATCGCGGCCGGACTGATCGCCTTCCTGTTCTACGGCAGCATGCTGCTCACCATCCTCCCGCACGAACCGGGCGTGTCCTGGCAGTCGCACATGGGCGGTGCCTTCGCCGGCATCATCAGCGCGCTGCTGTTCCGCCTCTCCGACCCGATGGCGCCACGCAAGCGCTACAGCTGGGAGGACGAGGAAGAGGACGACATCGAGGCAGCGCGCGACGCCGATCTGGAACCGCCCTCCCCGACCCGCGTACCGGTGCTGTGGCAACCGCGCGAGGGCCGCGACTTCGTGGTGCTGCCGTTCCGGCGGCGCGATGAAGGGTCATCGCTGGACTGACCGGCAACGCCATCTGATGGCATGCCGGGGTAGTGCGACGCCATGCGTGGCTGCCGTGCGCCGGACATTGCGATATCGCGTCCACCGACCCAGGTCGATGCGCGTAGCACCGATCACGATCGTACCGACCAACGGTCGGTACCTACCGGGTCGCCGGTGTGCCATCCCCATCCACCGCACGCCGGCCCAGCGCTGGGTCATCGGTGAAGAACGCATCGATGCCGGTGGCCAGGTAGGCCCGCATCTCGGCGACCGAACCTTCCGCGTTGCGGGCATTCGGCTCGCCGCTGCGGAACTCCGCGGCCTGGAAGTAGTTTTCCGGCCGGAACGTATACGGCACCACCATCAGGCCGGCCGCATGCGCATCGCGTACCAGCGACGTCGGGGTGCCCAGTTTTCCCTGCGCGTCCAGTGGAATGACCATGCGCAGGCTCGGGCCGATGCCGTCGGCGTAGGTCGCGACCTCGCGCAGTCCCGCCGGGGTGATCAGGTCGGCATAGCGCTGGCTGCCCTTGGCGGCCAGCACGTCGCCGGGCTGCTGCTTCGGGTCACCGAGCAACTGCAGCAGGCGGATGTTGGAATCGGGCGCCAACTTGCCGCGCAGGTAACGCAGGTTGCCCACCTCGAACGACTGGATCGTCACCGGCGCCACGCGGGTATAGGCGTTGCCCTGCAGCGCGGCGACCACCTTGTCTTCCATCGGCAGGCCGATGCGCGTGAAGTAGGTGCCGTGCTTGATCTCCGGTACCAGCCCGATGCCGCGGTTGGCGCGGCCGGCCTGCTGCACCAGGAAAGCGATGATCTCGTCCAGCGTAGCGATGCGGAACTGGCCGTCGAACGCGGTGCTGCGCAGCTGCGGCAGGCGCTCGCGGGCGTAGAGGGTTTTCAGTTCGGCGAGGGTGAAGTCTTCGGTGAACCAGCCTTCGATGCGTTCGCCATCGATGGTCTTGACCGCCTTGCGGCTGGCGAACTCCGGATGCGCGGCCACATCGGTGGTGCCGCCGATCTCGTTCTCGTGGCGCGATACCAGCACGCCGTCCTTGGTCATCACCAGGTCCGGCTCGATGTAGTCGGCACCGTCGGCGATGGCCTGGGCATAGGCGGCGAGCGTGTGCTCGGGCAGCAGCGCACTGGCGCCACGGTGGCCGTAGACGGCGGCCTTGGCCGGGGTGGAGGAAGACGATTCGGCGCTCATGGCCACCGATGGTGCCACGGCCAGCGACACCAGCAACACACCTCCCCACAACTGCTTGGACACTGCAAACCCCTGTCGATAAAGAACCCGGTCAGTCTGCGGCAAGGCTGTGACAGCGCGAAGAAAGGCGTCCCCTACTTCCCGATGCAGAAGCTCGAGAAGATCCGCCCCAGCAGATCATCGGCGCTCATCCGCCCGGTGATCTCGCCCAGCGCCTCATGGGCCAGGCGCAGTTCCTCGGCGGCCAGCTCCAGGTGCTCGTGGACCAGCTCCGATTCGGCGCGCTCGGCATGGCCGATGGCCTGGCTGATCGCCTCCACATGGCGGGCACGCGCGGAGAACTCGCCGTCCACGCTGTCGCCGGCGCTGCCACTGGCCAGCGCGCGCAGGCGCGCGTGCAGCTGATCCAGGCCGAGGCCGGTCGCGGCCGAGACATGCACCACGTCCGCAGGGGCGTCGGACGGGATCGCGTCCAGCAGGTCGCTCTTGTTGTGGATCCACAGCTGCTGCGGCACCTCGGCGATGCTGTCGCCCACCGCGTCACGGCCGGCCTGCGGGTCGCGCGCATCGACCACCACGATGGCCAGGTCGGTGCGCTGCATCTCCGCGCGTGCCCGGCGCATGCCTTCGCGCTCGATGGCATCGCCCCCTTCGCGCAGGCCGGCGGTGTCGACCAGGGTCAGCTCCAGGCCGTCGATGCGGATGGTTTCGCGCAGGGTGTCGCGGGTAGTACCGGCGATGTCGGTGACGATCGCCCGCTCACTGCCGGCCAGCGCATTGAGCAGTGAACTCTTGCCGGCGTTCGGCGGGCCCACCAGCACCGCATGCAGGCCGTCGCGCAGCTTGCGGCCGCGTTCGGCATCGTCGCGCAGCCGGAGCAGCGCCTGCAGCGCGGTGACCAGGCCACTGCGCACCTGCGCCCCGCCGAGGGTGTCGAGCGGTTCGTCGGCGAAATCGATCGCCGCCTCCACGTGGATCCGCAGCAGAACAAGCTGTTCTGCGACCTCATCGACGCGGCCCGAGAACACGCCGTCCAGCGAGCGGCGGGCCGCGCGCGCCGCGCGGGTGTCGCTGGCGGCGATCAGGTCGGCGATGGCCTCGGCCTGGGCCAGGTCGAGCTTGCCGTTGAGGAAGGCGCGCTCGCTGAACTCTCCGGGCCGGGCCTGGCGTGCGCCCAAGGCAATGCAGCGCGCGACCAGCTGCTGGAGCACCACCGGGCTGCCATGCCCCTGCAGTTCCACCACTTCCTCGCCGGTGAAGCTGTTCGGGGCCGGGAACCACAACGCGATGCCGTCGTCGATCACCTCGCCGCCCGCATCGCGGAAGCGCGCGTAGTGCGCGTGCCGCGGCTGCATCGCGCGCACGCCGATGGCTTCGGCGATGGGGCGCGCCTGCGGGCCGGACAGCCGCAGCATGCCGACGCCGCCAGCGCCGGGCGCGGTGGCGATGGCCACGATGGTGTCGGGGGCATGGGTCATGTCGGGCTCACTGCAGCGTGCGGGGAATCAGGGGGCATTCTACGGACCACGCGGCGGCGCGGGCCGCAGATGCAGGAAACCCGCCTTGCGGCGGGTTTCCTGTGTGGCTTATTTCTTGGCGGTGACGACCGGCAGCGGATCGCTGCCATGACGCTTGGTCATCCACCACTGCTGGAGCAGGCCCAGGCCACCGTTGACGACCCAGTAGAGCACCAGACCGGACGGCATGAAGGCCATCATGACGCCGAACACCAGCGGCATCAGCTGCATCATCTTGGCCTGCATCGGGTCCATGCCCGGCGCCGGGGTCAGCTTCTGGGTGGCCCACATCACCGCCACGTTGATCACCGGCAGGATGAAGTACGGGTCACGCGCGGTCAGATCCTGGATCCAGCCGAGCCACGGGGCCTGGCGCAGTTCCACCGATTCCACCAGCACCCAGTACAGCGCGAAGAAGATCGGCATCTGGATGAGGATCGGCAGACAGCCGCCCATCGGGTTGATCTTCTCTTTTTTGTACAGCTCCATCATCGCGGTCTGGAACTTCTGGCGGTCATCGCCATAGCGTTCCTTGAGCTGCGCGATGCGCGGCTGGAAGCGACGCATCTTGGCACCGGACTTGTACTGCACGGCCGAGAGCGGATACAGCACCAGCTTCAGCAGCACCACCAGGCCGACGATCGCCCAGCCCCAGTTGTTGACGACCTTGTGGACCTGGTTGAGCACCCAGAACAGGCCCTGGCCAATGATCGCCATCAACGAGAAGCGGCTGTAGTCGACCACGCGGTCCAGGCCCTTCACGTCTTCCTTGGCGATCAGGTTGACCAGCTTCGGGCCGACCCACAGGCGGGCCTCGGTGCTGACCTGCTGGCCCGGGGCCACGGTGAAGGCCGGGCCACGCGCTTCGATCTGGTCGCGGCCGTTGTTCTGCGCCAGCGAGTACTGCGCGGCCTGGTCGGCCTGCGGAATCCACGCGGTGAAGAAGTGGTGCTGCAGCATCGCCAGCCAGCCGCCGGTGATGGTGCGGTTGAGGTGGCCGTCGTCCAGGTAATCCTTGAACGCGCGACGCTCGTAACCGTCCTGCGGGCTGAACCAGGTCGCGCCGTTGAAGCTGAACGAGTCCGGGTTGGTCATGCTGCGCGAAAGAATGGTCGGGGTGCGGTCCAGGGTGCGGAACACGTAGCCGCTCCACGGAGCGCTGCCGCCGTTGACCACTTCATCCTTCACCGTGATCGCGTACTCGTTGCGACCCAGCGAGTAGGTACGGCGGATGGTCACGCCGTTCGGGCCGGTCCATTCGAAGGGCACCGTGACCTCGTCCTGGCCCTTGGCCAGCACAAAGTCGTGGTTGTCACCGACCAGCTTGAAGCCGTTGGCGGCGGGCACCGGCATGGTCTTGTCTTCGCTGATCCAGCCACTCACCGCGCGGTACGGGTGGGTCGCCTCTTCGGTCAGCAGGCGGACCGGCGGGCTGCCTTCTTCCTTGGTCTGCGGGAACTGCAGCAGCTCGGCGTCCAGCACCGTGCCACCGTCCAGCACCAGGCGCAGCACGTCGGTGGTGATGGTCACGCGGGCCGGGCCCGTCGCGGCCTGCGCGGTCGGCTGGGCCGCCGGCAGCGTGCCGTCGGCCTGGGGCACGGCGGCACCGGGGATGCTGCCGGCAGCGGCACCCGGCACGCTGGCCTGGGTGGTCTGGGCGGCCACGGCCGGGGTCGGCGGCGCGGCTTTGTCGCGGCCCCACTCCATCCACAGCAACACGGCCACCATCAGCCAGGCAAAAATCAGGAAAACGCGGGTCTGGTTCATCAGCGTGCAGGCTCGGCGGGGCCGGCACGCAATGCCGGCTCGGACTGGGAAAGGGGTGCAACGCCCAGGGGCGGCGGCATTGTGCCGTCCGCGCCCGGCATGGGCAATGCGCCAAGGCGGCGCAGCAGGCGTTCAAAGGCCTGGCGGAGTTCGGGATTGCTGGCGGTACGGGCAGCGCTGCGGGCAACGACGACGTAATCGCCGGCACTCATCCACGGCCGTAGATGGCGTGTGGCATCGCGCAACACACGCTTCACTCGGTTGCGACCCACGGCTCGGGGATCAACTTTGCGCGACACCGCAAGACCCAACCTGGCTGGCGTATCGCTCTTCAGCCAGTGCAGGGTCATCAGCGGATCGGACACACGGCGGGCGCCGTTGAAGACCGTTGTATATTCGGCACGCGTACGAACCCGCGCAGAGCGAGGAAATCGCTTGCGCGGGTCGGAACTGCTCACAGTCAGGATTGCGTCTGCCGCGGAAAGCGGCATTGCAATCAAGCGCTCAGGACTTTACGGCCCTTGGCGCGGCGACGCGACAGGATCTTGCGGCCGTCAGCGGTCTTCATACGGGCACGGAAGCCATGGTCGCGCTTACGCTTGAGGTTGCTGGGTTGGAAAGTGCGCTTGGTGGCCATGCGGGCCTCTATATGAAGGGGACGGAAAGAACCGGAAATTCTATAGACCTCATCGAGGTCCCGTCAAGTGTCTGTCACTACGGGAATTCACCGGGCTGTGCAATAGCTGTGGATCATTTTGTGAATAACTTTGGGACAACCATTCCCGGCCCCCCTCGTCGGTGGTAGTCTGCGCCATCCATTCTTCCCCCCTTCCGGCCTGCGGTGCGGCGCTTTTGTTCGCCTATCCGCTGGCCTCAGACGATTATTGCCGATGGATGCCTGGTCTCGTTCCCTCGAACGCCTCGAAGCGGAGTTCCCGCCCGAAGATGTTCACACCTGGTTGAAGCCGCTGCAGGCAGATCTGCGCGCGGACAGCCTGGTGCTTTATGCGCCAAACGCCTTCATCGTCGACCAGGTGCGCGAGCTGTACCTGCCGCGCATCAAGGAGCTGGTGGCGCACTTCGCCGGTTTCGGCGACGTTTTTCTTGAAATCGGCTCGCGTCCGCGTCCGGTAGAGGCGCAGATCGCGTCGATTCCGGGCCTGTCCGCGCCCGCGGCCCCGGCGGAACCGCTGGTGCCGTTCGCCGGCAACATGGATTCGCACTACACCTTCGCCAACTTCGTGGAAGGCCGCAGCAACCAGCTGGGTCTGGCCGCGGCGTTCCAGGCGGCGCAGAAGCCGGGCGACCGGGCCCACAACCCGTTGCTGCTGTACGGCGGGACCGGCCTGGGCAAGACCCACCTGATGTTCGCGGCCGGCAATGCGATGCGTCAGGCCAATCCGGCGGCCAAGGTGCTGTACCTGCGTTCGGAGCAGTTCTTCAGCGCGATGATCCGTGCGCTGCAGGAAAAAACCATGGACCAGTTCAAGCGCCAGTTCCAGCAGGTGGACGCGCTGCTGATCGATGACATCCAGTTCTTCGCCGGCAAGGACCGTACCCAGGAAGAGTTCTTCCATACGTTCAACGCCCTGTTCGACGGCAAGCAGCAGATCATCCTGACCTGCGACCGGTACCCGCGCGAAGTCGAGGGCCTGGAAGCACGGCTGAAGTCGCGGCTGGCCTGGGGCCTGTCGGTGGCGATCGAGCCGCCGGACTTCGAAACGCGTGCAGCGATCGTGCTGGCCAAGGCCCGCGAGCGTGGCACCGATATCCCCGACGATGTGGCGTTTCTGATTGCCAAGAAGATGCGCTCCAATGTCCGCGACCTCGAAGGTGCGTTGAATACCCTGGCCGCCCGCGCCAATTTCACCGGCCGTGCGATCACCACTGATTTCGCCCAGGAAACCCTGCGCGACCTGCTTCGCGCCCAGCAGCAGGCGATCAGCATTCCCAACATCCAGAAAACCGTGGCCGACTACTACGGGCTGCAGATCAAGGATCTGCTGTCCAAGCGTCGGACCCGGTCGCTGGCCCGTCCCCGTCAGGTCGCCATGGCCCTGACCAAGGAACTGACCGAGCACAGCCTGCCGGAAATCGGCGACGCCTTTGCCGGCCGGGACCACACCACGGTGCTGCATGCCTGCCGGCAGATCCGGACGCTGATGGAAGCGGACGGCAAGTTGCGGGAAGACTGGGACAAGCTGATCCGGAAGTTGAGCGAATGATGCATGTACGCCGCTAAGGCGTCATCGCATAAAACGGTGCAGAATCCGGTAGTAAGCGCGGGATAGGTTGTGGATAAAAAAGCCGCTCGATTCGACGGTAAAGTTATCCACACCTTTCCCCACCCCTTGGGGGCTAGTAATGCAGAGGGTTTCGAGGTCAGAAATCCTTTTGTTTACAAAGGCTTAGTCGTGTTTTCCCGCGATTCTGGCCCTACCAGCACCACCAAGCTTTTGATTTATTCCACATTTTTTTAAAGCATAGGGGCACGGAACCACATGCGTTTCACACTGCAGCGCGAAGCCTTTCTCAAGCCGTTGGCACAAGTCGTCAACGTGGTCGAACGCCGCCAGACCCTGCCGGTTCTGGCTAATTTCCTGGTTCAGGTCCAGAACGGACAGCTGTCGCTGACCGGCACGGACCTGGAAGTGGAAATGGTGTCGCGGATCGCGGTGGAAGATGCCCAGGACGGCGAGACCACCATCCCCGCCCGCAAGCTGTTCGAGATCATCCGCGCCCTGCCCGATGGCAGCCGGATCACCGTCTCGCAGACCGGTGACAAGATCACCGTGCAGGCCGGGCGCAGCCGCTTCACCCTGGCAACGTTGCCGGCCAACGACTTCCCGTCGGTAGACGAAGTCGAAGCGACCGAGCGCGTGGCCATCGGCGAAGCGACCCTGAAGGAACTGATCGAGCGCACGGCGTTCGCGATGGCCCAGCAGGACGTGCGCTACTACCTCAACGGCCTGCTGTTCGACCTGCGTGGCGATGCCCTGCGTACCGTGGCGACCGACGGTCACCGCCTGGCGCTGTGCGAAACCGAGCTGGAAAAAGCCAGCGGCGCCAAGCGTCAGATCATCGTGCCGCGCAAGGGCGTGACCGAGCTGCAGCGTCTGCTGGAAAGCGGCGATCGCGAGATCGAGCTGGAAGTCGGCCGCAGCCATGTCCGCGTCAAGCGCGACGATGTGACCTTCACCTCGAAGCTGATCGATGGCCGCTTCCCGGATTACGAGGCCGTGATCCCGATCGGTGCCGACCGCGAAGTGAAGGTCGATCGCGAAGCGCTGCGTGCCTCGCTGCAGCGCGCTGCGATTCTGTCCAACGAGAAGTACCGCGGCATCCGCGTGGAAGTCTCGCCGGGCAACCTGAAGATCAGCGCGCACAACCCGGAGCAGGAAGAAGCCCAGGAAGAAATCGAGGCCGATACCACGGTCAGCGATCTGGCCATCGGCTTCAACGTGAACTACCTGCTGGACGCGCTGTCGGCACTGCGCGATGAGCACGTCGTGATCCAGCTGCGCGATTCGAACTCCTCCGCCCTGGTCCGTGAGGCCAGCAGCGAGAAGTCGCGTCATGTGGTGATGCCGCTGCGTCTGTGACCTGAGACGCACAGGTTCCACGTGGAACCGAGTGGTTCAGAGAAGCCCGGCCATGCCGGGTTTCTTTTTGGGCGGAAGAAACGATGTTCCACGTGGAGCATTCACGGAGGTGCGGATATCGATACCGGTCTGCCGCCCGGTTAAACCTTCGAACCTCCAGCCAACGCCTTGCCGGCAGTTCCATCGGTCGAGCGGTCATGGGCAGCAGTGCGTCACCTGGCGCGACGCTCACACGCCAGCCTCTATCCAGCGCTGGCCATCGACCTGGAGGCGATCATCCGATCCAACCGATTGCCCGCTCCCGCCGTGGTCGATTCCCGAAGATCCAGCGTCGTGAACGAGCTGGATTTTCCTCCTGCCTTGGAGCGCGGCGGCGGCCTGCTTTTGAACGTCTGAATCACAGCTCTAAGCTTTTAAAAACTGTATATAAATCTAAAGCTAGGTGGTGGTGGTAGGGCCAGATTTGGTTGAAAAGTAGGTTAAGTGTTTGGTTTGAAAGGGAAATATGGCCTCGAAACCCCCGGTAAAACAGGGTCTAAGCCTGGGGGTGATCCTGTGGATATCTTTCAAGCCCCTACTAGGGGTGCTTTTTATCCACAGATTGCCCATGGGTTGTGCATAAGTCATACATGGGGGGTGTGGACAGTCTCGTTTGGGTCTGCGTGGAACCCGTTCGATTCTGGACAACCGTATCCACCTCCGTCTCTGAGACTTCAAAGAAATGGGCTGTTGGCTGAGATCGAACCGTCCTGACGCGTGGAAATCAGCGCGAATTTCTTGAAATCTGCAGGGCCTCCCTGCTGCGCACGCCTCAGATTTGGAGAAATTCAGCGGGTTTACGCGTCGTGATCACGCTCATCCAGTGACATGTTCCACGTGGCGCACCGCATATGCCCAACTCGGCCTGGGCGGCGGTACCGCAGCGACCGGTCTCTCGTGGTGGCTCGCGCCCTCGGATGGATGCCTTTGGGGGCCGGATGCCTTTTAGGCCCAGACGTCCTGCACGAAGAGTCGACATCTCCACCGCGGTCCACTCTGCCGCGGAGCGGTGTCCCACGAGGAACCAGGGCAATGCAGTAAGCTGATCGATTCCCCCTACCCGTCTGCCGCCCCGTGCGGCGTTGATCGTCCGCATGCACATTCGCCGTCTGTCCCTGCACCAGGTCCGCCGCTTCGACACCGTCGAACTGGCGCCGAAACCGGGCATCAATCTGATCACCGGTGACAATGGCGCCGGCAAGACCAGTGTCCTGGAGGCGCTGCATGTCATGGCGTATGGCCGCAGTTTCCGCGGACGGGTGCGGGATGGCCTGGTACGTCAGGGGCGGGAGGCGCTGGATGTGTTCGTCGAATGGGACGAGCAGCGCGAAGGCGCCGATACACCGACCCGTCGAAAGGCGGGGCTTCGCCACAGCGGCCAGGAGTGGAAAGGGCGGCTGGACGGGGAAGACGTCGCCCAGCTGGGCACGCTGTGTGCAGCACTGGCCGTGGTGACCTTCGAACCTGGCAGCCACGCCCTGGTCAGTGGCGGCGGTGAGCCCCGCCGGCGGTTCCTCGATTGGGGCTTGTTCCACGTGGAACCAGACTTCATGTGGCTGTGGCGGCGGTACTCACGGGCCCTGAAGCAGCGCAATGCCCTGCTCAAGCAGGGCGGGCACCCGCATGCCCTGGATGCATGGGATCGGGAGCTGGCCGAAGCGGGCGAGCCACTGACGACCCGCCGCCAGCACTACCTGGAGCGGCTGCAGGAGCGGACCGTGGAACTGGCCTCCGTACTGGCGCCCAATCTGGGCATCCAGTCGTTGAACCTCAGCCCTGGCTGGCGCAAACAGGAGTTGTCCCTTTCTGACGCCCTGCTCCTGGCCCGCGAGCGCGACCGGATGGCCGGCTACACCTCGGTGGGTCCGCACCGGGCCGACTGGAGCGTCGTGTTCGAGACCATCCCCGGGCGGGATGCGCTTTCGCGCGGACAGGCCAAACTGACCGCCCTCACCTGCCTGCTGGCCCAGGCCGAGGACTACGCGGAACAGCGCGGGGAATGGCCGGTCATCGCGCTGGACGATCTTTCTTCCGAACTGGATCGCCACCACCAGGCGCGGGTGCTGGAGCGGTTGAAGGCGGGCCCGGCGCAGATCTTCATCACCGCCACCGAAGTCCCGGCGGCCCTGGTGGACGCACCGGATATCACCCGGTTCCACGTGGAACATGGACAGGTCCAGCCTGTGCCATAGTGGTCCCCCCAGGGGCCACGGTGCCCGGCTGGTATAATTGCTGTTGCAACCCCTTATTACCCGGCGCCCCGCCTCACCGCGGCGGCCCGACCTGCGGAGCCTACGGCAAGCGCAATGACTGAAGAACAGAACATCCCCGCAAACAGCGGCAACTACGACGCCAACAGCATCACCGCCCTGGAAGGCCTCGAGGCTGTCCGCAAGCGTCCTGGTATGTACATCGGCGACGTCCATGACGGCACCGGTCTGCACCACATGGTGTTCGAGGTTGTCGACAACTCCATCGACGAAGCCTTGGCCGGTCACGCGGACAATGTCTCGGTCATCATCCATGCCGATGGCTCGGTCTCGGTGTCGGACAACGGCCGTGGCATCCCGACCGGCAAGCACGAGCAGATGAGCAAGAAGCTCGACCGCGAAGTCTCCGCGGCCGAAGTCGTGATGACGGTCCTGCATGCCGGCGGCAAGTTCGACGACAACAGCTACAAGGTTTCAGGCGGCCTGCACGGCGTCGGCGTCAGCGTGGTCAACGCGCTGTCCCAGAGGCTGCTGCTCGATATCTACCAGGGCGGCTTCCACTACCAGCAGGAATTCGCGGACGGTGCAGCGGTCAACTCGCTGAAGCAGGTCGAAGCCAGCAGCAAGCGCGGCACCACCCTGCGCTTCTGGCCGTCGGTGAAGGCGTTCCACGACAACGTGGAGTTCCACTACGACATCCTGGCCCGCCGCCTGCGCGAACTGTCCTTCCTCAATTCCGGCGTCAAGATCGTGCTGGTCGACGAGCGCGGCGATGGCCGCCGTGACGACTTCCATTACGAAGGCGGCATCCGCAGCTTCGTGGAGCATCTGGCGCAGTTGAAGACGCCGCTGCACCCGAACGTGATCTCGGTGACGGGCGAGTCCAACGGCATCGTCGTGGACGTGGCGCTGCAGTGGACCGATTCCTACCAGGAAACGATGTACTGCTTCACCAACAACATTCCGCAGAAGGACGGCGGTACCCACCTGGCCGGCTTCCGCGGTGCGCTGACCCGCGTGCTCAACAACTACATCGAGCAGAACGGCATCGCCAAGCAGGCCAAGATCAACCTGACCGGCGATGACATGCGCGAAGGCATGATCGCGGTCCTGTCGGTGAAGGTGCCGGACCCGAGCTTCTCCAGCCAGACCAAGGAAAAGCTGGTCAGCTCGGACGTGCGCCCGGCCGTGGAAAGTGCCTTCGGCCAGCGCCTGGAAGAGTTCCTGCAGGAAAACCCGAACGAAGCCAAGGCGATCGCCGGCAAGATCGTGGACGCCGCGCGTGCCCGTGAAGCGGCGCGCAAAGCGCGCGATCTGACCCGCCGCAAGGGCGCGCTGGATATCGCCGGCCTGCCGGGCAAGCTGGCTGACTGCCAGGAAAAGGATCCGGCGCTGTCCGAACTGTTCATCGTCGAGGGTGACTCGGCAGGTGGCTCGGCCAAGCAGGGCCGCAACCGCAAGAACCAGGCGGTGCTGCCGCTGCGCGGCAAGATCCTCAACGTGGAACGCGCGCGCTTCGACCGCATGCTGGCCTCGGATCAGGTCGGTACGCTGATCACCGCGCTGGGCACCGGCATCGGCCGGGACGAATACAACCCGGACAAGCTGCGCTACCACCGCATCATCATCATGACCGACGCCGACGTCGACGGCGCGCACATCCGTACGCTGCTGTTGACGTTCTTCTACCGTCAGATGCCGGAGCTGATCGAGCGCGGCCACATCTACATCGGCCTGCCGCCGCTGTACAAGATCAAGCAGGGCAAGCAGGAGCTGTACCTGAAGGACGACCCGGCACTGGACGCGTACCTGGCCAGCAGCGCGGTGGAAAACGCCTCGCTGATTCCGGCCGAAAGCGAACCGGGCATCGAAGGCGTGGCCCTGGAGAAGCTGCTGCTCTCCTATGCCTCGGCCCAGGAAACCATTGCGCGCAACGGCCATCGCTATGACCGCCAGGTGCTCGAAGCGCTCATCGATTTCACCCCGATGGATCTGGAACACCTGCGCAGGGCCGGTGCCGACGAAGGCCTGGCCGCGCTGGCGACCCGCCTCAACCAGGGCAGCCTCGGCTCGCCGCGCTACACGCTGGAACTGCAGGAACCCACCGACGAGCGTCCGGCCGCTGTGCTGGTCACGCGTCGCCACATGGGCGAACAGATGATCCAGGTGTTGCCGCTGGCCGCGTTCGAAACCGGCGAACTGCGTGCCCTGCACCAGTCCTCGCTGCTGCTGCATGGCCTGGTCCGCACCGGAGCCAAGATCAGCCGCGGCGCCAAGTCGGCCGAGGTGGCCAGCTTCGCGGAAGCGCGCAACTGGCTGCTGGACGAGGCGAAGAAGGGCCGCCAGATCCAGCGATTCAAGGGTCTGGGTGAAATGAATCCCGAGCAGCTGTGGGACACCACGGTCAATCCCGATACCCGTCGCCTGCTCCAGGTGCGCATCGAGGATGCCGTGGCTGCCGACCAGATCTTCAGCACGCTGATGGGCGACGTGGTCGAACCGCGCCGCGACTTCATCGAAGACAATGCGCTGAAGGTCGCCAACCTGGATATCTGACACAATCGGGGACGGGCCGGCCGGGTGCGACCTGCACCCTGGCCGGCCATCGCTCCCCGATGCCAGGAATCCGATGTCCGCAACCACCCCGGCGTCCATGACGCCTCCGCTGCCCCCCGTCGTCCCCTCTTCACCGCGCGCGCCAGGTTCTCCGCTCGCGGGGTTCTTCATCGATCTGGGCATCGGCGCAGCGGTCCTGCTGTCGCTGAGCCTGATCGGCGGGCTGATCTGGGGGTTGTATCGCGGCGCGATCGTGGGTTACCAAGCCGCCCGCGACGGCGCGGATGCGTCCGCCGTGGCGGATCTGGCCCAACAGCTGGGCCAACCGGGTGCACTTGCCCAGATCCTGATGGCACTGGGCGCCACCGGTGGCGCGGCGCTGGTGCTGTACTTCTTCCGTCGCCGGGCCACGCCCGCCGAACGTGCACTGTCCTTCCAGGCCGCGCGTCGCCCCTCGACATGGGGTTGGACGTTGCTGGTCGCCACCGCTGTGATCATCGGCAGCAACCTGATCGCCTGGCTGGCCAAACAGGCCGGCATCGAGCCGGTGCCCACCAATCTTGCGCTGATGGAACAGGCGGTCACGCGCTTCCCGTGGTTCCTCGCTCTGTTTGCCGTCGTACTCGCGCCGGCTTACGAAGAGCTGCTGTTCCGCCGTGTCCTGTTCGGTCGCCTGTGGCAGGCCGGCCGCCCGGTGCTGGGCATCGTCCTGAGCAGCCTGGCCTTCGCCCTCGTGCATGAAATCCCCGGCACCAGTGCCAACGGCCCGTGGGAAATCGCCCAGCTGTGGCTCGTCTACGGCAGCATGGGCGCGGCCTTCGCCTGGTTGTACCAGCGCACCGGTACCCTCTGGGCCCCGATCGCCGCACATGGGTTGAACAACGGCATCGCGCTGGTGGCGCTGATGTTCCTGGGCATCCAATGATCGATGCGCGGCTTGACGAAAATTTACGTCGCCGCGTTCCACACTGCGCACATGAACACGGGGGATCGCATATGAAACCAGTGCTGTTGGGAATTGCCATCGCCATGCTGGTGAGCGCGTGCGCCACCACGACGTCGCCGACCGGCCGCCGCCAGATGGTCGGCGGGGTGTCGCAGGCCGAACTGGACCAGCTCGGCGCGCAGGCGTTCACCGAAACCAAGTCCAAAGGCACGCTCAGCAAGGATCCGAAGCAGACGGCCTACGTGCAGTGCGTGGTGAACGCGCTGGTCGCCCAGCTGCCCCAACAGTACCGTGGCGTACGGTGGGAAACAGCGCTGATGGTCGACAAGGAACCCAATGCATTCGCCCTGCCCGGCGGCAAGGTCGGGGTCAACACCGGCATCTTCACCGTCGCCAGGAACCAGGATCAGCTGGCCGCGGTGATCGGCCACGAGATCGGGCACGTCATCTCGCGCCACCACGAAGAACGCATCACCCGGCAGATGGGCGCGCAGACCGGCCTGTCGGTGCTCGGTGCGCTCGCGGGCGCGGCGTACGGTGAGGGAGCGGCCAGCACGGTCAACCAGCTCGGCGGCGCTGGTGCCCAGGCAGCCTTCCTGCTGCCGGGGTCGCGCACCCAGGAAAGCGAGGCCGATATCGTCGGCCAGCGGCTGATGGCCGAGGCCGGTTTCAACCCGGCGCAGGCGGTCGATCTGTGGCAGAACATGATGGCGGCCAGTGGCGGCCGGTCACCGCAGTGGCTGTCCACCCACCCCGATCCGGCCAACCGCATCCGCGAATTGCAGCGAGACGCGCCGTCCCTGAGTGGTGTATACCAACAGGCCCAGGCGGCCGGACGGCGGCCGAAGTGCGGTTGACGCTCCCTTATACGACCAAAAGATGCTGTATTGCAGCATCGGAAACGATTTCTCACGCCATCAGTTTCTGATACGTTTGGCGGCTCAGATTTTTCTGACAGTCCGTTTTGATGCCGCTGCGGCGGTTCGATCGAGGTGAAAGATGATTTTCAGCAACCACAAGCAAGCCGTCCTTTCCGTCCTCATCGCGACCGCTGTAAGTGGCGCCATGATCACCGATGCCTTTGCCCAGGCCCGCTCGTCCGAGCGCGGTGCCCGCGGTGGGAAGAAGCAGGCCAAGGCCGAAGTGCTCTACCCGAACGCAACCCGCCAGGAGCCGGAGCAGAAGTCCTCGGCCAAGGTCGGCCCGAAGCTGCAGAAGCTGATTGACAGCTACAACGATCAGAAGTTCCCGGAAACCCGCGCGCAGGCCGAAGAAATCCTGGCCAACCCGGCCGCGAACAACTACGACAAGTCGCTCGCCGCGCAGCTGGCCTCGCAGGCCGCCTACCAGCTCGACGACAGCGCCGCCGCCAAGAAGTACCTCGAGCAGGTGCTGCAGCTCGGTGGGCTGGACAACAACGGCCACTACCAGTCGATGCTGATGCTCGGCCAGCTGCAGCTGCAGGACGACCAGACCAACGAAGGCCTGGCCACGCTGGACAAGTATTTCGCCGAGACCAAGTCGAACAAGCCCGAAGAGCTGATCGCCAAGGGCCAGGCACTGTACCAGGCCGAGCGTTACGCCGAGGCCATCCCGGTGCTGCAGCAGGCCATCGCCGGCTCGCCGGAGCCGAAGGACAGCTGGAACCAGCTGCTGATGGCTGCCATGGCCGAAGGCGGCCAGACCGGTGAAGCGGTCAAGCAGGCCGAGGCCCTCGCCGCCAAGAACCCGAACGACAAGAAAGCCCAGCTGAACCTGGCCAGCATGTACATGCAGGCCGACCAGATGGACAAGGCCGGCGCCGTGATGGGCAAGCTCTACAGCGCCGGCCAGCTGACCGACGAGCGCGAGTACAAGCAGCTGTACTCGATCTACGCCAACAGCGAGAACAAAGAAAAGGAACTCATTGCCGTTATCAATGATGGCCTGCAGAAAAACATCCTGAAGCCGGATTATCAGGTATACCTGGCACTGGCCCAGGCGTACTACTACTCCGACCCGCAGCAGACGGACAAGGCGATCGAGGCGTGGCAGAAGGCTGCCCCGCTTTCCAAGGACGGCGAGACCTACCTGAATCTGGCACGCGTGCTGCATTCGGAAGGTCGCATTCCGGAGGCCAAGCAGGCCGCCCAGCAAGCGCTGGCGAAGGGTGTGAAGAACCAGGCGGATGCCAAGAAAATCATCAACCTGAAGTAAGTAGGAATAACGCCTGAATGCCTGCAGAAGTGATGCGCAGGCGCTCAGGATTGGTATAAGCTTGGAGGTTCCTGCGGTGTCATGCACCGCTGATCATGGGCTACCTGTCCCCGGGTATCCCGGCCCCACTAATGAGCTCTTGGCGCATGACGGAACAACTAGTCGTTCACAGGTACGAACAACGCGATGACACCGGCCTCTCCTGGCCGCGTATCGTGGGTATCGCTTTTGTAATCGCACTGCATCTCGCCGCCTTCATGATGCTTCTGATCCCGGCTGTGGCTCCCAAGGCCGTGGCGGAGAAAGAACGCAACATCATGGTGACCCTGGTCGACGCTCCGCCGCCGCCCCCACCGCCGCCGCCGCCGCCGCCGCCGGATGACACCCCGCCGCCGCCGGTCAAGAACCTGTCGCCGCCGAAGCCGTCCCCGGTTCCGCCGCCGCCGCAGGCTCCTGTGGTCGATATCCCGGACCCGCGTCCGACCGACATCGTCACGCCGCCTTCGCCGCCGTCGCCGCCGCAGCCCCCGAGCACCATCGAGGCAAGCGTCGACATCTCGTCGAAGAACATGAACCCCCCGCGTTACCCGCCGGCAGCGTTCCGTGCTGGTATCCAGGGTGAAGTCATCCTGATCATTGACGTCGATGCCAATGGCAACGTCACCAATGTGTCGGTCGAGAAGTCCAGCCGTAACCGTGACCTCGATCGCGCCGCCATGGACGCAGCTCGCAAGTGGAGCTTCCGTTCCGCGGAATCGGGCGGGAAGAAGGTCGCAGGTCGCGTTCGCGTCCCGGTCAACTTTGCGCTGAACTGATAGTGGCCGGTGGCCCGCCGGCCACCGCCTCTAGCGGTTATTTCTAGCAATACCCTTTATCACCACACACAACAAAGGTAAGCGTCATGCTGCAGGAACTTTTCATCGCCGCTGCTGCCGGGGGCAACTCCAACGCCCTGTCGCAGATGGGCTTCGAGCACCTGATCCACGAGATGACCACCCAGCCGGGTGACTTCGCTGTCTCCTGGGTCGTGCTGCTGACCCTCATCATCATGTCGGCCATGTCCTGGTACTGGACCGTCATCAACATCTTCCGCGCTGCCCGTCTGAAGGCCGCCGCTGACAAGGTCACCAGCCTGTTCTGGGATACCCCGAACGCGCAGGACGCCATCCGTGCGATGGAAGAACAGCCGGCTTCGGAGCCCTTCTCCAAGATCGCTCTGGACGCTGCACAGGCTGCTGCGCACCACCAGCGTTCGGAAGGCGGCACCTCGGGTGGCCTGGGTGAAAACCTGAGCCGTTCGGAGTTCGTCGATCGCGCCCTGCGTCAGGCCGTGACCCGCGAAAGCAACAACCTGCAGTCGGGCATGACCCTGCTGGCCACCGTCGGCGCAACCGCTCCGTTCGTGGGTCTGCTCGGTACCGTGTGGGGCATCTACGGCGCGCTGATCAAGATCGGTGCCACCGGTTCCGCCTCGATCGACGCCGTTGCCGGCCCGGTGGGTGAAGCACTGATCATGACCGCCATCGGTCTGTTCGTGGCTATCCCGGCCGTGTTCGCCTTCAACTTCTTCAGCAAGATCAACAGCGCCACGATCAGCAAGTTCGATACGTTCGCTCACGACCTGCACGACTTCTTCGCCACCGGTTCGCGCGTTCGCTAATAGCGACGCGCGTCACCCAGCGAGAACGTAGTCAACACGATCTAGACGGAGCCCGTTATGGCTTTCAGTAGTGGTAACAGCGGCGGCCCCATGGCCGACATCAACGTTACGCCCCTCGTGGACGTGATGCTGGTGCTGCTGATCATCTTCATCATCACGGCGCCCCTGATGTCCCACAAGGTCAAGGTGGATCTGCCTGAGGCCAACCTGGTGCAGAATCCGGAAGACGCTGAAAAGCGGGCGAGCCCGATCACCTTGGCAGTCAAGGAAGACGGCTCGATCTACTGGAACGACGAGGAAATCGACAAGCAGACGCTCGAGTCTCGCTTGGCGACCGCCGCCCAGCAGACCCCGCAGCCGCCCCTCAACCTGCGTGGTGACCGCACCACCAAGATGCGCGTCATCAACGAGATGACGAAGATCGCGCAGGAACAGGGCATGCTCGACGTGGGCTTCGTCGCCACCAAAGAGAAGGGGCAGTAAGCCATGGCATTCAGTACTGGTGGTAGCCGCGGCCCCATGGCCGACATCAACGTCACGCCCCTCGTGGACGTGATGCTGGTGCTGCTGATCATCTTCATCGTCACCGCGCCGATCATGACGTACCCGATCGCCGTTGACCTGCCGCAGCGCGTGCTCAACCCACCGCCGGTGACTGTCGAACCGCCGCCGCCGATCGAGCTGAAGGTGGACGCCAGCAACCAGGTGTCGTGGAACAACAGCCCCGTGGCTGTGGGCGAACTGCAGCAGCGCATGGAGCAGGAAGTCCAGCGTGATCCGACCAACCAGCCGGAACTGCGCATCGATGCCAGCCCGGACTCCGAGTACGACGTGATGGCCAAGGTGTTGGCTGCCGCGAAGAATGCTCAGATGAAGAAGATCGGCTTCGTGCAGCAGTAATACGCAAGACGCAGTCATGACGCGACTGGAAAACGCCCCTGGAAACAGGGGCGTTTTTTTTGTGCCGCCGACCGTGGATACGCGCCAGCGGCACGCCGCCCGCTATCATCCGGCCATGCTCGCAACCTTCGACGTCTTCGGGGACTGGCTCGACGCCATCCCCCACCTGCGCCCCCTGATGGTGGCGGCCTACATTCTCTATCTGCTGTGGCTGATCGGTTGGATCATGCTGCAGAAACGCGAGCCGGTCGCCACGCTGAGCTGGATCCTCTCGCTGGCCGCCCTGCCCTATCTGGGCCTCTTCATCTATTACCTGCTCGGCCCGCAGAAGGTGAAACGGCAGCGCCTGCGCCGTGGCCGTTCGCGCTCGGGCATGGAGCACTACAGCAGCGTCTGCCCCCCCGATGCGGACTGCACGGAGCTGGCCAAGATCGCCCAGGCCACCACCGGTCTGTCGCCGAGCTCGGCCACCGAAGTGGAGTGGCTGGTCGATGGTGCGGCCACCTACAGCGCGCTGCTCGCCGCAGTGGCCACGGCCAAGGACCATCTGCATCTGGAGTACTACATCTTCAACCCGGACCACGCCGGCACCGCGCTGCGCGATGCGCTGACCGAGCGTGCGGCGGCCGGCGTACGCGTGCGCCTGCTGCTGGATGCGGTCGGCTCGTCGTCCCTCCGCAAGCGCTTCCTGCAGCCGCTGCTGGATGCCGGTGCCGAAGTGGTCTGGTTCCATCCGCGCCAGCTGCTCAAGCCGTTCAAGCGGCCGTGGTTGAATCTGCGCACGCACCGCAAGCTGGTGATCATCGACGGCCTGCAGGCGTTCACCGGTGGCATCAACATCACCGATGAGGAAGACGAGAGCGTCCGCGCGGATGCGTATCGCGACCTGCACATGCGGCTGCGGGGCCACGTGGTGCGCAGCCTGCAGCTGGTCTTCATCGAGGACTGGATCTACGCCACCGGCCAGGAGCCGGCGCGCTTCAACATCGCCCAGCTGTGGCCGGAGACGATGCCCAGCCGCAGCGAGGGCAGCATCAATGCGCAGGTGCTGGTGTCCGGTCCGGATTCGTCGTGGGAGACCATCCATCGCCTGCATGTCGCGGCGATCCACGAAGCGAAGGAGCGGGTCTGGCTGGTGACGCCCTACTTCGTCCCGGGCGAAGCCGCACGCATGGCACTGACCTCGGCCGCGCTCGGTGGGTTGGACGTGCGTCTGCTGGTGCCCAAGATGAGCGACTCCTGGTTCGTCACCCAGGCCGCGCGTTCCTACTTCGACGAGCTGCTGCAGGCAGGCGTCAAGATCTACGAGTATGGCCCGCGCATGCTGCACACGAAGGCGTTCATCGCCGATGACGACGTCTGCATCGTCGGCAGTGCCAACTTCGATCACCGCAGTTTCCGGCTCAACTTCGAGCTCTCGATGATGATCAGCGATACCGGCCGGGTAGCCGCGCTGGCCGAGATCCTGCTTGCCGAGTACAGCAGCGCGTCGCCGGTGCGCAACGACCGCCAGCGCTCGCTGTGGCGGCACCGCGTCCCGGAGGCGTTCGCGCGGCTGGCCTCGCCGCTGCTGTAGCCGCTGCTCCCCGTGGAACCGCACCGGGCGCCAGCGCTACACTGGCCCGGTCAATCGGGGAGAACGACATGTACTGGCTCTTTCTGCTGTTCGCGCTGGCCTGTTTCGGCATGGCGCTCAAGACCCCCCACATGGGGCTGATGGCGCTGTCGCTGCTGGGCACCCTGGTGTTCCTGCTGGCGTGGGTCCGCGGCCTCTACGTGGCCCGCTTCGGTGATGTGCAGCCCACCCGTGCGGCCATCACCGATCCCAACGAACTCCGTCGGCTGCGGGAGCTCGCCCTCCAGGCGCGCACCCCGACCGCTCAGGGTGAATCCGACCCCTCGTAGTGCCATGACCCAACTCAGCGTCAACGTGAACAAGATCGCCGTCCTGCGCAACTCGCGCGGCGGTGCGGACCCGGACGTGCTGCAGGCCGCCCGTGCCTGCCTGGACGCCGGCGCGCACGGCATCACCGTGCACCCGCGTCCGGACCGTCGCCACATCCACGCCGAGGACGTGCTGGCGCTGTCCGCGTTGACGACCGAGCGCGGCGTGGAGTTCAACATCGAGGGCAACCCGTTCGCGCCCCCGCGTGAGGGCTATCCCGGGCTGCTGCCGCTGTGCGCGCAGACCCGCCCCGCCCAGGCCACTCTGGTGCCCGATGGCGACGGCCAGCTCACTTCCGACCACGGCGTCGATTTCGGCCGTGATGCGCAGCGCCTGCGCCCGCTGATTGCCGAGTTGAAGACGTACGGCTGCCGGGTCAGCCTGTTCGTGGACGCCGGCAATCCCGACATCGCCCAGGCCGCGGTGATCGGTGCCGACCGCGTGGAGCTCTACACCGGCCCCTACGCCGAGGCGCATGCCGCCGGCGACGCCACGGCCATGCTGGCGCTGTTCGCGGATGCGGCCCGCCGCGCGCAGGCGGTCGGCCTGGGCGTCAACGCCGGGCACGACCTGTCGCAGGACAACCTGGCGGCGTTCCTGCAGGCGGTGCCCGACGTGCTGGAGGTCTCCATTGGCCACGCCCTGATCAGCGAAGCCCTGTACGCCGGGCTGGATGCCACGGTGAAGGGATATCTGCGGCTGCTCTGATGCGGCGCGCATCGCCGCCGCGTAAGGCGCCCCGCATCCGGTAGGAGCCGACCGTTGGTCGGCTCAGCCGCCTGGTGACATGGCACGCCAGCCACCCGCCCTGCCCCTGTGGATAATTTTGGGGATCAAATCGGTCCCCACCCCCGGCGACCCTTGCACGGCGCGGGTTTCACTTCCAATTGCCTCTGTGGTTAGTAATACTACTAACCATGGAAATCTCCTGTCTCCGCCGTTCCGACGCCACGACGTCTCATTCCCTGAGACCTCGCGGCGATAGCCTTTGACCATGGGTATTGCGATCAAAGGCCGGGGCTCCAGCACGCATCTGGCGGGCCGTTTCGAGGTCACCGTCAGCGAAGCGATGGACGACGGCTGGGCGCCGGACGAGAGCGAGGAGTTCGCCGCGCCGCGCCTGCGCACCGAAGTGCGCGCCGAAACCGCGCGCAGCATCATCAGCCGCAACAAGTCGCCGGATGTCGGCTTCAGCCAGTCGGTCAATCCCTATCGAGGCTGCGAGCATGGCTGTTCGTACTGCTTCGCCCGGCCCTCGCACGCCTATCTCAATCTGTCGCCCGGGCTGGACTTCGAGACCAAGCTGTTCGCCAAGACCAACGCGCCGCAGCTGCTGCGCAAGGAGTTCTCACGGCCCGGGTACGTGCCGCAGCCGATCGCGCTGGGCATCAATACCGATGCCTACCAGCCGATCGAGCGCAAGCTCAAACTGACCCGCCAGCTGATCGAGGTGATGCTGGAGACCCAGCACCCGTTCTCGCTGATCACCAAGAACGCGCTGGTCGAGCGTGACATCGACCTGCTCGCACCGCTGGCGGAAAAGCAGTTGGTCAGCGTGCATTTCTCGGTGACCTCGCTGGATCCGCACCTGTCCGCCCGGCTGGAACCGCGTGCGTCGGCCCCGCATGCACGGCTGCGCGCGATGCGTCGCCTGAGCGATGCCGGCATCCCGGTCGGGGTGATGGTCGCGCCGGTGATCCCGTGGATCAACGATGCCGAACTGGAAGCCGTGCTCGAGGCTGCCCGCGACGCCGGTGCGTCCACGGCCGGCTACGTGCTGCTGCGCCTGCCGCTGGAAGTGGCACCGTTGTTCCGCGATTGGCTCGACACCCACCATCCGGACCGCGCCACGCACGTGATGAGCACCATCAACCAGCTGCGCGGCGGCAAGGACTACAACAGCCAGTTCGGCACGCGCATGCGCGGTGAAGGCGTGTACGCGGATCTGCTGTCCAACCGCTTCAAGCTGGCCCGCAAGCGCCTGGGCTTCGACGCGCAGAACAGCCACTGGCCGAAACTGGACTGCACCCGCTTCCTGCGGCCGCTGCCGCCGCGGGTGGACTCACCCCAAGGCTCGCTGTTCTGACCCGCGCCCCGATGGACTTTGGGACGCGTCCGCCCAACAATCGGGCCAGGCACCGCGCCGCGGTGGTCTGACGTCCACATCGGACATTCAGGGGGAACCACATGTCATCGGCAGCCACCTCGGCCGCGTCCAACGCGGCCAGCATCGCGATCAATGCCGCCATCACCGCAGCGGTGCAGCAGCAGCGCGACGCGTTGATCGCACACTTCACCGGCCATCAGGCACTGTCTCCACAGAGCGCGATCGCGGCGGACAGCATCGACCATGCACTCCATGCGCCACTGAAGTACTACCGCGACAATGGCGTCATCCGCGACGCGGGCGCTGATCGTCTCTATCTGGATCTGGACGTGCTGGCCGGGTTGAAGGCGAAAGCGAAGCGCACCGGGCGCAATGTGCTGATCACGGTGATGGTATTGGCCGTGCTGGTTGCAGCCGTAGTGGTGGTGCTGGCGACGTGGTAGCGCATGGGTCGCCCGTGTCACGCGGTGCCTGTGACTGCAAGGAGATCGCGTCGGGATGAAATGGATTCATCGACTTGGGATCGCCTTCCTGTGGATGCTCCCAGTGAACTTCGTGGTACTTACGGGGCTGAAAATTGCCTACCGTGTTCCTCTAGGCGAACAGGAGCTGGTCGGGTTGTCGTTGGCGATCCTTGGAACCGTGGGAGCGACGGTTTCGACTCGCCGAGGCCGCGTGAGTCGTTCCGATACGGCCGCTGATCGATGACACGGGATAGAGCGAAACTTTGCTCAATCGGCAAGCATTTGAACGGATAGAGTGGAGGCGTTGATCGACACGTTGAACTCAAGCCAAGGAGGAGGCACATGCTGGACCATCACCGGAGGATGGTGAATCTCGTGGTATTCGTCCTGATCACGATTGGGACGGGAGTGAATGCTTTCTGCAGGATTGCAGACGGAAAATTTACCGGCGTGCACCAGTACGCGCTGGCTTTCTTTGGCGTGTTCACTCTATTCCTGAGTGTCGTCACCGTCATGACGATGCTGCGTAAAGATGATTGAACGCGGCAAGAGGCGAGCACCAGCCAGGGCGCTCAATTCCCGCCAAACAATTTCTGCGCACTCTGGAAAAGAATCCAGCTCGTCGCAATGAACTTGTCCCCACCCTGCGGCCGGTTGCCCCGATGCGTATGGGTGAACGCGGTCGGTGCGATCAACAGGCTGCCCGTGCGCGGCGCGACCTTGCGGCCCTGGAACAGGAACTCGGTTTCGCCGGCGTCGAAATCGTCGTTGAGGTAGAGCGTCCACAACAGGTGGCGGTGCAGCGTTTCGCCGGCCGGATCGCGCGGATACAGCTCGCAGTGCCAGTACGGATAGCCGCCCTCGCCCGCTGCATACCATTGCAGATTGATGGTACCCGGGCGCAGGCAGGTGCGGGCCAGATCGGACAACGCGGCGTCGTCCATGTCGGGGAAATCCTCGGCCGCCAACCGGCGCGGCTGGCCCTGGCTGTCCTGGATCTGCAACATCAACGGCGAGATCAGGGCCTGTGGATAACGGCGTAGATAAGTCAGCAAACCCTTGAAAACCGCCTGCTGCAGCACCGCTTCGGCCTGCCGCCATTCGGGGCGCCCGCTGATGCGAAGATCCTTGCTGTGCTTGAGTTCCGGGAACACGCCGCTGCCCACTTCGCCCGGCTGCAACTGCGCACTGGATCGCATCTGGGCCCGCAGGGCCGCGCAGACCTCGTTGGGGACGGCGTTGTGGATTACTTCGATGAAATCGAGCGGCGCGTCGGCAGTCATGGGGTCGTCCGTGGGCACGAGTGGCCGATGGTGACCGCTGCCGTGGCCGATGTCACGCCGTTCCCACGTAACAACAAGGCTGACCGATCGGCCAGCCCTGTGTAGGAAATCAACCCGCCGCGCTGTCGTGTTCGCGGTGGTAACGGGTGGCTTCTTCCACCTCGTTGCGCGAGCCGAGGAACACCGGCACGCGCTGGTGCAACTGGTCGGGCTGGATGTCGAGGATGCGCTCGCGGCCGGTGGTGGCGGCGCCGCCGGCCTGCTCGACCAGCAGGCCCATCGGGTTGGCTTCGTACATCAGGCGCAGCTTGCCGGCCTTGGATGGATCCTTCGTGTCCCACGGATAGATGAAGATGCCGCCGCGGGTCAGGATGCGGTGCACGTCGGCCACCATGCTGGCGATCCAGCGCATGTTGAAGTTCTTGCCGCGCGCGCCTTCCTTGCCGGCCAGCAGGTCCTGCACGTAGCCCTGCATCGGGGTTTCCCAATGCCGCTGGTTGGACATGTTGATCGCGAATTCCTGGGTGTCCGCCGGGATCTGCATGTCCGGCGTGGTCAGCACGAACTCGCCTTTCTCGCGGTCCAGGGTGAATGCATGCGTGCCGTGGCCGACGGTGAGCACCATCTGCGTGCTCGGCCCATAGATGCAGTAGCCAGCCGCGACCTGCGCGGTGCCCGGCTGCAGGAAGCTGGCATCGTCGGGCTGCTCGGTGCCCGGCGGGCAGCGCAGCACCGAGAAGATGGTGCCGACCGAGACGTTGACGTCGATGTTGGAGCTGCCATCGAGGGGATCGAACAGCAGCAGGAAGTCACCGCGCGGGTAGGTGTCGGGCACCGGCTGGCAGTGATCCATCTCTTCCGAGGCGCAGGCGGCCAGGTGGCCGCCCCAGGCGTTGGCTTCCAGCAGGATCTCGTTGCTGATCACGTCCAGCTTCTTCTGCGCCTCGCCCTGCACGTTGCCGGTACCGGCTTCGCCGAGCACACCGCCCAGCGCGCCCTTGCTGACCGCGATGGAGATGCTGGTGCAGGCGCGGGCGACGACAGCGATCAGCTGGCGCAGATCGGCGTTGATGCGGCCGGCATGTTGCTCTTCGATCAGATAGCGGGTCAGCGACGTCTGGGACATGGAATCATGCGGCCTTCAGAGGAGAAGCGCCTATTGTCGCCCTTCGCCGGAGCCATTACGAGGCGCGCGCGGCGCCACATGGCAGAACGGCCGCGCAGGGCGGCCGTTCTGCTTCACAGGGGCGATACTGCTCAGCCCTTGCTGACGGTCGCCACGGCCTTGGCCACGTACTCCAGGTTGCCCTGGTTGAGTGCGGCCACGCAGATGCGGCCGGTGCCGACGGCGTAGATCGCGAACTCGTCGCGCAGGCGATCCACCTGGGCGCGGCTCAGGCCCGAGTACGAGAACATGCCGGCCTGGTCGTTGATGAAGGCGTACTCCGGCGCGCCGGCGGCGACCAGGTTCTCCACCAGGCCATGGCGCAGGGCGTGGATGCGCTCACGCATCTCGGTCAGTTCCGCTTCCCACACCTGGCGCAGCTCGACGCTGTTGAGCACGCCGGACACCAGTGCCGCACCGTGGTTGGACGGGCTGGAGTAGATCGTGCGGATGATGCGCTTGACCTGCGACTGCACGGCCTTGGCCGCGTTCGCGTCCGGGGCGACCACCGACAGTGCGCCAATGCGCTCGCCATACAGCGAGAACGACTTGGAGTACGAGTTGGCGACCACGAAGCTGTCGATGCCGGCCTCGGCGATGATGCGCACGGCGGCGCCGTCTTCGCTGATGCCCTTGTCGAAGCCCTGGTAGGCCATGTCGATGAACGGGAACAGCTGGCGGTCCTTCAACAGCTCGGCCACCTGCTTCCACTGCGCGACGGTGAGGTCGGCACCGGTCGGGTTGTGGCAGCACGCGTGCAGCAGCACCACGGTGCCCGGCTGCAGCTTGCCGAGGTCGGCGAGCATGCCGTCGAAGTCCACGCCATGCGTGGCGGCATCGAAGTAGGTGTAATCGACCACGTCGAAGCCGGCCGCGCCGAACACCGCGCGATGGTTTTCCCAGCTCGGGTTGCTGATCGCGATGGTGGCGTGCGGCAGCAGCTTGTGCAGCAGGTCCGCGCCGACGCGCAGCGCACCGCTGCCGCCGATGGTCTGCGAGGTGGCCACGCGGCCGGCGGCCAGCAGCGGCGAATCCTTGCCGAAGACCAGCTCACGGGTGGCCTGGTTGTAGGCCGGCAGGCCGTCGATCGGCAGGTAGCCGCGCGGTTTGGCGTCATTGGCCAGCTGCTGTTCGATCGTGTTCACGGCGCGGAGCAGCGGGATGCGGCCGCTCTCGTCGTAATAGATGCCCACGCCCAGGTTGACCTTGATCGGGCGGCTGTCGGCGTTGTAAGCCTCGGTCAGGCCCAGGATCGGGTCGCCTGGGACCAGTTCCACATTTGCAAAGAAGGACACGGCGGTACTCATTCGGATGACGGAAGGGGGAGGGTGGCGCGACGCGGATTTGGCGGCAGAATCAGCCAAAACCGACCCATCGTAACAAAGCCCCGCCGAGGGCGCCGAGGCCGTCGTCACGTCCGCTTCCGTACCATGGCGTGCGGCACGCCCATTCACCGAGGATCCCGCCCCGCATGCTCCGTCTTACCCCGCTGGCCCGCCACTGTGCGCTGGCCTCGGCCGTGTTGCTGCCATCGCTGGCGCAGGCCCAGAACACCCCCGCCCCGCCCGCGCCGGTCGAGCGGCTGCCCACCGTGCAGGTCCAGGCCGCGCGCGTGGCACAGGTGGCCGATATAGACCTGCCGGCCTCGCTGACTACGGTCTGGGTGGACGAGGACCGTACCGGGCCGCTGGCCCAGCTCTCCGAGGCGCTCAACGGCATTCCCGGGGTGGTTGCCCGCGATCGTCAGAACTACGCGCAGGACACCCAGCTCTCGATCCGCGGCTTCGGCGCGCGCTCGACCTTCGGCGTGCGCGGCGTGCGGGTGCTGGTGGACGGTGTACCGGCCACCATGCCCGACGGCCAGGGCCAGCTCTCCCACGCCAGCCTGCTCTCGGCGCAGCGCGTGGAAGTGCTGCGCGGTCCGTTCTCGGCGCTGTACGGCAACTCCTCCGGCGGCGTGGTCCAGGTCTGGAGCGCGGACGGCGCCGAAGGCGACCCATGGCGCCTGCGGGTGGATACCGGCAGCGACAACACCGTGAGCGCCGGCGCCCAGCTGCGCGGCGTGCAGGGGCCGATCCGCTACAACGTGGCCGCCAACCACTTCCGCACCGATGGCTGGCGCGATCACAGCCAGGCCCGGCGCGAGTCGGTCAACGCCCGGCTCGGCACGGATGTCGGTGGCGGCCAGCTGGATCTGGTGCTGAACTACTTCGATGCGCCCGACGCGCAGGATCCGCTCGGCCTGACCCGCGCCCAGGTGCGCGAGAACCCGCGCCAGGCCACCGCGGTGGCCACCCAGTACAACACCCGCAAATCCGTGCGCCAGGCCCAGGCCGGGCTGGTGTTCACCCGAACGGAAGGCGCGCAGACGTTGCGTGCGATGGGCTATGCCGGTCAGCGCAGCGTGGAGCAATACCTGGCGATCCCGCCGGGGCCGCAGGCCAACCCGCTGCATGCCGGCGGGGTGATCGACCTGGACGGGGCCTACGGCGGTGTCGACGCGCGCTGGGCCTGGCGCGGCGACTGGGTCGGGCGCCCGCTGGACGTGGTGATCGGCGCCAATGCCGACCGTCAGCAGCAGGATCGCAACGGTTACGAGAACTTCGTGGGCGACCAGGTGGGCATCAAGGGCCGCCTGCGCCGTGACCAGAGCGACCGGGTCGAGAACGTGGACCAGTTCGCGCAGGCGTGGTGGCAGTGGGCGCCACGCTGGTCGTTGCTGCTCGGTGTGCGCCACAGCACGGTCCGCTTCCGTTCCAACGACCACTACATCACCGCCGGAAATCCGGACGACAGCGGCTCACGGCGTTACGAGGCGACCACACCGGTGGCCGGGGTAGTGTTCCGCGCCAGCGATGCGTGGCGGCTGTACGCCTCGGCAGGGCGTGGCTTCGAGACCCCCACCTTCAACGAGCTGGGTTATCGCGCCGATGGCCAGGCCGGGCTGGCGCTGGATCTCTCGGCGGCCCGCAGCCGCAACCTGGAAGTCGGCAGCAAATGGCATGGGCAGCGTGGCGCGCAGGTCGAGGCCGCGCTGTTCCGCGCCGATACCGATGACGAGCTGGCCGTGGCCAGCAACAGCGGCGGCCGCAGCACGTACCGCAACATCGGCCGCACCCGCCGCCAGGGCGCGGAGGCCAGTGTCGTGCAGCCGCTCGGCGCGCAGGCGGATCTGTCGCTGGCCTACACCTGGATCGAGGCCACCGTACGCGACCCGTATGCGCTGTGCGCGGCCACGGGCTGCAACACGGTGACGGCCGGCTCACGCCTGCCGGGCGTGCCCAGGCAGCAGTGGAACGCGCGGGTGCAGTACCGGCCGGGCCCGTGGCAGTGGGCGGCCGAGGTCGTGGCCTCCAGCGACACCGTGGTCAACGACCTGGCCACCGACAGCGCACCGGGCTACGCGCTGCTGAATCTGGAACTGTCGCGGCGCTGGACCACCGCGCAGGGCACGCTGCGGGCCTTCGCGCGGATCGACAATGCGCTGGACCAGCGTTACATCGGCTCGGTGATCGTCAACGACGGCAACCAGCGCTTCTTCGAACCGGGCCCGGACCGCCGCTACAACGTGGGGCTGCAGTGGCAGTGGGCGCCGTGACCTAACGGGGCGGCTTGGCCGGCACGAACGGTGAGGTCGGGTCGCTCGCCGGGAAGGTCTCTTCCAGCGCCTCGTCCTGGTTGTCGCTGGCGTGTTCCTTGCGCTGGCGGCGCTGGTATTCATCTTCGCGGCGGTGATGACCGGCCGGGCCCTTCTCACCGGCGGCCGAATCCTTGCGGTCGCGCGGGACGGGGTCCGGGGTGACCGCCACCGGCAGGTGATCGGGTGTGTCGTCGGGCACGGACATGCCGGCGCCGCGGTCTTCGGCGTCCTGGTTGTCATGTTTGGCGCGCTGCTCGCCGGGGACCGGGGCGGTGGCGTCGCGCAGGGGATCGCGTGGCATGGGAGTTCTCCAGTAACGGTGCGCTCCACTACAGCGCGCGGCGGGTGAAGTCGCCGCGAATCCCGTCGCAGCAACGAATCTGTCACGGCTGGATAACGGCGGCGGGTCTATTCCTGCCTGCCCCACCGCTGTCGGAGTCGTGTCATGCCCCGCCTGGACCGCCGTGCCGCACCCGCGTTGTTCAACGCCTACCTGCAGCCGGAACGGAGCGGGCGCCGTGCGCGCCGCGACCGCGCCGAGGACGCGCAGGCGATCGCACAGGACTACCTGCAGTACATGCGCAGCGACTACGAGCAGCGCCGCAGCCATGGCCGGCGTAGCTGGCGCGACCTCTACCCGGCCTATGCCTTCGCGCTGACCACGCATTACGCCGATTGGCCGCGCGGCGCCGACGACACCGATGGCGAGTTGGCCGAGCACTGGGAGCAGATGCGCGGCCAATCCCGGCTGGGCTGGCCGCAGGCGCGGGCGGTGGTCGAGGATGCCTGGCTGGCGCTGGACCACATGCCGGCGGCGGCGGTGCACGGCCTGCTGCAGTAGCAGTGCCGTGCAGCCGGCCTGCACAGGCCGGACACGGGCGTTTCACGTGCCGCGCGGTACAGCTGCCCTCCCTGTAGTGTTGGAGTGGCGCCACCATGGCCCGACCGATCTGGACCGGCACGCTGTCATTCGGGCTGCTCAATGTCCCGGTGTCGCTGATGTCCGGCGAACGCAACGTCGATCTGCACTTCCGGATGCTCGATTCGCGCGACCGCAAACCGATCCGCTTCGAGCGCGTCAACGCCGACACCGGCGAGGAAGTGCCGTGGAAGGACATCGTCAAAGCCTACGAGTACGACAAGGGCAGCTACGTCGTGCTGGAAGAAGACGATATCCGCTCGGCCGCGCCGGAAAGCCATGAGGCGGTCGAGGTGGAGACCTTCGTCGATGCCGGCACGATCGATCCGCGCTACTACGAGAAGCCCTACCTGCTGGTGCCCGCCAAGAAAGCCGAGAAAGGCTACGTGCTGCTGCGTGAGACGCTGCGCAGTACCGGCAAGGTCGGCATCGCGCGGGTGGTGGTGCGTACGCGCGAGTATCTGTGCGCGGTGATGCCGCACGGCGATGCGCTGGTGCTGATGATCCTGCGCTATCCGCAGGAACTGGTGGACCCGGAAGACTACAAGCTGCCCAGTGGGAGCCTGTCCGAGTACCGCATCAACAGCAAGGAAACCGCCATGGCCGAGCAGCTGATCGAGTCGATGTCCGGCGAATGGAAGCCGGACGAGTACCACGATGAGTTCCGCGAGCGCCTGCACACGCTGCTGAAGAAGCGGATCAAGGCCAAGGGCGGCACCACCAAGGTCGAAGAAGAGCCGGTTCCGCGCGAGGATGATGCGACCAACGTGGTCGACTTCATGTCGCTGCTGCAGAAGAGCCTGGATGCCAAGAAGCGCACGCCGGCGGCCAGGAAGACGCCGGCGAAGAAGGCCACGGCCAAGGTCGCCAAACCCACTGCCGCGAAGAAGGCGACCAAGACAGCGGGCAAGGCAGCCAAAAAGACAACCAAGCGCGCGCCCGCGCGCAAAGCCGGGTAAGCGCGCATGTCCCTGCAGGAGTACCGCCGCAAACGCCGCTTCGACGGCACCCCCGAGCCGGACGCCGAGCGTCGCGGTGCACCGGCGCGGCGACCGATCTTCGTCGTGCAGCTGCACCATGCCAGCTCGCGCCATTACGACTTCCGGCTGGAAGCCGACGGCGTGCTGAAGAGCTGGGCGGTGCCGAAGGGCCCCTCGCTGCGCGTGGGCGAGAAGCGGCTCGCGGTGGAGGTGGAGGACCATCCGCTGTCGTATGCGACGTTCGCCGGCGATATCCCCAGCGGTCACTATGGCGCTGGCCATGTGGACGTCTATGACCACGGCACCTGGGCCTGCGATGGCGATCCGCTGGAGGCGATCGCGGCCGGGAAGGTGGACTTCGTGCTGCACGGCGAGCGGCTGAAAGGCGGCTGGAAGCTGGTGCGCACCGCGATGAAGGGCAAGCAGCACCAGTGGCTGCTGATCAAACGCGATGACGATGAGGCGAGGGATATGGAGGCCGATGATCTGCTGGAGGCGCCGCCGACAGCGGCCAAGCGCGCGGGCACCAAGAAGGCTGCCGCGGCCAACACGAAGAAGGCGACCCCGGCAAAGAAGACCGCACCCGCCAAGCCAGTGAGGAACGGCGCCGCACGCAAGGCCGACGCGCGCTGGTCCAAACGCGCGCTCGCGCTTGAAAGCGCACGCGAGAGGCCCTACCCGCACGATTTCAAGCCGCAGCTGACCGACCACCGTGCCACCGCGCCGGATGGCGAGCAGTGGCTGCACGAGATCAAATGGGACGGCTACCGCCTGCTGGCCGACGTGCGCGAGGGCGTGGTTGCGCTGCGCTCGCGCGGCGGGTTGAACTGGACCGACGATTTTCCCGAGGTGGTGCAGGCGATCGAGCGGCTGCCGGTGCGCGATCTGCGCCTGGACGGTGAGCTGGTGGTCCTGGATGCGCAGGGCCGCAGTGATTTCACCGCGTTGCAGAAGGTCATCGACGGCACCGCGAAGCAGCCGCTGCGCTACGTGGTGTTCGACATGCCCGGCATCGCCGGGGTGGATGTCAGCCGCGTCCCCCTGCTGGAGCGCAAGGCGCTGCTCAAGGACCTGCTGGGCAGCAAGCCGGACACCCTGGCCTACAGCGACCATGTGCGCGACCACGGCCCGGCGGTGTTCGCCGCCAGTGGCGAAGCCGGCTTCGAAGGCATCATCAGCAAGCGGATCGACGCGCCCTACGTCAACGCGCGCTCGCGCGACTGGATCAAGATCAAGCACGAGAACACCGATGAGTTCCTCATTGTCGGCTACACCGAGCCCAAGGGATCGCGCAGTGGCTTCGGCTCGCTGCTGATGGCCACGCCGGACAAGGGCGGGCTGCGCTATGTCGGCCGCGTCGGCACGGGTTTCGATGATGCGGCGCTGCGCGCGCTGACGAAGCAACTGACGCCGCTGACCGTGAAGGACGCGGTGGTCGAACTGCCCTCGCACGTGCCGTTCACCGCGCGCAGCGTGCACTGGGTGAAGCCGGTGCTGGTCGCGGAAGTCGCCTTCCGAGGCTGGGCGAAGGAAGGCCTGCTGCGCCAGGCCAGCTTCAAGCGCCTGCGCGAAGACAAACAGCCGAAGGATCTGGGCGCGGCAGCCAACGTCACGACCGCCGCTGCGTCCGCCTCCGCCCCGGCGGCGAAAACCAGCGGCCGGAAGCAGGCCGCAGTTGCGAAGGAAGAGAGCACCGTGACGATCAGCCACCCCGAACGCGTGGTGTTCGCCAAGGCGAAGATCACCAAGGGCGAGGTGGCCGACTACTACCGCCGCATGGCGCGCTGGATCCTGCCCGAGGTCGCGCATCGTCCGCTGTCGGTGCTGCGCTGCCCGGACGGCGTGGACAAGCCCTGCTTCTTCCAGAAACACCATGGCACCGGCCTGGGCGGTGCGGTCAAGGCGATCCCGCTGGAACAGAAAAGCGGGCGGGAGGATTACCTCTACATCGAGGATGTGGAGGGGCTGCTGCAGCTGGTGCAGATGAACACCCTGGAGCTGCATCCCTGGGGCGCCACCGTCGATGACCCCGAACATCCGGACCGGCTGGTGTTCGATCTGGATCCGGGTGAAGGCGTGAACTGGGCCCAGATCAAGGCCGCCGCACGCGACGTGCGCGCGCGCCTGCAGGAAGCCGGGCTGGAGAGCTTCGTCCGGCTCTCCGGCGGCAAGGGCGTGCACGTGGTGGTGCCGCTGCAGCCCAAGGCCGACTGGGCGCAGGCCAAGGACTTCTGCGAGGCCTTCGCGCAGGCCATGGCCACGCAGGCACCGGACCGCTATGTGGCGACGATGAGCAAGGCCAAGCGCGACGGGGTGATCTTCATCGACTGGCTGCGCAATGCGCGCGGCGCCACCAGTGTGAGCTCGTGGTCGCTGCGGGCGCGGCCGGGTGCCGGCGTGGCGGTGCCGCTGCGCTGGGAAGAGCTGGGCCGCATCGCGGCGCCGGACGCCTTCCCGCTGGCGAAGGCGCTGCAGCGCGCGGAGCGGTTGAAGCAGGATCCGTGGGAGGGCATCGAGCAGGTGAAGCAGGTACTGCCCGGCAGCTGATCAGGCGCGCCCTGGCCGGAACCGCGTGCCCAGCCACAGGCCCACGAATGCCTGCACCGGCAGCGAAACCAGCAGGATCACCACGAACCAGAACGGGAAATCGCTGCCGAAATCCCACGCGGTGTAGATCGATGCGGCCGCGATCACCGCCCACACCACGCCGCCGTGCACACGCG
Source organism: Stenotrophomonas sp. TWI1149 (assembly GCF_039673155.1). Taxonomy (NCBI): domain Bacteria; kingdom Pseudomonadati; phylum Pseudomonadota; class Gammaproteobacteria; order Lysobacterales; family Lysobacteraceae; genus Stenotrophomonas; species Stenotrophomonas sp. TWI1149. Next base: position 82,673 of record NZ_JBDJLB010000008.1, read on the forward strand.
GCCAATTGGGCGCATAACGGCTGGCGAAGGCGATCGCAGCGATGCCGCTGAGGATCGTCCAGGCCAGGTCCCAGGCCAGCTGGGTTTCTCCGCCGGGCGGAATGCGCAGCAACGGCACCAGCCAGGAACCGACGCTGTTGACCAGCACCATCACCGCGAACGCGAACACGACGGCGAGCACGGACAGCAACGGGTTCTTCAGGGCGGACCACACAGGCATGGCGGCGACATCACGGCGGGAGAGGCACCATTATGGACGGGTTGCCGCGGCGAGTTTCAGACCCGGCCGGCCGCCTTGAGCTGGGCGAACTCGTCATCACTGAACAGCCGCGAGCGGACCAGGAAGCGCACGCCCTCGCCGTTCTCCAGCGAGAACATGCCGCCGCGGCCCGGCACCACGTCGATGATCAGCTGGGTGTGCTTCCAGTACTCGAACTGCGAAGGGCTGATGTAGAACGGTGCCCCGCCGATTTCGCCCATGCGCACGTCACGGTCGCCGACGATGAAATCGCCCTGGGCGAAACACATCGGCGAGGAGCCGTCGCAGCAGCCACCGGACTGGTGGAACAGCAGATCGCCGTGGCGGGCCTGCAGTGTCTCGATCAGCTGCAGGGCCGGGAGCGTGGCCATTACCTGGAGCGGAAGGTCGGTCATGATCGGGGCACCCTGGGTGCCGGCGAGTGGCCGGCAGGACGGAAGAACCGGCGCTGCCGTCCTGCTGCCACCGGGAGAGGGGAAGCGGCGCAGGACGGCAACGCGGCGCCGTTTACGCGCTCATGTCCAGCACCACGCGGCCTTCGATCTTGCCGGCCTGCATGCGCGCGAAGATGTCGTTGATGTTCTCCAGCGAATCGCTGGTGACCGTGGCGGCCACCTTGCCCTGCTCGGCGAACTCCAGTGATTCCTGCAGGTCCAGGCGGGTACCCACGATCGAGCCGCGCACGGTGATGCCGTTGAGCACCATGCCGAAGATGTCCAGCGGGAAGTTGCCCGGCGGCAGGCCGTTCAACGAGACCGTGCCACCGCGGCGGACCATGCCCAGTGCCTGCTCGAAGGCCTTCGGCGAGACGGCCGTGACCAGTGCGCCATGTGCCCCGCCGATCTCCTTCTTCAGGAACGCGGCCGGATCGGTGTTGCGCGCGTTGACGGTGATCGTCGCACCCAGCCGCTCGGCCAGGGCGAGCTTGCCGTCGTCGATATCCACCGCGGCCACGTTCAGCCCCATCGCCTTGGCGTACTGCACGGCCATGTGGCCCAGCCCGCCGATGCCGGAAATCACCACCCACTGGCCCGGCTTCGTATCGGTGACCTTCAGGCCCTTGTAGACAGTGACGCCGGCGCACAGGATCGGCGCGACCTCGATGAAGCCCACGCTCTTGGGCAGCAGCCCGACATACGCCGCGTTGGCCAACGCGTACTCGGCGAAACCACCGTTCACCGAGTAGCCGGTGTTCTGCTGCGCCTCGCAAAGGGTCTCCCAGCCGCCCAGGCAGTGCTCGCAATAGCCACAGGCCGAGTACAGCCACGGGATGCCGACGCGGTCGCCTTCGCGGATGTGGCTCACACCCGCACCCACCGCAACCACGTGGCCGACCCCTTCATGGCCGGGAATGAACGGCGGGTTGGGCTTGACCGGCCAGTCTCCGTCGACCGCATGCAGGTCGGTGTGGCACACGCCACAGGCTTCGATCTTCACCAGGATGTCGCCCGGGCCGGGACGCGGCACCTCGACTTCCTCGATGCGCAACGGCTTTCCGAATTCGCGGACAACAGCGGCCTTCATGGTCTTGTTCATGCGTGGATCTCCGTGGATTGCCAATGACTGCACTGTGGCGCCGGCCGCATGCCGGCGCCTTGATCGGGATCAAGCCCGGGGCTCAGAAGAAGCCCAGCTTTTTGGGCGAGTAGCTGACCAGCAGGTTCTTGGTCTGCTGGTAGTGGTCGAGCATCATCTTGTGGTTCTCGCGGCCGATGCCCGACTGCTTGTAGCCACCAAATGCGGCATGGGCCGGATAGGCGTGGTAGCAGTTGGTCCACACGCGCCCGGCCTGGATGCCACGGCCCATGCGGTACAGGCGCGAGGCATCCCGGCTCCACACGCCGGCACCGAGGCCGTACAGCGTGTCGTTGGCGAGCTCCAGGGCTTCTTCCTCGGTCTTGAACGTGGTCACCGAGACCACCGGCCCGAAGATCTCTTCCTGGAACACGCGCATCCTGTTGTGGCCCTTGAACACGGTCGGCTTCACGTAGAAGCCGCCAGCCAGGTCGCCCTCGAGCATGGCCTGCTCGCCGCCGATCAGTACCTCGGCGCCTTCCTGCCGGCCGATGTCGAAGTAGGAGAGGATCTTTTCCAGCTGCTCGGAGGAGGCCTGCGCACCGACCATGGTGTTGGGATCGAGCGGATTGCCCTGCTTGATCGCGGCCACGCGCTTGAGCGCACGTTCCATGAATTCATCGTAGATCGATTCCTGGATCAGCGCGCGCGAGGGGCAGGTACACACCTCGCCCTGGTTGAAGGCAAACAGCACGAAACCTTCCACGGCCTTGTCGAGAAAATCATCGTCCTCGGCCATCACGTCGGCGAAGAAGATGTTCGGCGATTTGCCGCCGAGTTCCAGCGTTACCGGAATCAGGTTCTGGCTGGCGTACTGCATGATCAGGCGGCCGGTGGTGGTCTCGCCGGTGAAGGCGATCTTGGCGATGCGCGGGTTGGACGCCAGCGGCTTGCCGGCCTCCACGCCGAAGCCGTTGACCACGTTGAGCACGCCCTTGGGCAGCAGGTCGCCGATCACTTCCATGAGCACCAGGATCGAGGCCGGTGTCTGCTCGGCCGGCTTGAGCACCACGCAGTTGCCGGCGGCCAGCGCGGGCGCCAGCTTCCACGCCGCCATCAGCATCGGGAAATTCCACGGGATGATCTGCCCGACCACCCCGAGCGGTTCGTGGAAATGGTAGGCGATGGTGTCCTTGTCGATCTCCGACAGGCTGCCTTCCTGCGCGCGTACCGCGCCGGCGAAGTAGCGGAAGTGATCGGCCATCAGCGGCACGTCGGCGTTCAGCGTTTCGCGGATCGGCTTGCCGTTGTCCCAGGTTTCGGCATGGGCGAGCAGCTCGAGGTTCTCCTCGATGCGGTCGGCGATCTTGTTGAGGATGTTGGCGCGCTCGGTGGTCGAGGTCTGGCCCCAGGCGGTCTTGGCCGCGTGGGCAGCGTCCAGCGCCGCTTCGATGTCCTCGGCGTTGGAGCGGGCGACCTCGGTGAACACCTTGCCGGTCACCGGGTGGTGTTCTCGAAGTACTGGCCGCTGCGCGGCGCCACCCATTCCCCGCCGATGTAGTTGCCGTAGCGCGGCTTGAAGATGGACTGCGGGTCGGTGGCGTGCGGCTTGGCGGACGTGACGGCATTCATGGGTGCATCTCCGGATGGCGGTGGACAGGCCCGGTAAGGGTCTGTCCCCTGCCGCAAGGACGATGCCAGGTTCGGTGTGGTGCAGTGCGGCAAGGCCTGAGCCAGCGCGCCGATTGGAGAGGGGGGCGGAAACTGATGCGGTGCACCACGGCAGGTCATTGCGCGGTAACGCCGGGTGTGGTGTTTATCGGAACAGGCCCCGCTACAACTGTCGCAGATTGCGACACTGGAGAATCCAGGTGTCCCAGCGTCCGCTCCAGCACCGTGTCGGCACTGCACGACGCTCGTTCTTCGAGCGCGGCGCGGCGCCGGTCGGGATCGTGCCCGACACCATCCTGCAGTCCTGGCAGCGCTGCCAGCGCGGCGGGCTGTCGGTGGATGCGCAGCCGGAGGTCGAGCCGCTGCCGGACGCACGCCTGCGCGAGCTGCGGCAGCGCCAGGAAACGCTGTGGCGGCTGGCGCGGCCGGAGCTGGACGGGCTGGCGGCCGACATCGCGGCGACCGGCAGCATCGCGCTGCTGACCGACGAGGCCGGCTGGATCCTGGATGCCGAGGGCAACCCGGGATTTCTCGACAAGGCCGGGCGCGTGGCGCTGATGCCGGGGGTGCGCTGGGATGAAACCACGGTGGGTACCAATGCGATCGGTACCGCCATCGTCGAAGGCCGCTCGGTGGAGGTCCGGGGCGGCGAGCACTACTTCGCCCCGCACGCGATCCTGACCTGCTCGGCGACGCCGATCTTCGATCCCTACGGGCAGCGCGTCGGCGTGCTCGACATCTCCGGCGACGCGCGCCAGCAGCACCTGCATGCACGCGTGCTGGCGCGGCAGGCGGTGGCGCATATCGAGCACCGCTATTTCGAGGCGGGGCTGGGCGATTGCGAGGTCGTGCGCCTGCATCATGACGCCGGCCTGCTCGGCACCGCGCGCGAAGGCGTGCTGGGCTTCCGCAATGGCCGCCTGGTGGCCGCCAACCGCGCCGGGCTGGCCCTGTTCGGTCTGGACCACGGCGACATCGGCAGGGCCCCTTACGAGGCGCTGTTCGATGGTCCGCTGTCGCGGCTGCACGATGACGGTGCGCTGGTCGATCGCCAGGGGCGCGCGCTGTACGGGCACCTGGGGCCGGCGGGCGGCACCCGCGTGCGTTCGGCGCTGCCTGCCCGCCCGACACCGGCGGCCCCTGCCCGTGCCGCCGCCGCCGCCGTGCGTGCCGATGCCACGCCCCTGTTCGACGCGGCCCAGCAGCAGGTGCTCGACCGCGCCTGCCGCGTGCTGGACGCACAGCTGCCCGTGCTGCTGCAGGGTGAGACCGGCACCGGCAAGGAGGTCTTCGCGCGTGAGCTGCACCGGCGCAGTGCACGCGCCGACAAGCCGTTCGTCGCGGTGAACTGCGCGGCGCTGCCCGAAGGCCTGATCGAAGCCGAACTGTTCGGTTACGAGGAAGGTGCCTTCACCGGTGCGCGCAAGAGCGGCAACACCGGCCTGCTGCGGCAGGCGCAGGGTGGCGTGCTGTTCCTGGATGAAATCGGCGACATGCCGCTGGCGCTGCAGCCGCGCCTGCTACGGGTGCTGCAGGAGCGCACGCTGTCACCGCTGGGCGGCGGCAAACCGGTACAGCTGGATTTCGCCCTGATCTGCGCCACCCACCGCGATCTCGACCAGGCCATGGGCGCCGGTGAATTCCGCAGCGACCTGTACTACCGCATCGCCGACCACAGCGTGCGTCTACCTGCCGTGCGCGAGCACGCCGACCGTGCGGCACTGGTGCGTGGTCTGTGGGACAGGCTCGGCCAGGGCCGGCAGCTGGAGGCCGCCGCGCTCGACGCGCTGGCGGGTTACACGTGGCCGGGCAATGTGCGGCAGCTGTGTTCCTGCCTGCGCACCCTGGTGGCGCTGAGTGACCCAGGTGAGCAGATCCGGCACGGGATGCTGCCCGCCTATCTGCAGACCGTGCGCGCGCCGGTCCTGCCGTCCACGGCCGAGGGCCTGGAGGCGATGACGGAAACCGCGATGCGCGACGCGCTGCGGGCCAGCCATGGGAATGTCGCCCAGGCGGCCCGCGCGCTGGGCATCAGCCGCAGCACCCTGTATCGCCGCGTCGGCGCGACCGCCCGCCGCCACTGAGGCGGCAGGCGATGCGGGCTCAGCCGACCAGCGCGGCCGAATCGCGCGCGAGCTGCTCGATGCCGGCCCAGTCCCGGGCCTGCAGCAGTGCACGCGTGGTCAGCCAGGAACCGCCCACGCACAGCACGTTGGGCAGGTGCAGGAAATCGCGCGCGGTCTGCGCGCTGATGCCGCCGGTCGGGCAGAACCGCACATCGCCGAACGGGCCGTTCCAGGCCGACAGCATGGCCGCGCCGCCGGCCTGCACCGCCGGGAAGAACTTGAACGTATCCAGGCCGTGCTCCAGGCCGAGCATCAGCTCCGAGGAGGTCGCCACGCCCGGCAGGAACGGCAGGTCGGTATCGCGTGCGGCCGCGTACAACCGCGGCGTCGCGCCGGGCGACACCGCGAAGCGGCCGCCCACCTGCTTGACCTTCTCCATCTGCGCGGCGGTCAGCACGGTGCCGGCGCCGACCACGGCATCGGGCACGGCCTCGACCATCGCCTGGATCGCGTCCATCGCCATCGGCGTGCGCAGCGTCACTTCGATCACCGGCAGGCCGCCGTTGAACAGTGCACGCGCGACCTCGACGGCATCCTCGACGCTTTCCGGGGTGAACACCGGAATCACCGGGGCCAGTTTCAGGACTGCGCGTACGCGCGGATCAGCGCCGGACATCGAATCGCTCCTCGCCCGTGAGGGCCATGATGTCAGCCTCGCTGACAGGGTTGAAGTCGCCGGGGATCGAGTGCTTCAGGCAGCCTGCGGCCAGGCCGAAGCGCACGATCATGTCCGGCGCGAAGCCGCGCATCATGCCATGCAGGATGCCGGCGGCGAAGGCATCGCCCCCCCCGATGCGGTCCACGATGCCGATCATCTCGCGGGTCGGCGCCACGGCGCGGGTGCCATCGCGGCCGACCAGCATCGCCCCGAGTGCATGGTTGTCCACGCTGTGCGGGGTGCGCTGGGTGCAGGCCATCCACTGCAGGCGCGGGAACGCGGCGAAGGCCTGTGCGGCGGCCGCATCGACACGCTCACGCACATCGGCCTGCTCGAAGCTGCCGCCGAGCACCACGCCGATGTCGCGGTAATCGGCGAACAGCAGATCGGCGCAGGCGAACAGCTCGCGCAGGATGCCGGGCGCATCGCCCTGCCAGCGCGCCCACAGCGACGGCCGGAAGTTGCCGTCGAAGGACACCTTCACGCCCCGCGCGCAGGCGGCACGCGCCGCCGCCAGCGTGGCCTGGGCCATGGCCGGGTTGAGCGCCGGGCTGACCCCGGACAGGTGCAGCCAGTCGGCGCCGGCCAGCAGCGTGTCCCAGTCGTAGTCGGCGGCGCTGCTGTTGGCGAAGGCCGAGTCGGCGCGGTCGTAGACCACTTCGCTCGCGCGCTGGACCGCACCGGTGGTCAGGAAATAGAGCCCCATGCGGCCGTCGGTGCGGCGCACCGCGGTGGTGTCCACGCCATGCCGGCGCAGTTCGCCCAGTGCGTACTCGCCCAGCGGGTTGGCCGGCACCGTGCTGACCGCCGATACCGCATGCCCGAGGTGGGCCAGCGAGACACCGACGTTGGCTTCCGCGCCACCGGCGTGGACCATCAACTGCGGGTGCTGCAGCAGCAGCTCACGGCCGGGGGCGCTCATGCGCAGCAACAACTCTCCGAAACAGACAACACGACTCATGGTCCTGGATCCTTGTGAGGGCCGCGGACGCCGCGGGGACGTCCAGCAGCAATGGCTAGCGGTGTCATTCTAGCGATGGACGTCGCCCCGTCCACCTGTCCCGAATGTCGGAACCACTGTCCTGCAAGCGTCTGCGGGACATTGAAAGTCTGCTGCGGTGCAAGATGCCGGATCAGTAACGGGCTGTTAACGTCCGCCCTGACCAGCGGTGTCATTGCACTGACATGTCGTTGGATAGCTGTTTCATGTAGCACCTTGGGAGAGGGAAAACATGCAAGTCCAGAACACGCAGAAAAAGACACCGGTTACCTTGCTCGCATTGTCGATCGGCCTGGCGCTGAGTGGTACCGCGCTGGCCCAGGATGCGGGCACCACCAACCCCACCGAGCTGGATACCGTCACCGTCACCGGCTACCGCGCCAGTGTCGAGAAGGCGCTGGACATCAAGCGTGGCGAAGCCGGCGTGGTCGACGCCATCGTCGCCGAGGATATCGGCAAGTTCCCGGATCTGAACCTGGCCGAGTCGCTGCAGCGCATCCCCGGCGTGGTCATTACCCGCGAAGCCGGCGAAGGCCGCAACATCTCGGTGCGCGGCCTGGGCCCGGATTTCACCCGCGTGCGCATCAACGGCATGGAAGCGCTGACCACCGTCGGCGCCGGCGACCAGAGCGGCGGCACCAACCGTGGCCGTGGCTTCGACTTCAACGTGTTCGCCTCGGACCTGTTCTCGCAGCTGATGGTGCGCAAGACCGCCTCGGCGGACGTCGAGGAAGGCTCGCTGGGTGCCACGGTCGACCTGCGCACCGCGCGCCCGTTCGACTATGACGGCTTCACCTTTGCCGCCAGCGGCCAGGCCGGCTACAACGCGATGGCCGAGAAGGCCGACCCGCGCATGGCCGCACTGATCTCCAATACCTTTGCAGACGGCACCTTCGGTGCGTTGCTGTCGGTCGCCTATTCCGAGCGCCAGGCGCTGGAAGAAGGCTCCAACACCGGCCGCTGGGCCAACGGCCCGAGCAACGGCAACTTCAACGCCGCCTCGCCGTTCGCCGCCGCGCGCTCGGCCGACGTCTACCACCCGCGCTTCCCGCGCTATGTGCAGATGGAGCATGAGCAGAAGCGCCTGGGCGTGACCGGCACCCTGCAGTGGAAGCCGAGCGACGCCACCGAGATCTCGCTGGACGCGCTGTACTCGAAGATCGACGCCACCCGCGACGAGCACTACATCGAGGCGATCTCCTTCAGCCGTGGCACCAGCACCACGCCGCGCCTGGTCGGCAAGCCGGCGATGATCGTCAAGAACGGCGTGATCGAGAACAACGCACTGGTCTACGGCGAGTTCGACAACGTCGATATCCGCACCGAAAACCGCCATGACGAGTGGAGCACCGAGTTCAAGCAGCTCAGCCTGAACGGCCAGCACCGCTTCGGTGATGATTTCACCTTGTCCGGCAAGGTCGGCATCTCGCGCTCCAAGCACGAGAACCCGGTGCAGACCACGATCATCATGGACAAGTACGACGTCGACAATTACAGCTACGACTACCGGGGCAACAGCCGGTTCCCGACGCTGAACTACGGCATCGACCCGACCAACCCCGCGGGCTGGGAACTGGCGGAAATCCGCCTGCGTCCGCAGTACGTGGACAATGACTTCGATACCGGCCAGATCGACTTCAACTGGAACATCAGCCCCGGCTTCCGCCTGAAGGGCGGCGTGCTCGCCAAGGACTACACCTTCAAGACCACCGAACTGCGCCGCGCCAGCGAACTGGCCGTGCCCAACTTCGCCGACGGCACCAAGATCGTGCCGGTGGACATGACCGAGCAGGCCGGCCTGAAAGGCATCAACGGCAGCCCGTCCAACTGGGTGGTGCCGGATCTGAACGCGATCGCCGATCAGTTCGACATCTACAGCAACAGCGGCATCTTCGCCGTCGCCCCGCGCGCCAACAACGTGCGCAGCGTCGAAGAAAAGGACCGCGGCGCCTACCTGATGGGCGAGTTCTCCACCGAGATCGGCGCGCTGCCGCTGTCGGGCAACGTGGGCGTGCGCTACGTGCGCACCAAGCAGAGCTCCACCGGCCTGTCCACGCTGGCCACCGGGACGGTCTCCACCACGGAGAACCGCACCTACAACGACACCCTGCCCTCGTTCAACCTGGTGGCGGAAGTCACCCCGGACTTCCTGATCCGCCTCGGCGCGGCCAAGGTGATGAGCCGCCCGGGCCTGGGCAGCCTGACGCCTGGCGCCACGGTGGCCGTGGCCGGTGGTGCACGCACCATCTCCAGCGGCAACCCGGACCTGGAACCGATCCGTGCGACCAACGTCGACCTCGGCTTCGAGTGGTACTTCGCCGAAGGCGCGATGGCCGGCATCGGCCTGTTCTACAAGGACATCGAGAGCTTCGTGCAGACCACCCGCGAAGTGCGTCCGTACTCCGACAGCGGCCTGCCCGCCTCGCTGCTGATCGGCACCGGTGCCTCGCCGGCCGATGACTTCACCTACAGCCGTCCGGTCAACACCCCCGGTGGCGAACTGCACGGCGTGGAAGCCAACTACACCCAGCCCTTCACCTTCCTGCCCGGCAAGTGGTCCAACCTGGGCGTACAGTTGAACTACACCTGGGTGGAATCGCAGATCCAGTACCTCAACGCCGCCGGCCAGCCGGTGATGAAGACCGACCTGACCGGTCTGTCCAAGTCGTCCTGGAACGCCACCCTGTTCTACGAAGGGAAGGTCTTCTCCGGCCGCGTCTCGGCGACCAACCGCGATGACTACCTGACCCAGGCACCGGGTACCGAAACCGGCTTCAACATCGATGGCTACCACGGCATGACCGGCACCACGGTCCTGGATGCGTCGATCCGCTACACGATCAGCGATCAGCTCGAGCTGAGCCTGGAAGGCATCAACCTGACCAACGAAGCCTCCGACGAGTGGGTCTACTCGCCGGCGACCGGTCAGCTGCCGCTGCAGTACACCGAAACCGGCCGCCAGTTCCTGCTCGGCGTGCGCTACAAGTTCTGATTCAACGGCAGTACCCACCGGCGGCGTGAGCGATCACGCCGCCGGCTGCGCGCGCGCCGCCATCGTTGCCATCCCCGACCCTCGCCAACACACGCACACGCTGCTGCGGCGCAAGATGCCGCCGCGTGAAGGGTTTGTTACGTTTCGGATGACCAGCGGTGTCACCGCGGCCACGCGCGATGGACGCTCCGGAGGAGGCCGGACGTCATGACTCATCAACATCACGGTCGCATGGCGGCGAACCCTGGGAGGGGCTTACACACGATGGAACGACAGGACACCCGCAGGACGACACCGGTTACCTTACTTGCGGTTTCGATCGCCTTCGCGCTGCAGGGCGCGGTCGGCAGCGCCGCCGCCCAGCAGACACCCGAACAGGCTGCCGCGCTCAACGCGGTGGATCTGGACAAGGTCGAAGTCAAAGCGACCTACCGCGAAAGCCTGCAGCAGTCGCTGGATGAAAAGCGCTACAGCGTCGAGCAGGTCGATGCGATCTACGCCGAGGACATCGGCAAGTTCCCTGATCTGAACCTGGCCGAGTCGATGCAGCGCATCGCCGGCGTCTCGATCGACCGCGAAGGCGGCGAAGGCCAGCAGATCTCGGTACGCGGCCTGGGCTCGGACTTCACCCGCGTGCGCATCAACGGTCTGGAAGCGCTGTCCACGGCAGGCAGCGGCACCACCGGGGTCAACCGCAGCCGCGGCTTCGACTTCAATACCTTCGCCTCGGAGCTGTTCAGCCGGGTCAAGATCAACAAGACCCAGTCGGCGCAGACCGACGAGGGTTCGCTGGGCGCCACGGTCGATCTGCGCGGTTCGCGCCCGTTCGATTTCGAGGGCTTCCAGGCCTCGCTCGGCGGCCAGTACGGCTACAACGAACTGTCCAGGAACAAGGACCCGCGCATCTCCGGCCTGATCAGCAACACCTGGGCCGATGGGCGGGTCGGCGCGCTGATGTCGGTGGCCTACAGCAAGCGCACCATCTTCGAAGAAGGCTACAACCCGGTCCGCTGGGAGCACGGCAATTACCGCAACTCCAACCAGAGCACCGCGGCAAACAACGGCACCTACGGCTTCTGCAGCCCGGCCGGCTACGACCCGCAGACCCCGCGTAATCCGCTGGCCAATGAAACCGCTGCCGGTGTCGGCAGCGCCGCCAACCAGGCGCGCAGCAACGGCTGGGGCAGCTATGGCATCGATGCGACCCACTGCGGCCCCGGCCTGGATCGCCCCGCGGCGACCGCCGGGAACATCGCCGCCTACGAGACCGCGACCAACGCGTGGATTCCGCGCTACCCGCGCTACATCCGCACCGAACACGAGATCGAGCGGCTGGGCGTCACCGGCGCGCTGCAGTTCAAGGTCAGCGACGACACGCAGTTGAACCTGGACATGCTGTATTCCAAGCTCGACAAGAACGTGCGCGAAGACTCGATCGGCGCCAACCTGCACCGCACCGCGCAGTACGGCGGCAAGACCCAGATCGTGGTCCGCGAGGCGCAGGCCGATGAGCAGAACCGCCTCACCTACGGTGTGTTCGACAACGTCGACTTCCGCACCGAATCCACCGCGATCGAAGAGAGCACCGAGTTCAAGCAGTTCAGCCTGAACCTGGAACACCGCTTCAACGATGCGGTGCGCCTGGATGCGGTGGTCGGCCATTCCGAGTCCAACTACGCTCGGCCGGTCTTCTCGATGGTCAGCTTCGACAACAGCAACCTGGATGGCTTCGTGCTGGACATGCGCAACGGCAAGGTGCCGGCGATGTCCTTCCCGTTCGATCTCAATGCGGTCGACAACTGGAAGTGGCTGGGCTACGGCAGCACCCCGGTCAATGCCAACGGCACCGCGCGCGGCGGCAACATCAGCGAAGTGCGCTTGAACCCGCAGTACGTCGACAACGCCTTCGACACGGCCAAGGTCGACCTGACCTTCGACATCAATCCCACCTTCACCCTGCGCGGCGGTCTGGCCTACAAGGACTACGACATGAGCACGCAGGAGTACCGCAACATCAGTTACGGGCGCCTGTCGCAGGCACTGCCGGGCGGTGTGACCGTGGGGGACCTGAGCGATACGCTGAGCGGCTTCGGCAAAGGCATGGACGGCAACCTGCCCAACGCCTGGCTGGTGCCGGACTTCAACCAGATCGCCAAGCTGCTGGACATCTACTGCAACTGCGACACCGGTGCGCTGGGCGGCGACTACCGCCTGGCCAGCGTCGGCCATTTCGGTGCGTCCAACAACAACTTCGACGTCAACGAGAAGAGCTACGGCAGCTACCTGCAGCTGGACTTCAACACCGACCTGCTGGGCCGCGCGTTCCGCGGCAACCTGGGCGTGCGCTACGTGCAGACCCGCATCACCGCCGATGGCTATGCGCCGTGTACCGCCACCAACGCGAACGATCTGTCCTCGGCCTGCGAACCGTTCTTCGGGGTGGCCAGCGCCACCGCCGATCCCGGCGAGCGCCTGCAGGTCGGCACCCGGGTCGGCCACAAGTACGACGACTGGCTGCCCTCGTTGAACCTGGCCTGGGACCTGAGCGATACCTTCGTGCTGCGCTTCGGCGCGGCCAAGACCATGGCCCGCCCGACCCTGTCCAACCTGTCGCCCAGCGTCAGCGGTGGTCCCACCGCGTATTTCGAAGACGACCGCAGCTACTCGATCAACCTGGGCAACCCCAAGCTGGACCCGTTCCGCTCGACCAACTACGACCTGAGCGCGGAGTGGTACTTCGACGAAGGCGCGCTGCTGTCGGCAGCGCTGTTCTACAAGGACATCGAGAGCTACGTCCAGCGTACCCGCCTGCTCACCACCTGGGCGGACATGGGGTATTCGCTGGACCTGCTGCCGACCGGCTTCAGCCCGGACACCGTGTTCAACGTGCAGAGCTACTTCAACACCCCGGGCGGCCCGCTCAAGGGCTACGAAGTGTCCTACCAGCAGCCTTTCAGCTTCCTCCCCGGCTTCTGGCGCAACTTCGGCGTGCAGCTCAACTACACACACGTCGAGTCCAAGATCAAATACATGTTCAGCTCCGGCACCGGCAGCACGATCGTCACCACGTACACCGAGAACGACCTGCTGAACCTCTCGCCGAACTCGTACAACGCCACGCTGTACTACGACGATGGCCGCTTCAGCGCCCGTGTCTCCACCAGCTACCGCGACGCATACATCAGCACCATCCTCTCGCAGGAGAACGTGTGGGACCTGGACGGCAACCCGCTCGCCACCGCCGATGTGCAGGGCAAGTACAGCGTGGAGAACGTGGACTTCAACATGTCCTACAAGGTCAACAAGAATCTCTCGCTGACCTTCGAGGCGATCAACCTGCTCGACACCGCCGATGAGCGCTATGTCGATTCGGCGTTGTCGCTGCCGGACCGCTACACCCACACCGGCCGCCAGTACTACCTCGGCCTGCGCTACAAGTTCTGACCGTGCTGCGTCTTCCGCCACCGCCATCGGGCCCGTCCCCGTCCTTCTCTCCGGGATGGCGGGCGCGGTGCCGGGGCGGAAGGCCACCGTGAGCGGCTGACCCCCGCTGCTGGTTCCGCTGTACTGTTTCTGCTGTCGAAAGGAAGGTCTCATGCATCGCGTTGTCGCCGCCTCGATCCGCCCCTCCCGCCTGTCCGCCAGCCTGCTGGCGCTGCTGCTCGCGGGCAGTGGCACCGCCTGGGCGCAGACCGCGCCGCAGCTGCTGTTCCACGTGTCGGCCGACCAGGGCCTGCAGGCCGACACTGCCGCGGGCGACCCGGTCCCGAACTTCGTGGACAAGGTGAAACGGGTGCCGAACGGGGCACATGGCAGCGCCATCGAATGGGCCGACGACGGCGTGCTGTCGTGGAATGCACCGGGCAACATCCAGGCACAACGCGGCACGCTCGGCTTCTTCTGGCGCGCGCGCTACGCGGTGGGTGAAGCGCCGTTTGTGATCTTCCGGGTCGGCTACGCCGACCACAGCAGCTGGGACATGGCCTGGCTGCGCATCGACTGGAACGGCCACGGCTTTGATGCCTTCGTCACCGATGCCAACCTGGCGCGCACGCGCGTGTCGTTCAAACTCGATAAGAACCCCTCGCCGCAGCAGTGGCAGCACATCGCCTTCGGCTGGGACGAAAACCACGGCGTGCGCCTCTACGTGGACGGCAGGGAGGTCGCCCGCCAGGAGACCACGGCCGACTACGACGCCGCGCTCGACCAGCTCGGCCTGGCCGCGCGCGTGATGGCGCCCTACCAGGTGCAGAGCCGCTACAACTTCCTGCGCGGCAGCGATTTCGACGAGATCCGCGTCTACGACCGCCTGCTCGATCCGGCCGGCATGGCCGCACTGGCCCGCAATGCCGCCCCCACCACCGCCGTGGCCGGGCCGGACCCGATGCGCGCCTGGCGCCATCGCCACGGCTGGGACGCTGCCCCGCCGCCGGCGTTGAGCGCACCGATCACCACGATCCGCAAGGTCGAGTTCGCCGATACCAAGGACCACAAGCAGTGGATGTGGAAGGCCACCGACGGCATCGCCGAAACGACCTGGCCGGGCGTCTACAACCGCTCGCGCCTGCCAGGGCGCAATGATTATTTCCAGCTGCCGGACTGGAACACCTATGTCGACGGCGGCCAGCAGCTCGACCTGACCCTGCCGGCCGGTGAGACCGTCAACCGCATCGAAGTGCGCGGCGCCGCCTTCGGCGGGCTCAGCCACAGCGTGGATGGCCAGCCGGCGCAGACGCTGTTCGAGCGTCCGCAGGGCGTCGTCCGCAGCGTCAACCCGATTCCCGCGCAGGCGGGCGGCGTGCTGCACTTCCGCAACACGGCGCAGGAAACCCCGATCCAGGAAATCTGGGCCTACCAGGTCAGCGATGCGGCCGAGCCGGAAGGCACGGTCAAGCAGCGCTACCTGATCGACAGCCAGGCCCTGCCGGACTACACCAACATCGCGGCACTGCGCGCGTACATCGAGGGTCGCTACCCGGCGGCCGAACGCAGCACGGTGATGGCGCTGCCCAAGGGCGCCGGCTCACGCAAGCGCACGGCCGATACGCTGCCCGCGCAGCCGCTGCCGATCGTGCACGTGCTGATTCCTTCCGGCGTGAGCGACGCACCGGCCGCGCAGCCGCTGATCCGCAGCTGGGCGCACAGCTGGGAGAACATGCATGACGGCCTGGATGGCGTGGCGATCGATCTGCCCGCGCTCGATCTGCCCGCCACGCAGGACGGCCTGATTCCGCTCAACATCCGCATCAAGGATCCGATCTGGCCGGCGCGCGACATGATCGACGTGTCGGTCTCGGTCAAGCCGGGCCAGAAGCGCACCCTGTGGCTGGACCTGCGCGACCGCATCCTCACCGCCGACAGCCTGTGGATCTCCATCGCCTCGGCCGCCCCCGGCTTCAACGCCACCTCGCTGGACGGTGCCGAGATCCGCATGGTCTACAAGGATCGCGAGGAGGCGAAGAAAGAGCATCTGGCCGATCGCTTCAACCAGGTCCGCGACAACTGGGGCTTCCTGGTCGAAGAGCACACCACGTCCAAGCGCCAGCGCCTCTACGCGCGCGTGTACGCCGATCTCAGCGACCTGCTGCGGGTGGATCCGGACCACGAACTCGGCCGCCTGTATTGGAACTACATCAGCTACAACAGCCAGGGCAAACCGCCGTTCACCCAGCCCGAGGCGCCCAAAGGCGTGCCGCAGTGGGCGTTCGCGCAGACCGAAGACCTCAAGTACGTGCGCCGCTTCATCGACTGGTGGATCGACAACCGCCAGATCGCCTATGGCGACTTCGGTGGCGGCATCTCCGACGACTCCGACCTGACCCAGCAGTGGCCGGGCCTGGCCCTGATGGGCGTGCAGCCGGACAAGCTCAATGCCTCGTTGACCGCGCTGTCCGATGCGGTCTACCGCAATGGCATGTTCAGCAACGGCCTGAGCACCATCGAAACCGATGAGCTGCATTCCTACGAGGAGGGCATCAACACCAACAGCGCGATGCTCTACCTCAACTGGGGCGATCCGCTCACCGTCGAGCGCCTGATGGAAACGGTGAAGGCCTTCGACGAACGCATCATCCTGCCCAACCCGCAGGGGCATCTGCTGTTCTCCAGCAACTGGTTCGGCGGCAACAAGGTCTACCGCGAACCGAACTGGCAGTGGCAGAAGCCGTACTCGTTCCCGGTGCTGCACCCGGCGTTCCTGATCGGCCAGTACAACGCCGATCCGACCGGCCGCAAGCTGGTCACCGGGCTGGCCGATGGCTACCTCGCCCATGCCTACACCGACGACAAGGGCCGCTGGGCGCTGCCCAACGAGATCCACTGGGCGACCGGCAAGACCCGCGGCGGTGAGCTCAACAACGGCTCGGGCAGCGGCGACATCATGCATACCTTCTGGGCGGCATGGCGCTGGACCGGCGATGACAAGTACCTCAAGGCATTGGATTACCGCGTCGAGCGCGGTGGGCCGGGGGCGCTGTCCAACCTGGGCGAGAACTATGTCGAGGCGCTCGGCCGCGGTGCCGAGTGGAACCCGCGTTTCATCCGTGATGCCGACGGTGGCAGCACCGGCTTCGCCAGCCTGATGGCGTGGCAGGCCACCGGCGACAAGAAATACCTGGAAGCCCTGCACGCCGATGGCATCCAGGCCAAGGCGCAGCGCGAGTACATGAACACCGAAGGCCACTGGTGGTCCGACCGTGTCGAAGCGCCCAGCGAATTCCTGCAGCGTGCGCGGCTGGGCGGCATCGCGCTGAAACGCAACCAGAGCTGGCCGGGCCACACCGTGAGCTGGCGCTTCGCCCAGCCGGACGCAGCCGAGCAGGTGGCGCTGCTGGTGCATGCGCCCTCGCCGGACCGCTTCAAGGTGATCGCCTACAACATGGGCAAGCACGCGGTGGACGCGGAGATGAGCACCTGGAATGTCACCGCCGGGCAGTGGCGGATGACCAGCGGCGTGGACCGCGACGGCGATGACACCATCGACGGCAAGGCCACCACGCGTGATCTCACCCTGGAACGCAGTGCCTCGACCACGCTGCGCTTCGCGCCGGGCCAGAGCCAGGTGTTCGAGTTCGAGCTGGTGCAGGCCGGGACACCGGTCGAACAGCGTGCCGACCTCGGCATCGGGCGCGGCGATGTGCGCGTGGAGGACGGCCAGGTGCAGGTGACCGTGCACAGCCTGGGCCATGTCGCCACCGGTGTGGGCGTGGCGGTGCTGGAAGATGCCAAGGGCCGTGAGCTGGCCCGGGTGGAGATTCCGGGCCTGGCCGCGCCGAGCGATCTGGTGCCGAAGACCGCCACCGTGCGCCTGCCGTTGCCGGCCGGTAACCGCAACGGCTGGCAGGTGCGCGTCATGCAGGCCGACGGCGCAGCCGAGGTGACCCAGCGCAACAACGTGGTGACGCTGGACCGGTAGCGCCATGCCAGGCATGGCCGCCTTGGCTCACAGCGTGACCTGCCCCTCGATGCAGGTCACGCAGTCCCCGCCGATCCACAGCGCATCGCCTACGCGCTCCACCCGCAACCGCCCGGCGCGGCCGATCGCCGTGCCCTGGCTGATCACATAGCGGTCCGGCGCTTCGCCGGTGGCCAGCAGCCAGCGCGCGATGCCCGCATTGAGGCTGCCCGTCGCCGGGTCCTCCGGCGCGCCGTCGCCCGCGATGAAGGCGCGGCTCTCGTACTGGGCCTCCTCGCCATCGCTGCGCTGCCACGGTCCGAACACGCCGACCTTCAGGCCTTCCAGCTGCGCATAGTCCGGCTGGACCGCCAGCACCGCCGCGCGATCACGCAGCCGCAGCGCGAGCCAACCGGTGCCGTTGTCCGCCCAGCGCGCATCCACGACGTCCTCCGTCGCCACGCCCAGGCCGCGCCGGACGCGCTCGCGCAGGTCCGGCGTCAACGCCTCGCCCCGCAGCAGCGGCGGCGCCAGGAAGGCCAGGCCCGTCTCGCTGCGCCGGATGCGTACCAGGCCGATCCCGCACTCCTGCACGATGTCCTCGTCCTTCGGCACGCCGCCATGCGACAGCCAGGCATGGCAGCTGCCCAGGGTGGGATGCCCGGCGAACGGCAGCTCTTCCAGCGTGGTGAAGATGCGCACGCGGTAGTCCGCCCGGGGATCGGTCGGCGGCAGCAGGAAGGTGGTTTCGCTCAGGTTGGTCCAGCGTGCGAATGCGGCCATCCGCGTGTCGTCGATGCCTTCGGCCTCCAGCACCACGGCCAGCGGATTGCCGCGCAGTGGATCCTGGCTGAAGACATTGACCTGTTGGAACGGCAGCGTGGGCATGGCGGAACATCGGGAACGGGTGGAACGCGCATGATGCGCGCCACGCCGCCGCCCGGTCGAGCGGAGTGCTAGGCCGCGTCGGTTTCCATCACCTGCACGCGGCGCTGGTACCAGCCGTCGGCCTCGGGCTCGAAGATCGCGCTGCGGGTCATCTCGCCCTGGTAGACGTGCACCGAGATCGCCAGGTCGTCATCGCTGGTATTGCGGAGGGTGTGGTACTCATGCGGCGGGATCAGGCTGCCGGCACTGCCGCAGTCGCCCAGCACGGGCGGCTCCGGGCGGAAACGGAAGCGCTCGCCGTCGCGCTCCAGCAGCTGGTACTGGGTGATCTCCAGCTGGCCCAGCCAGACCCCCTCCACGCACCACAACCCGCTGTGGTCATGCAGCGGCGTGCCCTGGCCCGGTCCCCAGCTCATCGCGACGATGCTGTAGCCGTGCACCGGGCTGCGGTACAGCTCGCGGCGGGCGTAGTGATCCTCGATCGGGTGGTGCACGCAGGCCGGCAGCTGGATGCGGCTGTCGGCGATTGCTTCGCGCAACGCCGCCCGCAGCGTGGCGGCGATCTGGTGCGCGTGCTCGTGCTGGACGGCATGGTCGACCGCAGCGATCAATCGATCACGACCATGGAACGGCGGAAACGGGTTGCATTGGTCTTGCATGCCTCGAGTCTAGGCGATTCTGGTGAACAGCGTGTTTGACCTGAATCACATCCAATCGACCCACGATCGCCGATGTAGCAATCCATTCGAAAGAACTCTTCGCATTTGCCTATCGATCAGGGAATGAGCAGCGGCCGCAACGACGGGACCTGCCGGGCCAGTTCCTCGGTCACCAGCGTGGCGAACAGCGCCGCGCCGTCGGGGCCGAGGTGGGTGTAATCGAAGGCGAGCTTGGCCTGCCCCATCGGCTCGGCGACGGCGTTGTTCTGTGCGACGGGTGCGCCCGCCACCGGCGCCGCCCCCACGGTGGTGCCGCCCAGCGCCGCGCTGACCTGCGCCGGTGTGCCGGCCGCCTGTGCCAGCGGCATGGCGGCGATTGGCCCCAGCGCCTGCACCACCGCACGGCTGCGCGCGTGCAGATCGACCAGCGGCACCTCCATCTCGCGCGCCACCGTCCGCACCGCCTCGGCCCACGGCGCCAGGTCATCGATCAGCACGCCATCGGTGAACTGGCGGCGGGTCAACGGGGTCAGCAGGACCGGTTGCGCACCGGCGGCACGGATCTCGCGCACGTAGCGGCGCAGGTTGTCCGGGAACTCGCGCTGCAGGTCGGTGGAGCGGCCCGGCTTGCCGGGCTGGTCGTTGTGGCCGAACTGGACCAGCACCCAGGTGGTGGCATAGCCGGGCGTGCGCATCTCCGCCCCGGCCAACGCCCACGATCCTTCGGCACGGTAGTTGTAGGTGCTGCGGCCGCCGCGGGCCAGGTTGGTGCAGGTCAGGAACGAGGTCACGTGCCGCGCGCAGAACGCCGGGCCCCAGCCGCCCTGCACGGCGGTGGTGGAATCGCCGACCAGCACGATCTTGCTGGCCCGGATCGGCGTCGGTGCGGGTCGATCCAGTACCGCCGGGTCGACCGCGGCCTGCGCCGCACTGATCAGGCCGAACAGCGCGCTGCCCAGCAGCCAGGAAGTACACCGCATCAGAACGTGCCTCGTTGAATGAAGGGGGCCTGCTGATAGAGACGGCGCTCGCCACCGCGCGGGTCGTCGGCCTGCTGCGAGGTGGCATCGAACACCATCGTTTCGCGGCGGGCGAGCGAATAGGTCTGCCAGCGTGGCAGTGCGCCATGATTCGGATCGCCATGGCGGGCAAAGGCGATCAACGCCTCGCTCATCGTGGCCGCCACGCGCGTGGCCTCTTCACCGTCACCGGTGCGCGAACCGGGGCGGTCGGTGTTGTCGAACACCAGCGGGATATCCAGCGTGTGGAAGGCTCCGAACCTGCCGCCGTCCAGCGGCGAGCCCCAATCGAGTTGATAGGCCCAGGTCGGTGCGCCTTGGCGCGCACGCGCCTCCAGTTCCTCCACCGCGCCCCGCCAGGAGCGGCCCGCGGTGGTGGCCGCGAAGAACACCTCCGACGGCGTGTAGTGCGGATACAGGCGGCGGTACTCGGCGATCACCACCGACGGCAGCAGGTCCACGTACTGTTCCTTCTCCAGTTTGGCCGGCAGCGTCTCCCAGGTGAGGGCGAAGTTGGCCGGGTCGTTGCCGAGGAAGGCGCGGGTTTCATCGTGGGTGTTGCCGATCACCATCGGAATCCCGGCGGACTGCGCGGGCGCCTCCGGCCAGAACGGATGCACCGGCAGCGAACGCCCGTCGAGCACCGGCCCGACGTAGAGGCTGCTGTTCTCCACGCGCGACGGGTCGCGCGCACGGGTGGCGGCCAGCAGTGCGTCCATCGGCATCGTGCGCAGCGCCTCCGCATTGGCCGCGCCGACCGCCTGCATCGCTATCTGCGCGCGCTGGGTGGCCGCACGCGGGCCGGCAGCGGTGACCTGCTGCCCGCTCATGGTCCACGCGCGCTGGAACAGGCCGCGTGCGGCGGGCATGGCCATCAGCGTGGCGATCTTCGCGCCGCCGCCGGATTGCCCCACCACGGTGATGTTGCCCGCATCGCCGCCGAACTCGTGTGCATGCTGACGGACCCACTGCAGCGCCTGGACCAGATCGAGCTGGCCGACGTTGCCGGAATCGGCGAACCGCGCATCGCCCAGCTGCGCCAGGTACAGATAGCCGAACACGTTGAGGCGATGGTTGACCGTGACCACGACCACGTCGCCGCGCCGGCACAACGCGCTGCCGTCGTACAGCGGGTCGCTGCCCGAGCCGTTGTTGTAGGCACCGCCATGGATGTAGAACACGATCGGGCGCTTGCCGCCATCGCGCAGCGCCGGGGTCCACACATTGAGGTAGAGGCAGTCTTCGCTGCCCGGCCCTTCGCTGCCGCCCTGCGGCGCGGCATGGCCGTACGCCAGCGCATCACGCACGCCCCGCCAGGCCGATTCCTGCACGGCCGGCTGGAAGCGCCGGGGGGCGGTATCGGCGCCGTAGGGAATGCCACGGAACACGTGGATGCCCTGCTCAAGCTGCCCGCGCACGCGGCCACTGCGCACGCGTGCCAGCGGCGCGGCATCGTGGCGCGGGCCGGGCACGCCGGCGAAGGCGGGCAGCAGCGGCAGGCTGGTCGCACCCAGCATCACGGCATAGCGCGCGCTGTCACGCAGGAAACGACGCCGTTGCAGATCGGCGGGGAAATCAGTCATGGCGCGCAGGCTCCGTATGGCGCGAAGGAATCCAGCGCAGGGCCAGCCCGGGCCACTGCGCGACGGTCAGACCGGCCGGGATGCGCACGCCGAAGCCATGGCCGCCGGAGGGGAACAGATGCATTTCGGCGGAGACGCCGGCGCGCAGCAGCGCCTGGTAATAGACCAGGCTGTTGTGCACCGGGACCACGTTGTCGTCCTGCGCATGCACCAGGAAGGTCGGTGGCGTATCGGTGCGGACCTGACCCTGCATCGAAAACTGCTGCTGCAGCGCCACATCCGCATGCGGCCCGAGCAGGCGCGCACGCGAGCCGGTATGCGCATGCGTGCCCATGTCGATCACCGGGTAGATCAGCAGGGCGACATCCGGGCGTGCGCTGAGTGCATCGATGGCATCGCGGTGGGGATAGACCGGGGCATCGAAGCCGTTGCTCAGCCGCGCGGCGACGTGTCCGCCGGCCGAGAAGCCCATGACCCCGACGCGTGCCGGATCGATCTGCCAGCGGGCGGAATCGGCGCGGATCACCCGCATCGCGCGCTGCGCATCGGCCAGCGCGGCCTGGCGATCGCTGCGGCCTGCAGGCAGCCGGTAACGCAGTACGAACAGGGTCACGCCGCCCTGCTCCACGAAGGCCGGCACCAGGGCGGTGCCTTCCTTGTCCAGCACGATGCGCTGGTAGCCGCCACCGGGCACCACCAGCAGGGCGCTGCCATTCGGGCGTGCCGGCCGGTACACGACGAGGTAAGGCGCACTGACGTTGTCGATGTAGCGGTCGGGCAGTGCGGGATCGGCGCTGCGCTCGATCACGTGGGGGACCGTGGCCGGGCCGGATTCGCCCGGCACCTGGCCCTCCGGCCACAGTGCAATGCGGTCCGGTGCGCCGGCGGCGGGTTCGGTCTCCGGGACGGCGCGCTCGGCCGCAGGCGCCAGGCCGCTGGCCAGCAGCAGGAGGATCAACGAAGGCAACACAAGGCAACGGCGCATCCGGGGACGTCCTTCCGGTAGAGGAAACAGGCATCGTGCCTGACCGGCAGCGCTTCTGATGCGCTGCACATTGCCAATGACACCGGTTTACCATATACAGCTCATCCAACCGCTGTCGATTGGCAGTGCAACAATTTTTCCGGGAGACCCGCTTGAGCAACGACCACGGCAAACAGGACCTGCCCGACCAGGGGTTGGGCGAGATCGCCCGGCACTTCGTCAGCGCCCGCCAACACGGCCAATCCCTGCCGGATTTCCCGGGAACCATCCCGGAAGACCTCGTCACCGCCTATCAGGTACAGGACCAGGCCATCGCGCTGTGGGACGACCAGGTGGTCGGCTGGAAGGTCGGCTACATCGCTGCCGAACGCCGCGACGGGTCGGGCGATGACCGCCTGCTGGGCCCGATCTTCGCGCGCCAGCTCTGGAATGCTACCGGTGGAACAGTCGAGATTCCGGTGTTCGTTGGTGGCTTCGGCGCGGTTGAAGCCGAGTATGTGATCCAGCTGCAGGAAGACGCTCCGGCGGACAAGCTGCACTGGACGCCGGAAGAAGCCGAGGCACTGCCCGCCAGGCTCTTCATCGGCGTCGAGGTCGCGAGCAGCCCGCTGGCGACGATCAACAAACTCGGCCCGCGCGTGGTGGTATCGGATTTCGGCAACAACAACGGCCTGGTGCTGGGTACCGAAATCGCGGACTGGACCCGCCTGGACGACGCCGACCTGCGTGCAGAGACCCGCATCGAAGGCCAGGTGGTCGGTACCGGTGGCGCCACCCTGCTGCCCGGCGGCCTGCGCACTGCCTACGCGTTCGCGTTGGCCCGTTCGGCGCAGCGTGGCCGACCGCTGAAGGCGGGTGATCTGATCGCCAGTGGCAACGCCACCGGCATCCATGACATCGCTGTGGGCCAGGAAGCATTGATCCGTTTCGTCGGTTACGGCGACATTACCTGCAAGGCCATCGCCGCCGGTTGACCGCGCGGACATGGCGAGCACGCTTGGGAGGGCGCAGATGTTCACTCGCAGAAGTTTCCTGGCTACCAGTCTGGGCGCGCTTGCCGCGCCCGCGCTGACGGCCTGTTCGCGGTCGTCCAACGCCGCACCGGCCGGTGCGCAGCTGTTGACCGCCACCGACGTCCACGTCGCCGATTACCCCACCGTCACCGCGGTGAAATGGATCGGGCAGACGCTGGAAGAAAAAACCGGCGGCCGGCTGCGGCTGCGCCAGTACCACTCCGGCCAGCTCGGCCGTGAGTCCGAGGCGATCGACATGGCCCGCTTCGGCGCCATCGACATCACCCGCGTCTACTCCGGCGCGCTCAACAACGCGTTTCCGCTGACCCAGGGCCTGTGCCTGCCGTACGTGTTCGAGTCGGTGGCGCATATGCGCCGCGCACTCGATGGCGGCGTCGCCGATACGGTCCTGCAGGGCTTTGAAACCCGTGATCTGGTCGGTCTGGCGATCTACGATTCCGGCGCGCGCTGCTTCTACAACACCAAGCACCCGATCGTGGAGCCCAAGGACCTGCACGGCCTCAAGCTGCGCGTGGCGTCTTCGGACATCTTCATCCAGCTGATGCGGCTGCTCGGTGCCAACCCGACCCCGATGTCGCTGGGCGATACCTTCTCGGGCATGGAAACGCACATGATCGATGGTGCGGAAAACAACATGCGCAGCTTCCATTCCAGCCGTCATTTCGAGGCCGCGCACTACTGGTCGCAGAGTGATCACTCCTACGCGCCGGACGTGCTGCTGATGTCGCGGCAGAGCTTCGATGCGCTGAGCCCGGCCGACCGCACCCTGGTGATCGAGACCGCGCGTGAATCGGTGCAGGTGATGCGCGAGCAGTGGGATGCCTCGGAAAGCACCGCGCGCCAGGCCGTCGCCGACTTCGGCATCACGTTCAACGAGGTCGACATGCCGGCCTTCCGCAAGGCCGCCGACCCGCTCCTGCAGCGTTACCTGCAGCAGCCGGAGCTGGCCGCCCTCACCCGTCGCATCCGCGACTTCGCCTGAGGCCCCGACGCGATGTCCGACTCGACTTCCGAAACCGTCATCACCCCCACCGCGCCGCAGCGCCTGCTCAATGTCATCGCCGATGTGGCGATCTACATTGCCGTCATCGCCCTGCTGGGCCTGGTGGTGGTGCAGGGCTGGCAGGTGTTCGCCCGCTACGTGATCAATGACTCGCCCAGCTGGACCGAGCCGGTCACGCTGCTGCTGCTCGCCACCGCGATGAGCCTGGGCGCGGCCACCGGCGTGCATACCCGCCGCCACTTCGGCTTCTTCCTGCTGGCCGCGCACATGGGGCCGGGCCTGCGCCGCGCGGTCGATGTGTTCGCCGCGCTGGTGGTGGCCGTGCTGGGCGTGGTCATCGCCTGGTGGGCAGCGGTGCTGCTCATGGACGGCCTGGACATCAAGGCCGCCGGCGCCCACCTGCCGCAGAGCATCAACTACCTGCCCCTGTCGATCGGTGGCGCGCTGATGGCGATCTTCGCCGTGAACCAGATGGCGCTGGCCGTACGCCCGGCCGATGCCGTTGCCGAGGGAGATCGCTGAGTCATGGGTATTACGATTCTTTTCACCGTGTTCGCGGTGCTGTTGCTGCTCGGCGTGCCGGTCGCGTTCGCGCTCGCCGCCGCCGCCCTGGCCACCCTGTGGTACCTCGATCTGCCGACGCTGGTGCTGGTCCAGCAGATTTCCGCCGGCACCGGTTCGGCCTCGCTGATCGCCATTCCATTGTTCATCTTCGCCGGCGAAATCATGATGCGCGGCGGCATCTCAGAACGCCTGATCTCACTGGCGTCCTCGCTGGTCGGGCGCATGCGCGGTGGCCTGGGCCAGGTCTCGATCCTGTCCTCGCTGTTCTTCGGCGGTGTGTCCGGTTCGGCCATCGCCGACGTCTCGGCGGTCGGCGGCACGATGATCCCGCAGATGGTCAAGCGCGGTTACGACCGTGACTTCGCGGTCAACGTCAGCATCACCGCCGCGCTGGTCGCGCTGCTGGTGCCGCCGTCGCACAACCTGATCCTGTTCTCGGCCGCGGCCGGTGGTGGCCTGTCGATCGCCGATCTGTTCGCGGCCGGTATCGTGCCCGCGCTGCTGATGACGGTCGTCCTGATGATCACCGGTTATCTCGTGGCACGCCGCCGCGGTTACGGCGTGGAGATCTTCCCGGGCTGGCGCGCGGTGCTGCTGCGGCTGGTCTCGGCCCTGCCCGGCCTGGGCCTGGTGGCGCTGATCTTCATCGGTATCCGTGCGGGCATCTTCACCGCGGTAGAGAGTGCGGCGATCGCCGTGGTCTACGCGCTGCTGGTGACCACCGTGCTGTACCGCCAGCTCGACTGGCGCGAGTTCCTCGGCACGGTCACCCATGCCGCGCGCAGCACCGGTGTGATCCTGTTCGTGATCGCTACGGCGGCCGTGTTCGGCTGGCTGCTGGCGTATCTGGAAGTGCCGTCGGCCGCGGTCAACTTCCTGCAGTCGTTCGCGCACAGCCAGTTCATGGTGCTGCTGATGATCGTGGTGATGCTGTTGCTGCTGGGCACCTTCATGGACCTGGCGCCGATGATCCTGATCTGCACGCCGATCTTCCTGCCCGTGGCCAAGGCCTACGGCATCGATCCGATCCACTTCGGCCTGGTGCTGGTGCTGACCGGTGGCCTGGGCCTGGTGACACCGCCGGTGGGCTCGGTGCTGTTCATCGGTACCGCGATCGGCAAGATCAGCGTCGGTGAGAGCATGCGCTCGATCTGGCCGTTCTGGTTCGCCGCGCTGGGCGTGCTGTTGATCGTCACCTTCTTCCCGGAAATGTCGCTGTGGCTGCCCGCCCTGCTGCGCGCGTAAGCGTGCGGCGGCTGGCAGCCCTGCTGTGGATCGCCCTGCCCTGCGCCGTCATGGCGCAGGGCCAGGACATCCCGCTGCGGGGCTTCCAGGACGGCATCAACCATTGGCAGAGCGGGCACGGCACGGACTACCCGCGGTGGTCCCCCGATCAGTACCGGCAGATCGCCGACAACCTGGTCGCCCTGCAACGCCATGGCGGCGGCTGGGCGGTCAACCAGGATCCGCAGCGGGTCCTCGACGATGCCGCCAAGGCACAGGTGCTGGCCGACCAGGCCACGCCCGGCGGCAGCTTCGACAACCGCAACGTCTACACCCAGGTCGGCTACCTGGCCGAGGCCTTCGCACGCAGCGGCGATGCGCGCTACCGCGACGCAGCGGTACGTGGCCTGGATTTCATCCTTGCCGAGCAGATCCCGACCTGTGGCGGCTGGCCGCATTCGGTGCCGTCGCGCACCTCGTACCACGGCCACATCACGTTCGCTGACGACGTCACCCGTGGCGTGCTGACAACGCTGCGACGCATCCAGCGCGAGCCGGTATTCGGGTTCATCACTGCCGATCAGCGGGCCCGCGTGGACGCCGCCGTCACCGCCGGCGATACCTGCCTGCTGCGGCTGCAGGTGCGCCAGGACGGCGTGCCGACGATCTGGGCCGGCCAGTACGACCGCAGCACGTTGCTGCCCGCGCAGGGTCGGAGGTTCGAACTTCCGGCGCTGGTCACCGACGAGAGTGTCGGCGTGGTCCGCTACCTGATGTCGATCCCGGATCCTTCGCCGGCGGTGGTCGCCTCTGTCAACGCTGCCATGGCGTGGTTCCAGGCGCATGCGTTGACCGGGTGGCGGCTGGAGACCTTCGAAACGACCCCGGCGCAGTTCGCGTTCCACCGCACCACGGTCGACCGCCGCCTGGTCGCCGACGCCGGCGCCCCGCTGCTGTGGGGTCGCTTCCACGACCTGCACGACAGCGCCGTGCTGCTGGCCAACCGCGAGGGTGAGCGCGTGGCCACGTTCGACGAGATTCCGCGTGAGCGCCGCACCGGCTACCACTGGTACGGCACCTGGCCGCAGGCCCTGATCACCACCGAGTACCCACGCTGGCAACAGCGTCTTGCCGGGACCGGGGCGCGCTGAGCGCGCCTGGCCCACGATACGTTCAAGGGAGAGAGACGATGCACCTGAGGAAGACCCTGGCGAGCTTCGCCACCGCCTGCCTGCTGCTGGCCGGCACCGGCCACGCCGCCGAGCCGGCCACCAACTGGACGCGCGGGCTCGAGAACCAGCGCCAGGCCGATCTGGGCAACGGCACTTTCCTCAATCCGGTGTTCGCCGGTGATCGCCCGGACCCTTCGGTGCTCAAGGATGGCGAGGACTACTACCTCACCCTGTCCTCGTTCGATGCCTACCCCGGCCTGCCGATATGGCACTCGCGCGACCTGGTCAACTGGCAGCCGCTGGGCCATGCCATCACCAGGAATGTCGGTGCGATCTGGGCCCCGGACATCGTCAAGCACGGCAGCCGCTACTACATCTACTTCCCCGCCCGTACCGGCGAGACCCGCAGCAACTTCGTGGTCTGGGCCGACAGCATCAAGGGCCCGTGGAGCGAGCCGATCGACATCGGCCTGGGCGGCTATATCGACCCGGGCCACGCGGTGGGTGAAGACGGCAAGCGTTATCTGTTCCTCAGTGGCGGCGACTACGTGCAGCTGGCCGATGACGGCCTGAGCGTGGTCGGCACGCCCAGGCACGTCTACGACGGCTGGAAATACCCGGAAAGCTGGGATGTGGAGGCCTATGCGCAGGAAGGCCCGAAGATCAACTTCCGCGATGGCTGGTACTACATGACCACCGCCGTGGGTGGCACCGCCGGCCCGCCGACCGGGCACATGGTGATCACCGCGCGCTCGCGCTCGATCCACGGCCCGTGGGTGAATGCGCCGAACAACCCGATCATGCGCACCCGGTCGGCCGCCGAGCCGTGGTGGTCGCGCGGCCATGCCACGGTGATCGAAGGCACCGACGGGCGCTGGTGGATGATGTACCACGGCTACGAGAACGGGTACTGGACGCTGGGCCGCCAGGCGCTGCTGGAGCCGATCGAATGGACCGCCGATGGCTGGTTCGTGGCCAAGGGCGGCGACCTCGGCCAGCCGCTCGCCAAGCCCTCGGGTACCTCGGTGGGCCAGCACGGCATGGCGTTGTCCGATGACTTCCGCGGCAAGACCCTCGGCGCGCAGTGGTCGTTCTTCAACCCGGCGCAGGACGAGTACAAGCGCCTGGCCTTCACCGGCAAGGGCATGGAGCTGCAGGGCAAGGGCAGCACCCCCCGCGACAGCTCGCCGCTGACCGCCATCGCCGGCGACAAGGCCTACCAGTTCGAGGTCGAGATGGAGATCGCCCCGGGCGCGGTGGGCGGTGCCCTGCTCTACTACAGCGACCGCCTGTACGTGGGCGTGGGCAGCAACGGCGAGAAGTTCATCATGCACCGCTACGGCGAGGAGCGCCCCACCCGGTTGGCCCCCAGCGCCACCGGCGGCAAGTTGTGGCTGCGGGTCACCAACAACCGCCATATCGTCACCATCCACTCCAGCACCGATGGCAGAACCTGGCAGAAGTACCCGGTTCAGATGGAAGTCTCCGGCTACCATCACAATGTGGCGGGCAAGTTCCTGGCCCTGAAGCCGGCGCTCTATGCTGCCGGTGACGGCAAGGTCCAGTTCCGGAATTTCCGCTACCGCGCCCTCGATTGAGCTCCCCGCTAGAATCCCTTGACTCATCCCCGGTTTGAACGACATGTCATTGCGCAGCAAAACCGATCCGTCGCCGCACGGATTGACCAAAGGCAAGGCCGCCACGATCAACGACATCGCGCGTCTGTCCGGGGTATCCAAGAAGACCGTCTCGCGCATCATCAACAACTCGCCGCTGGTGCGTAAGGACACGCGCGAGAAGGTCGAAGCACTGATGCGCGAGGTCGGCTACACGCCGGACCCGCTGGCCCGCGGCCTGGCGTTCCGGCGCTCGTTCCTGATCGGGATGGTGTACGACAACCCGACCGCGCAGTACATCGTGGACATGCAGTACGGTGCGCTGGATGCGTTGCGCGGCTCCAGTTTCGAGCTGGTCGTGCATCCCTGCGATTCGCGCAGCCCCGGCTACATCGACGGCGTGCGCCGCTTCGTGCAGCAGCAGAAGCTGCACGGTGTGATCCTGGTGCCGCGTGCTTCCGAAGACCAGGCACTGGTCGACATGCTCGATGAAATCGGCTGCCGCTTCACCCGCATCGCCTCGCTGCCGCTGGACGATACCTCGCAGATGGTGGTCACCCACGACCGCGACGGTGCTGCCGAAGCAGCCGATTACCTGCTCTCGCTGGGCCACCGCGACATCGCCCTGGTGACCGGCCCGAGCGCGTACCGCTCGGCGCACGAGCGGACGGCCGGCTTCATCGATGCGCTCGCCAAGCGCGGCATCGAGCTGCCGCCGGCACGCATCGTCGAGGCCGGTTACACCTTCGAATCCGGTGTGGCCGCGGCCGAGAAGCTGCTGCTGGGCAAGCAGCGGCCGACCGCCATCTTCACCGGCAACGATGAAATGGCCGCCGGTATCTACAAGGTCGCGCTGCGCGCGGGCATCAACATCCCGCGCCAGCTCTCGATCATCGGCTACGACGACAGCCCGCTGGCCTCGCGCCTGTGGCCGTCGCTGACCTCGGTGCGCCGGCATACCCGCGACACCGGCCGCACCGCCGCCGCGATGCTGATCCAGCCCGATGGCCAGGCCGTGATGCAGCACGCCAGCGTGCGCCCGCACCTGATCGTGCGCGATTCCTGCCAGCCGCCCGAGGATTGACGCCCCGGGCGTCAATCCCCGGTAGGTCACGACCGTTGGTCGTGACGCTTCTTCGGTCGTGACGCTTCTTCTGCCGTCACCCTTGCTGTGGTGTCGCCTCCCCCGGTCGTATCGCCTCCCGTCCCGACTCCCGTCCGCGGGCCACCCGGCCTATCGTGCGCTGCAAAATGACACCGGTTTACCAACTGGCTACAATCACCTGAAATCGTGCCGGGGCCGACGCATCGCCCCACCCCTGCTCTGGAGACGCCATGTACTGCAAGACCCATTACGCCACCCATCCCGACGCCATCAAGGGCGCCAGCAATGACGACCTGCGCGATCTGTATCTGCTCGATGGTCTGTTCAACGCCGATGCGGTGACCCTGAAGTACACCCACTACGAGCGCTTCGTGCTCGGCGGTGCGGCCCCGGTCAACGGCCCGGTCTCGCTGCCCAGGCAGACTGAACCCGCCTCGGCCGCCGGCCATGCCTTCCTGGAGCGCCGCGAGCTGGGCGTGATCAACGTCGGCGCCGGCAGCGGCACCGTCACCGTGGACGGCACCGTGTTCAAGCTCGGGCCGAAGGATGGTCTGTACGTGGCCATGGGCAGCGAAGACGTCGTGTTCGCGTCCGATGACGCCGCCACCCCGGCGCAGTTCTACCTGGCCTCGACCCCGGCGCACGCGCGCTTCGAGACCAAGGCGCTGTCGATCAAGGACGCCGTGGCCCTGGACCGTGGCGCGCTGGAAACCAGCAACGAGCGCACCATCTACCAGTACATCGTGCCGGCGACCTGCCAGTCCTCGCAGCTGCTGCTGGGCCTGACCGTGCTCAAGCCGGGCAGCGTCTGGAACACCATGCCGCCGCACCTGCACGACCGCCGCAGCGAAGTCTATTTCTACTTCGACCTGGGCCAGAACGACCGCGTGTACCACTTCATGGGCGAGCCGGACGCGCAGCGCCACATCGTCATCCAGAACAACGAAGCCGTCGTGTCGCCGCCGTGGTCCATCCACATGGGCGCCGGCACCAGCAACTACGCCTTCATCTGGGCGATGGGCGGCGAGAACCTGGATTACACCGACATGCACGTGCTGGACATCTGCCAGCTCAAGTGACCCCGACGCGCCGCCGGCATCGCGCCGGCGGCGTCTGTTACGCATTGGACAAGGACTACATACGCAATGGCTAATCCGTTCAGTCTGGAAGGCAAGGTCGCCCTCGTCACCGGTGGCAACACCGGCCTGGGCCAGGGCATCGCGGTCGCATTGGCGCAGGCCGGTGCCGACGTCGCCGTGGCCGGCATCCAGCCGCCCACCGAGACCATCGCGGCCATCACCGCGCTGGGCCGCCGCTGCCTGGCGATCGAAGCGAACCTGATCAGCATCGAGCCGGTCGAGCGCGTCATCCGCGAAACCATCGAAGGCCTGGGCGGCCTGGACATCCTGGTCAACAACGCCGGCCTGATCCGTCGCGCCGACGCGGTGGATTTCAGCGAGCAGGACTGGGACGACGTGATGAACGTCAACATCAAGTCCGCGTTCTTCATCTCGCAGGCCGCCGGCAGGCATTTCATCGCCCAGGGCCGCGGCAAGATCATCAACATCGCCTCGATGCTGTCCTTCCAGGGCGGTATCCGCGTGCCGTCGTACACGGCCAGCAAGAGCGGCATCGCCGGCATCACCCGCCTGCTCGCCAATGAATGGGCCAGCAAGGGCATCAACGTCAACGCGATCGCCCCGGGCTACATGGCCACCGACAACACCGCCGCGCTGCGCGCCGATGAGGACCGCAACAAGTCCATCCTCGACCGCATCCCGGCCGCACGCTGGGGCACCCCGGAAGACCTCGGCGGCACGGCCGTGTTCCTGGCCTCCAGCGCCTCGGACTACGTCAACGGCGCGGTCCTGCCGGTTGATGGCGGCTGGCTCGCTCGGTAACACCATCGCTACGCGCTGGCGCTCCCACGATCTGCGCTGCAGATCGTGGGCTCCGGTAGTGCCGGCCGCTGGCCGGCAGCTCTCCACCCAGGAGCATGACCATGCTGCGTTTGCTGCTGTCCCTGTCGCTGCTGCTTGCGGCGCCCAGCGCGCTGTGCGCCCCGCACCGCATCTTCATTGCCGGGGATTCCACCGCTGCCGGGTACGGCCCGGAACGCGCGCCACAGGCCGGCTGGGGCCAGGCCCTGCAGAGCTATCTCGATCCCGCTGTGTGGGAGGTCCGCAACCACGCCAAGGGCGGCCGCAGCACGCGCAGCTTCATCGATGAGAAACGCCTGGACGCGATCGCCGCCGAGCTTCAGCGGGGTGACGTGCTGCTGATCCAGTTCGGCCACAACGACGCCAAGTTCGAAGATCCCAGCCGCTATACCGATCCTGCCGTTGCCTACCCGCAGTTCCTGATGCGCTACGTGCAGCTGGCCCGCGACAAGGGCGCCACGCCGGTGCTGATCACGCCGGTGGCGCGGCTGCTGTATGACTTCGGCTCGCTGCTGGATACGCATGGTGTGTACACCCAGGCGGTGAAAGCGCTGGCCACGCGCGAGCAGGTCGCGCTGATCGATCTCAACGACAGTTCCACGCGCTGGATCCGCGGGCTGGGCGAACAGGGCGCCAAGCCGTATTTCCTGTTCGTGCCCGAGCAGAACAAGGCCGATGGCACGCACTTCAGCGTGGCCGGTGCGACGGCGGTGGCGTGCCTGGTGATGCGCGACTGGGTGGCGTTGCAGCCGGCGATGAGGCCTGCGCTGAAGCGCGACATCGACTGCGAGGTACGCAGTGCAGGGCAGGGCGGCGATGGCGCGAAGCCCTCGCGCGTGGTGCACGAGCGCGATATCGCCGTGACCCAGCCGGGTCCGCATGGTGGGGCGGGGCCGACCACGGCGTATCCGTTCTTCGCCGAGGACATGGACATCCCGTTCGTTCTACGCAAGCGCGTGCTGCATAAGGGTGCGGGCATCGGCCTGCATCCGCAGCACAAGGACGAGATCTACTACATCGTCAGCGGGCAGGGCAGCTACGTACTGGATGGAAAGCAGTACGACGTGGCGGCGGGGGATGCGCTGCTGACGCGGGTGGGCAGCTCACATGCGCTGCAGCAGGTGGGGGAGCAGGATCTGGTGGTGCTGTTGGCGTATCCGCGCTGAAAGGCAGCCGGGCATGACCGGGCTGCCTACGTTGATAACCTTCAAAAGCTGAGGAAGCTTTTGAAGGATAGGTGTCCAAACTTCAACAGCCCGGTGAACTGCGTCATGACGTCACACGTCGCCGCCGTCTTCCCAGCCTTCCCCCGTGCCCTTCTGGAACACATGGTCACCGTCCTGCACCTCACCGGCGGGCAGGTGGTCCCTGGCTTCCAGCGCCGCATAGATCGGGGTGAAGTCCGGCGCCGTCGCCTCCATCAGCTGCTCGAAGCTGTCGATGACGAAGTAGGTCTTCTGGAAGGTGTCGATGCGGTAGCGGGTGCGCATGATCCGCTCCAGATCGAAGCCGATCCGGTTCGGCGCCGCCGACTCCAGCGAGTACAGCGATTCGCCCTTCGATGACACGATGCCGGCGCCGTAGATGCGCAGGCCCTCGTCGGTGTTGATCAGGCCGAACTCCACCGTGTACCAGTACAGGCGGGTCAGGTGCTGCAGCGCTTCCGGACCGATCGCATGCGCTTTGACGCCGCCGCGGCCGTAGGCGGCCATGTAGTCGGCGAACACCGGGTTCATGAGCAGCGGCACGTGACCGAACAGGTCATGGAACATGTCCGGCTCGGCGATGTAGTCGATCTGGTCCGGGCGGCGGATCCACCACGTCACCGGGAAGCGGCGGTTGGCCAGGTGGTCGAAGAAATCCAGCTCCGGCAGGAGGCCTTCCACTCCGACCAGGGTCCAGCCGGTGGCGGCGCCCAGCACTTCGTTGAGCTGGTCGAAGCGCGGGATCATGTGCGCGCTCATCCCCATCTCGTCCTGCGCGTGCAGGAATTCCTTGCTGGCACGGCCTTCCAGCAGCGCGCGCTGGCGCTGGTACAGCGTGCTCCAGGTGGCGTGGTCGTCGGCGGTGTAGCTGTCCCAGGGCTGTTCCACGATGGCGGTGGTATAGACCGGCACGTACCCCTTGTCGGTCTGCTGGTGTTCGACGCGGCGGGGGGCGGTGGCGGTTTCCATCGTGGTGGTCTCCTGGGAAGTCATCTGTCGATGCTAGGGCAGGGCGCGCGCAAGAGGTTTGCAAAGTTGCGCGGATATGGCCTTCTGGCGCAAGATCATTGCGTCCACCTCATGTTGCGGGGCAGCAATGACCGGAATTGCCCAGTTCGACCGCACGGATCTGCGCCTGCTGGCGGAAATCCAGCAACACGGCCGCGCGACCAACGCCGAGCTGGCCGCACGGGTGAACCTGTCCCCGTCCGCCTGCCTGCGGCGCGTCCAGCGGCTGGAGAGCGAGGGCGTGATCGCCGGGTATGGCGCGCGCCTGGAACCGCGCCAGATCGGGCTGGGGTTGCAGGCCTTCGTCCGCGTGCAGCTGGAGAAGCACGACCAGCACGCCATCGGCGTGTTCGCCGACAGCGTCCTGATCTGGGATGAGGTGGTGGCCTGCCATGCGCTCACCGGCGACATGGACTATCTGCTGCACATCTATGTGCGCGACCTGGAGCACTTCTCCAGCTTCCTGCTCGACAAGCTGCTCAATGCCGCCGGCGTGGCCGACGTCAATTCCAGCTTCGTGCTGCGCACCGTGAAGGACTTCCGCGCGCTGCCGTTGTCGCAGCTGGAGTGACGCGGATCGCCCTCCCGATCGCACGGTAGAGCCGACCGTTGGTCGGCTTCGTGGAGACCAGAGCCAGGAGCAGCCGACCAACGGTCGGCTCTACCGGTGGCGGGGCTTCAACCCTCGCACTTCTCCTTGCGCCCCATCAGCCGGCCCACGCGCGAGGGCTCATCGCACTTGGGCTTGGCCGGCGGCGGGGCCAGCGCGGCAGCACGCGCCTTCTGCAGCTGCTGGACCTTGGCGCGGATCTGCGGCATCGCCGCCATCGCGGCCTTCTCGCCTTCCAGGATCGCGTTGTTGCGCTGGCCGAAATCGGCGGCACCGATGTCGAGCACCTTGGGCCGGATGATCACGTCCGCGCGTGCCAGCTCCTGTTCGCCCAGCCGCTGGCCCATGATCGAGATCGACTGGTTGACGATCCCGAGCATGCCGGTCGGCGCCTTGCCGCTGGCCTTGCTGGAGATGTCCACGGCAATCACGATGTCCGCGCCGAGCTGGCGCGCCGCATCCACCGGCACCGGGCTGACCACGCCGCCGTCGATGTAGTTGTACTTGCCGATCTTCACCGGTTCGAACACGCCGGGGATGCTGCTGGACGCACGCACCGCCTGGCCGACATTGCCGCGCACGAACACCGTGCGCTCACCGGTTTCCAGCTGGGTGGCGACCGCGGCGAAGGGCTTGCTCAGCTTTTCGGCGGGGCGGTTGTCGACCTGCGCATTGACGTAGTCCTGCAGCTTCTGGCCCTGCACCAGGCCGCCGGAGAACAGGCGCACGTCGCGGATGCTGGCTTCATCCAGGGCAACCGCCCTGGACTGCATCTGGAACGCGTCCATGCCGCTGGCATACAGCGCGCCGACCACGCTGCCGGCGCTGGTGCCGGACACCACCACCGGCTCGAAGCCGTTGGCCTCCAGCATCTTGATCACGCCGATGTGGGCGAAGCCCTTGGCCGCGCCGCCGCCCAGCGCGATGCCGATCTTGACCGGCTTGGCCGGCGTCACCGGAACGGCCGCCGGCGGCGGGGTCGGGCGCACGGGATCACCGCCACAGCCGGCCAGCAGGCCGAGCAGGGCAACGGACAGCGTCAGGCGGGTACGGCGCAGTGAAGTCATCGGCGTGGCAACTGAATGGGCATCGAGGGCCGCCAGCATACCGAAGCGTTGTCGGGACCGGCAGGACAGCGGAGCAGGGCATTCAGGCCGTGACGGGGGATGCCGGGCCGCGACCGCCGTCACAACGCGCGCTCCCGGAAGGGGGTAATGAATAGCGGTTGTTTGCGGCTCTGTTGCTGTACTGCAACAATTGTCTGGTAGCGCCGGTCCACCACCCCTCCCAACACAGCCTAAACGCCATGTTCCCGAACCGCACTGCCCACGGCCGTTTCCCGTCCGTGCACCCGCTCGTTGTCGCTCTTGCCGCCCTGCTGCCATTGACGGCCGCAGCCCAGGATGCCCCCGCCACCAAGGATCCGGTTGCCCTCGATACGCTGCAGGTCACGGCGCAACGCCGCGTCGAAAACGCCAAGGACGTGCCGGTCTCGATCTCGGCGATCCAGGGTGAAAAGCTCGACGTGCTCGGTTCGGCCGGCGATGACATCCGCTTCCTGTCGGCGCGTGTGCCCAGCCTGAACATCGAATCGTCCTACGGCCGTGCCTTCCCGCGTTTCTACATCCGCGGCCTGGGCAATACCGATTTCGACCTCAATGCCTCGCAGCCGGTGTCGCTGGTGTATGACGACGTGGTGCAGGAAAGCCCGCTGCTGAAGGGCTTCCCGCTGTTCGACCTGGCCGGCGTGGAAGTGCTGCGTGGCCCGCAGGGCACGCTGTTCGGCCGCAACACCCCGGCCGGCGTGGTGAAGTTCGATTCGGCGCGTCCCTCGCAGGATGCCGACGGGTACATCAAGGTCGCCTACGGCAGCTACAACACCTGGAATACGCAGGGCGCCTACGGCGGCCCGCTGACCGACCGCTGGTCGGCCCGCGTCTCCGCGCTGTACCAGCGCCGCGACGACTGGGTCACCAACACCCGCCAGGGCGCACCGGCACAGGGCTTCGAAGGCTATGACGAAGCCGCCGCCCGCGTGCAGTTCCTCTACGAAGGCGATGATGTCGAAGCGCTGTTCAACCTGCACAAGCGCAAGCTCAACGGCACCGCGCGCCTGTTCCGCGCCAACATCCTCAAGCCGGGTACCAACCAGCTGGTCGAGAACTTCGACCGCGATGAGGTCTCCACCGATGGCCAGAACTTCTCCGACCTGGAAACCTGGGGCGGCAGCGCGCGCCTGAAGTGGGACCTGGGCCGCGTGACGCTGCACTCGATCACCGGCTACGAGACCGCCGAATCGCTGAACCATGGCGACATTGATGGCGGTTACGGTGCCAGCTTCCTCGGCGCCGACAACTACGGCCCGGGCAACATCCCGTTTGCCTCCGAATCGGCAGATGGCCTGCCGCACCACCGCCAGTGGACCCAGGAATTCCGCGTGGAATCCAATGAATGGGGCCGCTTCGACTGGCAGGCCGGCGTCTTCTACTTCGATGAAGACGTCACCATCGACAGCTTCAACTACGACTCGCTGACCCCGGGCAATCCGCAGACCGGTCACGCCGTGCAGCAGCAGCGCAACAAGGCGTGGGCCGCCTTCGCCTCCGGCGATTTCGACGTGACCGAGCGCTTCAAGCTGCGCGGTGGCGTGCGCTACACGCAGGACAAGAAGGACTTCAGCGCCAGCGTGCTGCAGGCCGTGCCGTTCGGCACCCCGGTCAGCGGCCCGTACATCGCCAAGACCGACGTCAACGACGTCAGCTGGGACCTGAGCGGCGTCTACCAGATCACCGACAACCTCAACGCGTACGCCCGCGTGGCCAAGGGCTTCCGCGCACCGTCGATCCAGGGCCGCCTGGCCTTCGGTGGCGTCTCGCAGGCGGATTCGGAGAAGGTGATCTCGTACGAGGCCGGCATCAAGGCCGACCTGTTCGACCGCCGCGCACGCCTGGGCTTCAACGTGTTCCGCTACAACGTCGACGGCCAGCAGCTGATCGCCGTGGGTGGCACCAACAACACGGCGACCCTGCTCAACGCCGACAAGACCCTCGGCCAGGGCGCCGAGCTCGACTTCGAAGCCTACCTGACCGACCACGTCCTGCTGACCCTGGGCAGCAGCTACAACGACACCGAGATCAAGGACAAGGATCTGGCGGTGGCGATCTGTGGCGGCGGCTGCACCATCACCGACCCGACCACGGTCATCGATGGCGGCACCTACGCACTGGTCAACGGCAACCCGCTGCCGCAGGCGCCGAAGTGGATCCACAACCTGACGCTGCGCGCGGGCTTCCCGGTCAACGATGCCAGCGAGTTCTACGTCTACACCGACTGGGCCTACCGCAGCGAAGTGAACTTCTTCCTGTACGAGTCGCCGGAGTTCCGCAGCCGCTCCTCGCTGGAAGGTGGCCTGCGCCTGGGCTACAACTGGGATTACGGCCAGTACGACGTCGCCGTATACGGCCGCAACCTGACCGACCAGGTCCGCGTGGTCGGCGCGATCGACTTCAACAACCTGACCGGCTTCCTCAACGAGCCGCGCACCTTCGGGCTGGAGTTCACCGCGAAGTTCTGATGCACGTCATGTGGTAGGTGCCCACCGTTGGCGGGCACGCTGTTGAAACAGAAACGGCGCGGAGAAATCCGCGCCGTTTTCTTGTGTGCCGCCATCTTCGCGCCGACCGCCGACCGCCGACCGCCGACCGCCGACCGCCGACCGCTGTATCGCCAATCGGTACCGCCGTATCGGTAGTGCCGGCCGCTGGCCGGCTCTGCACCCTGTTGGGCACCGCGAGGCGCCGGCCAGCGGCCGGCTCTACCCACAATGCCATGCCATCGACAGGTGTCGCCTTACAACGCGCTCGCCGGCCGCACCTTCAACACCGCTTCCTCGGCCGCGCAATCCCGTGCCGAATGCAGCCCCGCCCTGCGTGCCGCGGCGATCTCCTTGCGCGCCGCCAGCAGGTCGCTGTTGAACGCGGCGTTGTCATGCAGGCGTGCCACGGCGGCCGCGCCCATGAAACGGCCTTCCAGGATGTCACTCTGCCAATGCACGTTGCAGACCAGACGGCTTTCGCCGTAGTTGCGGCCGCGTGCCTGGATCGCATCGGCGCGGTCCGGAACGATCTCCGACAGGATCAACGCCCACGCCCAGCCGATCGAGGTGTGGCCGGAGGGATACGAGCCGTTGCCGCGCAGGTCCTGCTCGTCTTCCGGCGAGCAGGTGGGCTCACCATTGACCATGAACGGCCGCGCGCGCTGGTAGTGCTTCTTCGCGGTGCGGGTGGCGGCGCTGGCATCGATCCGGCTGCGTTCCAGCAGGCGGTACAGCGCCGGCGTCTTCACCGCGTCCACATCGACATCGATCGCGCACGAGAACTGGTTGGCGCCGGCCGGGAAGGCGAGTTCGGCGTCGCGGTGTGCCTGCTCGAAGCGCGGGCTGCCGCGCAGGGCACGGGCTTCACGGCTGACCTGTTCGTCCAGCGCGAAGCCGGCCGATCCGGCGGCCGGCGGCGCCGGTACCAGCGCCAGGCTTGCCGGCACGGCAGCGCCCTGCAGGTAGCCGACGGCCTTGGTGGTGACCGAGGCTTCCACCGCCGTGGTGCGCGGCACAGCCGTCGACGAACAGCCGGCGAGGGCGGCGAGCAGGGCGGTCGCCAGCATCGGGCGAACGGCAGCGGAGCGCAGGGACGAGGACATCGGCAGGTCTCGAAGAAGAGGGGAGCGGCATGATCGCAGCTTCATCCTTCAACGACAGCGGCCGTTCGTCATCCGGCCAGATCCGGCATGGCGTGCCCACGTGCACCCCACATGGCCGGCGTGGACCGGGGCTGCTCAGCCCGCGAACGCACTCAACCGGCCGGCCTGCTCCACCACCCGGATCGGGCCGCCGAACAGCTCGGACAACGGCGCATCGCACAGCAGCTCGGCACGCGCGCCATCGGCGAGGATCTTGCCGCCGCGCAGCATCACCACCCGTTCGATCTCGGGAATGATCTCCTCGATGTGGTGGGTCACCAGCACCAGGGTGATGCCCTGGCGGGCGAGATCACGCATGGTGGCGATCAGCTGCTCGCGGGCGATCAGGTCCAGCCCGGTGGAGGGCTCATCCAGCAGCAGGGCCTGCGGCCGATTGACCAGCGCGCGGGCGATCAGCACGCGCCGGGTTTCCCCGGCAGACAGCTCGGCATAGCCACGCTGCAGCAGGGGCAGGGCACCGGTCATGGCCAGGGTTTCACGCGCGCGGTCGCGCATCTCCGCGCTCACTTCACGGAAGGCCGGCACCACGAAGCTGGCGAAGAAGCCGGTCAGCACCGCTTCTTCCACGGTCAGCCTGGGCATGTCGGAGAGATTGCTGCTCAGATCGCCGGTGACGATGCCCAGCTGCGAGCGCAGCCGGTCGACCTGCCAGCGGTTCTGGCCGAGCACGCGCACCGCCACCGTGCCATCGCCATGCGCCAGCGGGTAAAGCTCGCGGGTGATCAGCTTGATGAAGGACGACTTGCCGCAGCCGTTGGGGCCGAGCAGGGCGGTGTGCTGGCCCTGTTCGATGCGCAGGCTGAGATCGTGCAGGACCCGGACCTGGCCGCGGATGACACAGGCGCGGTCGAGCTCGATCAGGGGGACGGGGGAGGCCGGCACCACCGGCGAGGCTGCGACTGTCATGAATGCGGTGGCATGCTCACGAAGGTAAGGGAAGAACTGAATGACTGCGCAAAAATGGCATCAGAGGGATGAAGTTTGCAACGTCAGGCCCCATCATGTCCGAAGGTAGCCCTGTTTCCTTGACGGCCGACTGCGGCCCGGA
The DNA here is from genome assembly GCF_039673155.1 of Stenotrophomonas sp. TWI1149. NCBI lineage: Bacteria > Pseudomonadati > Pseudomonadota > Gammaproteobacteria > Lysobacterales > Lysobacteraceae > Stenotrophomonas > Stenotrophomonas sp. TWI1149. The sequence goes on from NZ_JBDJLB010000008.1 coordinate 123,708, forward strand.
GTCCTGCGATGTTCGATACGCTCCTCAACTTCCTGACCGGCGGTGTCGTCGGCCTCGGCTGGTGGGGCATGGGCCTGGTGCTGCTGGTGTTCACCCAGCTGACCATCTTCGCCGTGACCCTGTATCTGCACCGCAGCCAGGCGCACCGCGGCGTGGATTTCCACCCGGTCATCGCGCACTTCTTCCGCTTCTGGACCTGGCTGACCACCTCGATGATCACCAAGGAGTGGGTGGCGATCCATCGCAAGCACCACGCCAAGGTGGAGACCGATGAAGACCCGCACAGCCCGGTGACCAAGGGCATCGGCATGGTCTTCTGGCGCGGCGTGGAGCTGTACCGCGAGGCCCGCGCGATGCGCGCGGACATCGAGCAGTACGGCCGTGGTGCCCCGGACGACTGGATCGAGCGCCAACTGTATACCCCGCACGCCAATCTCGGCCCGGTCGCGCTGCTGGTCATCAACAGCGTGCTGTTCGGCCTGCCCGGCGTGGCCCTCTGGGCGATCCAGATGGCGTGGATCCCGTTCTGGGCCGCCGGCGTCATCAATGGCCTGGGCCACTGGTGGGGCTACCGCAACTTCGAATCGGCCGACACCTCCACCAACCTGACGCCGTGGGCGTTCTGGGTGGGCGGTGAAGAACTGCACAACAACCACCACGCCTTCCCGAGCTCGGCGCGCTTCTCGATGCGCCGCTGGGAGTTCGATATCGGCTGGGCGGTGATCCGTGGCCTGCAGGCCCTGCGCCTGGCCAAAGTGCTGCGCGTGGCACCGAGCATGGACGTGCGCCCGAACATCGCCGTGCCCGATGCTGAAACCCTCAAGGCCCTGCTGTCGCACCGCTTCCAGGCGATGACCGACTACCAGCGCAACGTGTTCGTCCCGGCCCTGCGCGAAGAGGCCGCGATGGCCGGCGCCAAGCTGCGCAAGCTGCTGCCGCGTCGCATGCGCCGTGGCCTGGTCAACGACGGCCGCTGGCTCAAGCCGGATTGCCGCGCCCAGCTCAGCACCTGGGTCGAGCAGCGCCCGCGCATCCGCGTGCTGGTCGAACACCGCGCCCGCCTGGCCGCCCTGCTTGAAGCCCGCGGCAACGACGCCGCCGAGCGCCTCAAGCTGCTCCAGGCGTGGTGCCATGAAGCCGAAGCCAGTGGCATCGCCGCGCTGCAGAACTACGCCGCGCGCCTGAAGGGCTACGCACTGACGGCACACTGATCGATGCGCCTCCCGCCCGGGAACGTGTCCGCGAAACGCCGCCTTGTGCGGCGTTCTGCGTGTCTGGGCCTGGCCGTGGGCCTGTTCGGCGCGACGGCCCATGCGCAGGTCACCGACACCGGCAGTTACCTGCAGCGCATGGACACCGACGGCGATGGCCGGGTCAGTGTGGAGGAGTACGTGCAGTGGCTGCTGTACGCCTTCGATCGCATGGACCGCAACGGCGATGGCGTGCTCGGCGCCGATGAGCTGCCCGGTGGCAAGGGCCCGCCGATCACCCGCGAGCAGCAGCGGCAGACGCTGGTCCAGCGGTTCCACAAACAGGATGCCAATGGCGATGGCTATCTGAGTGCGCGCGAACTGGCGGCACCGCCGCGCTGAGCCTCGCTCGGAACGTAGCGGGGCAGCGCGCCGCTCTACCGCGGTTCATCGGGGGACGCCTTAGAATTGCGCCATGCCCGAGCTCCCCGAAGTAGAAACCACCCGCCGCGGCCTTGCGCCGCATCTGGAAGGCCGCCGCGTCCACGGTGTGATCCTGCGTCGCCCGGACCTGCGCTGGCCGATCCCGCCGGAGGTCAGCGAGCAGCTTCCCGGCCAGGCCATCGAGGGCGTGCGCCGCCGCGCCAAATACCTGTTGCTGGATACCGCCGTCGGCAGCGCCGTGCTGCACCTGGGCATGTCCGGCAGCCTGCGGGTGCTGCCCGGCGATACCCCGGTGCGGGCGCACGACCATGTGGACATCAGCCTGGACAACGGCCGGCTGCTGCGCTTCAACGACCCGCGCCGGTTCGGCAGCCTGCTCTGGCAGCCGGCCGGGGAGACCCATCCGCTGCTGGCCGGACTCGGCCCGGAGCCGCTGGATGAGGCGTTCGACGGCGACTATCTGTTCGCCCGCAGCCGCGGCCGCAGCGCCTCGGTGAAGACCTTCCTGATGGACCAGGCCATCGTGGTCGGCGTCGGCAACATCTATGCCGCCGAGAGCCTGTTCATGGCCGGGATCAACCCGCTGCGCGAGGCCGGGCGGATTTCGCGCGAGCGCTACCAGCGCCTGGCCGACGCGGTGAAGCAGATCCTGACCCACGCCATCACCCGCGGGGGCACCACCCTGCGCGATTTCATCAATCCGGACGGGGCGCCGGGGTATTTCGAGCAGGAACTGCTGGTCTACGGGCGTGAAGGCGAGCCCTGCCGCCAGTGCGGCCGGCTGCTCCGCCACGCCACCATCGGCCAGCGTGCCAGCGTCTGGTGCGGGCACTGCCAGCGCTGAATCGTCGCGCGGCTGTCGCTCCCCCGGCGGTATAGTCCGCCCAACATCACCGGCGGGGGTGTGCGATGGACGAAGGACCGGATATCACCGTGTGGCTGGATTCGGCCCGGGCGGGCGACCGCGCCGCGCTCGACCGGGTCCTGACCCTGCTCTATCACGAGCTGCACAGCATGGCCCGCCGGCAGCTGGCCGGGCAGCAGGGACGCACCCTGGATGCCACCTCGCTGGTGCACGAGTCGTACCTGAAGCTGCTCGGCTCCCGCGGCGCGGCCCGCTTCGAGGATCGTGCGCATTTCTTTGCCTATGCGGCCTCGGCGATGCGCAGCGTGGTCGTCGATTACGCACGCAACCGGCTGGCCCGCAAGCGCGGCGGCGATCTCAAACGGGTGGAGCTACCCGAGAACAGCAGCAGCGGCGTGCGCCTGGATGAAGACCTGCTCGCCCTGGATGTCGCGCTGGCACAGCTGCATGCGGTGGATGCGCACCTGGCCAAGGTGGTGGAACTGCGTTATTTCGCCGGCCTCTCCGAGCAGGAGATCGCCGATCTGTGCCAGCGCTCGGAGCGCAGCATCCGCCGCGACTGGCAGAAGGCGCGCATGTTCCTGCTGGCCTGGGTCGGGGAGTCCTGAACAGCCACGCATCGTCCGGGGAGAGGAGCGATGGAGGCGTCACGCTGGCGGCAGCTGTCCTGCCTGCTGGATCAATTGCTGGAACTGCCCGAACCGGCGCGTGAGCAGCGGCTGCTGCGCCTGCGCGCGGAGGATCCCGGCCTGGCCGACGACGTGGAGCGCCTGCTCGTCCACGAGCGCGACAGCCACGAGTTCCTGGCGCAGCCGCTGTGGACCGCCGCGCCCGAAGACAGCCGGGTCGGCACCCGGGTCGGCCCTTACCGGTTGCTGCGTCCGCTTGGTGAGGGTGGCATGGGCGAGGTCTGGCTGGCCGAGCGCGCCGACGGTCTGTACGAGCGCCAGGTCGCCCTGAAGCTGCTGCGCAGCGGCTACGCCGACCCCGGCCTGCGCCAGCGCTTCAGCCGCGAGCGCGAGATCCTGGCCCGGCTGCAGCATCCCAACCTGGCCCAGCTGTTCGATGCGGGCGTGGACCTGCAGGGGCAGCCGTACCTAGCGCTGGCCTATGTCGAAGGCGAGCCGATCACCGACCACTGCCAGCGGCTGGCGCTGCCGCTGGAGCGCCGCCTGCAGCTGATGCTGCAGGTGTGCGCGGTGGTCAGCCACGCGCACGCCAACCTGATCGTGCACCGCGACCTGAAGCCCTCCAACATCCTGGTCACCGCCGATGGCGAGGTGAAGCTGCTGGACTTCGGCATCGCCAAGCTGCTGGACGACGACGACGGCAAGCCGCCCGCGCATCCGCCCACCGAAGCGCGCGCCTTCACCCTGCACTACGCCGCGCCGGAACAGGTGCGTGGCGAGCCGGTCTCCACGCTCACCGATGTCTATTCGCTGGGCGTGGTGCTGTTCGAAGTGATCACCGGCCAGAAACCCTACCGGTTGCGCCGGCACAGCGATGCCGAGTGGGAACGCTCGATCCTGGAGGTGCAGGCACCGCGTGCCTCGTCGGTGATGGCGCGCCTGGCCGCCGCCGGTGGCGAGCACGCGGTGGCCGCCAGGCGCCTGTCACGGCGCCTGCGCGGCGACCTCGACACGATCCTGCTCAAAGCCCTGCAGAAGGAGCCGGCACAGCGCTACCCCTCGGTCGAAGCATTGGCCCAGGATCTGCGCCGTTTCCTCGAAGGCCGGCCGATCCATGCGCGTCCACAGCACGTGGGCTACCGGCTGCGCAAATACCTGGGCCGGCACCGGTGGGGAGTGGCGCTGGGCAGCGTCGCGGTGCTGGCCCTGCTTGGACTGGCACTGACCGCGCTGTGGCAGATGCAGCAGGCGCGCCGCGAGATCGCGCGTGCCCAGGCCATGCAGGATTTCACCGTGGGGTTGTTCGACCGCGCCGCCGGCGTGCGCCACGGCAGCTTCGATCTTCGCCAGCTGCTGGCGACCGGACAGCAACGCGGCGAGGCCGAACTGCGGGATCAGCCGCTGTCGCTGGCCGAGCTGGAAGGGGTGATCGGCCGGCTCCGGATCGGCATGGGCGACTACCAGCTGGCACTGCAGACACTGGACCGCCAGCGCGCGCTGCTGGAAGAGGTCGGCGAGGTGCCGCCGACGCTGCAGCTGGAGGCCGTGACCCAGCGCGGCCGTGCGCTGCGCATGCTCGGCCGCTCGCGCGACTGCGTGACCCACCTCACCCCGATGCAGTCGCTGGCCACGGCGTACCGCCTGCGGCTGCCGGCGGCCGTGGCCGCGTACCACACCCAGCTCGGCCGCTGCCAGCAACTCCTCGGCTACCGCGACAACGCGCGCGCCGCTTTCGGCCAGGCGCTGGTCCTGCGCCGCGACATCCTCCGCGACACGCCCGGCACCGCCGAGAGCCTGGCCGACCTTGCCGCGCTGGACAGCGACGATGGCCGCGCCCCGGCGGCGCTGGCCGGTTACCGGCAGGCGCTGCAGCTGCTGCAGGCCGATGCCACGATGCGGTACCCGCAGCTGATCGCGCTGCGCCGGCACATGGGCGAGAGCCTGGCCGCGCAGGGGGATGTGGACGCCGCCGAGCAGGCACTGCGACTGGCAGCTGCCGATGCAGTGACGCTGTATGGACCGGACCATCCCGAGACCCTCTCGATCCGCCGCGTGCGCGCCCTGCTGGCGATGCAGCGGGGCGACCTCGAGCAGGCACAGGCCGAGCTGCAGCAGATCCATCGCCTCACCCGGCAGGCGCTGGGTGAGCAGCACCGCGATACCGGGCTGACCTGGCACGCGCTGGGCCGGCTGGCCATGGAGCGCGGCGACAGCGCCACCGCCCTCGATGACTTCGCCCGGGCCGTGGCGATCTGGCGGCAGCCCGATTGCGTGGGCCTGCTGCCGCAGGGCCTGTACGACCAGGGCGAGGCCTTGGCCCGGGCCGGGCGTTGGCAGGCCGCCCTGGCCGCCCTGCACGAGGGGCGGCAGTGGCAGGCCGCGCAGCGCGGCGATGACGATGCCTCGGTGCAGCAGGCCGACCGCCGCATGGCCGAGCTGGTCAGTGCGCACGGCGACCCGCGCCAGGCCGGGGAGCAGCTGGCCGCGCTCATGCCCCGGGTGGACCGGGCCGGGTCCGCCGGCCCGGCCCTGCAGCGTGCGCTGCAGCTGGCCTGGGGGCGCAACCTGGGCCGCATGGGCCAGACCGTGGAAGCCCGCCGCGCGCTGGCGCCCCTGCTGGTGGGCGACACGGCCGACCCCGAGAGCCGCGCGCTGCGCTGGCGCGCCCGGGCGGCGATGGCCGAACTCGACTGCCCCGGCGCACCGGCGCGTGCCCGCGAGGCGCTGGGGCAGCTCCACCAGACGCTGAAGGCGCAGTTCCCGCAGGGGGGACAGCTGGTGGCCGAGGTGGAGCGGGCACGCCAGGCCTGCGCATCGGCGCAGGTAGCCGCTGCTCCCTGAGCATGCTGGCTGAACGCTGCGCCGTATTCACTTCGGCGAATTAACGTCTGCGTGCCTATGATGGCCGGCCCTTCCCTGCCATCGCTGCCTGCATGCAACGACGCGACTTCCTCCGCAATGCCTCCGTGGCCCTGGCCGCCTTCGGCCTGCCCGCACTGCCGGCCTGCGCCGCGCAGGGCAACCAGGTCGGCCTGCGCCGGCTCGGCCAGCCGCAGCCGTTCGACTTCGCCTCGCTGAAGGGGCAGGCCCGCGCGCTGTCCCAGGCCGCTTATCAGAGCCACAAGCGCACGCTGCCCGGCCCGGTCGAAGCGCTGGACTGGGACCAGTACCAGTCGATCCAGTACCGCCAGGACCATGCGTTGTGGGCCGACCAGCCCGGCCGCTACCAGGCCAAGTTCTTCCACCTCGGCCTGTACTTCCACTCGCCGGTGCGGATGTTCGACGTGACCGACGGCAAGGCGCAGGAGCTGGCCTATGACGGCGCGGCGTTCGATTACGGCAAGAGCGGCCTGAAGGGCAGCCACCTGCCGGCCGACCTCGGCTTCGCCGGTTTCCGCCTCAACACGCGCAAGGACACCAACCGCGACTTCGCCGCGTTCCTCGGTGCCAGCTATTTCCGCGCGGTCGGCAAGGAAGGCCAGTACGGCCAGTCCGCGCGCGGCCTGGCGATCGACACCGGCATGGGCAAGCCCGAGGAGTTCCCGGACTTCATCGCCTACTACCTGGAGCAGCCGGCGGCGGACTCCGACACGCTGGTGGTGTACGCGCTGCTGGATTCGCCGAGCACCACCGGCGCCTACCGCTTCGCGATCACCAACGGTGACGTGCTGCTGATGGACATCGACTGCGCGCTGTACCCGCGCAAGGCGATCGAGCGGCTGGGCATCGCGCCGTGCACCAGCATGTACCAGGTGGGCGAGAACGACCGCCGCATGGCCTGGGACTGGCGCCCGGAGATCCACGATACCGACGGCCTGTCGATGTGGACCGGGGCCGGGGAATGGATCTGGCGCCCTCTGTGCAACCCATACAACCTGCGCTTCAACATGTTCGTGGACAACAATCCGCGCGGCTTCGGCCTGCTCCAGCGCGACCGCAACTTCGATCACTACCAGGACGACGGCGTCTTCTACGAGAAGCGGCCGTGCCTGTGGGTGGAACCGAAGGGGCAGTGGGGCAAGGGCTCGGTGCAGCTGGTCGAGATCCCGACCGTGGATGAGACCTTCGACAACATCGTGGCGTTCTGGAATCCGGAGGCCAAGCCACAGCCCGGCCAGGAGCTGCTGCTGGGCTACCGCCTGTACTGGGGCGCCGAGCCGCCGGCCCGCACGCCGCTGGCGCACTGCGTGGCCAGCCGTACCGGCCTGGGCGGGGTGATCGGCAAGAAGCGCGCGTATTTCTCATGGCGCTTCGCGGTCGATTTCGAAGGCGGCGAGCTGGCGGCGTTGATCGACAAGGGCGAGGTCGAAGCCGTGGTCCAGGTCAGCCGTGGCCGCACCGAGATCGTCTCGGCGCGTCCACTGCGCGAGATCAAGGGCTACCGCGCCATGTTCGATGTCGTGCCGCCGGAGGATTCCACCGAGCAGATCGACATCCGCCTGTACCTGCGCAGCGGCGGCAAAACGCTCACCGAAACCTGGCTGTACCAGTACAGCCCGCCGCCGAAGGGCGCGCCGGAACGCACGTTGTATTGATCAAAGCGGCAATGGGACCTGTGCCGGGTCGATTCTTCCCTCGCCGCGCGTGATCTTCTTGAACTCCGCGCGGCTCACCGACACGTAGCGCTCGTTGCCGCCGATCTCCACCTGCGGGCCGTCCTGCACCGCGTGGCCGTGCTCGTCCACGCGGACCGTCATCGTGGCCTTCTTGCCGCTGTGGCAGATGGTCTTGATCTCCTGCATCTCGTCGGCCCAGGCCAGCAGGTACTGGCTGCCTTCGAACAGCTCGCCGCGGAAATCGGTGCGCAGGCCGTAGCAGAGCACCGGGATGCGCATCTGGTCGACCACCTCGCTGAGCTGCCAGACCTGGCTGCGGGTCAGGAACTGCGCTTCATCGACCAGTACGCAGCCCAAGGGGCCGTGCGTGCCGATGTCGTCGGCGATCAGCTGCTGCAGGTCGGTGTCCTGCTGGAACGCGATCCCGTCGGCCTTCAGGCCGATCCGCGAGGCGACCACGCCGCGCCCCGCGCGATCATCCAGCCGCGGGGTCAGGATGGCCACGCGCATGCCCCGCTCGCGGTAGTTGTGCGCCGACTGCAGCAGGGTCGTGGTCTTGCCGGCGTTCATCGCCGAATAATAGAAATAGAGCTTGGCCATCGGCCAATTCTAGACGCCCGGCCGCCTCTCGTGGCCGCCGGGCCCCAAAGGAGCGGACGCTTTCGTCCGCTGCCGGCGATCACCACGCTCCGGCCGGGCGGCCCGCTACAATGCCCCTCCCCTGGAGATGGCATGCACGGTCTCAATCCTCCCCAACACGCGGCAGTGATGCACTGCGAAGGTCCTCTGCTGGTGCTCGCGGGCGCGGGCAGCGGCAAGACGCGCGTGATCGTGGAGAAGATCGGCCAGCTGATCGCCAGCAAGCGCTACCCGGCGCGGCGGATCGCGGCGATCACCTTCACCAACAAGTCGGCCAAGGAAATGCGCGAGCGCGTGGCCAAGCGCCTGCGCGGTGACGATGCCGATGAAGTGACGATCTGTACCTTCCACGCGCTGGGCCTGAAGTTCCTGCAGATCGAGCACGCCGCGGTGGGGCTCAAGCGCGGGTTCTCGATCTTCGATGCCGACGATTCGACCGCGCAGGTCAAGGACCTGATGTACGGGGCCAAGCCGGACGACATCGAGGACGTGAAGAACCTGATCTCGCGCGCCAAGAATGCCGGCCTCTCGCCCGAGCAGGCGATGGCGGCCGCGCGCAGCACGCGCGAGAAGGAAGCGGCCAGCGTCTACGAGCGCTACCAGCTGCGCCTGACCGCGTTCAACGCGGTCGATTTCGATGACCTGATCCGGCTGCCGGTGCAGGTGCTGGAAGAGAATCCCGAGATCGCCATCGCCTGGCGCGAACGCATCGGGTATCTGCTGGTCGACGAATGCCAGGACACCAACGATGCGCAGTACCGGCTGCTCAAGCAGCTGGCCGGCAGCAAGGGCAACTTCACCTGCGTGGGCGATGACGATCAGTCGATCTACGCCTGGCGCGGTGCGAATCCGGAAAACCTGCAGCAGATGGCGCGCGATTATCCCGCGCTGGAAATCATCAAGCTGGAGCAGAACTACCGCTGCTCCAACCGCGTGCTGCGCGCGGCCAATGCGTTGATCGCCAACAACCCGCACGAACACCTGAAGAAGCTGTGGAGCGACCAGGCCGACGGCGAGCGCATCCGCGTGTGGGAGTGCCGCAACAGCGAGCACGAGGCCGAAAAAGTAGCGGCGGAAATCTCCTTCCTGGCCACCTCCAAGAAGATTCCGTGGAGCGATTTCTGCATCCTGTTCCGCGGCAATTTCCAGTCGCGGCCGCTGGAAAAGGCGCTGCAGCTGGTGCGCGCGCCGTACCACATCACCGGCGGTACCGCGTTCCTGGAACGGCAGGAGGTCAAGGACACGCTGTCCTGGCTGCGCCTGCTGGTGAACCCGGACGACGATACGGCCTTCATGCGCGCGGTGCAGTCGCCCAAGCGTGAAGTGGGCGCCGGCACGCTGGCCAAGCTGGCCGAGCTGGCGTCGGAAAAAGACCTGCCGATGGCGCATGCCGCCGAAGCGATCGGCGCGCTCTCGCAGCTGCCGCCGCGTGCGGCCAACGGCCTGAGCCGCTTCACCGACATCCTGCGTGACCTGCGCGCGGAGATGCCCAAGCTCAGCTCCGGTGACCTGGTGCGCAAGCTGGTGAAGGACTCCGGGCTGGTCTCGGACCTGCGCAGCGCGTGCAAGGAAGAGTCCGTGTACCAGCGTCGTCTCGGCAACCTGGAAGAACTGGCGCAGTGGTTCGAAGGCGGCCCTCGGGGTGCCTCCACGGCGGATCTTGCCGCGCAGTTGGCGTTGCTGTCGCGCAACGACAAGGACGACGGCGGCAACCAGGTGCGCATGATGACCATGCACGCCTCCAAGGGCCTGGAATTCCCGTACGTGTTCATCATCGGCTGCGAAGACGGCGTGCTCCCGCACCAGGTCAGCCTGGACGAAGGCAACCTGCAGGAAGAGCGGCGCCTGCTGTACGTGGGCATCACCCGCGCCAAGGTGCAGCTCTGGATGAGCTACAGCAAGCTCACCCGCAAGTTCGGCGAGCACGTGCGGCTCAAGCCCAGCCGGTTCTTCGATGAGATACCGGCCGAGGAAATGCAGCGCGATGGTGCCGATCCGGTCGCCGATGCCGCGCGCAAGAAGGAACGCGCGAGCGCCGGGTTGGCGGCGATCCAGGCCCTGTTCGACTGAGCGTCGCCGGGTAGGGCCACCCCATGGGTGGCTCTACGGCACAATCAGGCTATCTCCCTCAGCCGGTACCCGCATGTCCGCCGTGATCCAGACCGACCGCCTGCACCTGCGCCTGATCGACCCCGACCATGACGCGGCCGACATGCTGGCCCTGCTCAACGAGCCCGGCTTCATCCGCAACATCGCCGACCGCGGCGTGCGCACCTTGGCGCAGGCGCGTGACTACACCGCCGAACGCGTGCTGGGCAGCTATACCCTCAACGGCTTCGGCATGTACGCGATCGTCCGCCGCGAAGACGGCGCCTGGCTGGGCAACGCCGGCCTGGTCCGTCGCGACGGACTGCCGGCACCGGATATCGGCTATGCGCTGCTGTCGCAGTACGAGGGCCACGGCTACGCATTCGAAGCCGCGCGCGGGGTGATGCACTATGCGCGCGACGTGCTGGGCTACACCGATCTGTACGGCATCGTTTCGCCGGACAACGTGCGTTCGGCCGCGCTGCTGCGCAAGCTGGGCATGGAGGATCGCGGCGACCTGCTGCTGCCGCCGCCGCATGGCGGCGATGTGGTGCTGCTGTTCGCCACCCCGGGCGCGCCAGCCGTCTGACCCGGTAGAGCCCGGCCGTCTGACCCGGTAGAGCCACGCCATGCGTGGCTGCAGTTCACCCCCCCAACTGCGCGCGCAGCTCCGCCAGCTGCTCCTGCAGCTCGGCCACCGTGGCTTCCAGCTGCTGCACACGCGACTCCAGCGCCGGATGGGCGGCACCGCCACCGCCACCGCCGGACGGCGCCGACCTGTACTGCTCCGCCAACGCCTGCACGTCCACCGGGCCGGCCAGCAGGTGCATGTAGCGGTCTTCGCGCTGGCCGCTGGCGCGTGGCAGCTGGACCGCCATATCGCGCTGGATCATGCGCTCCAGGTGATGGCGCAGTTCGTCCACGTCCTGGAAGCGGACCAGGCGCTCGCTGCGGGTCAGCAGCTCGTTGAGGGTCTGCGGGCCGCGCAGCAGCAACAGGCCCAGGATGGCCAGCTGCTGGCGGGTCAGGTCCAGCGCGGCACCGGCGCGATGCTCGTAGCGCTCGGCGCGCGAGGAGTACTGCTGGCGCGCCAGGCCCAGGGTCTCCAGCTGGCGCAGCGCGTGGTGCACGTCGCCGGCCGACAGCGCCATCACCGGCTCGCGGGCGGTCTTCTGGTTGGCGGCCACCTGGGCGGCGTTGACCGTCAGCGGGTAGGCGTCCGGGGTGGTCGCCTCCTTCTCGATCAGGCAGCCCAACGCGCGGGCCTGGGCCGCGCTGAGCACGGGCAGGGCAGGGGTCTGGGTGTCGTCGGTCATGGGGCGCTCCGCGGTGTTTCAGGGGCGTGCAGCATAGCCGAGCCCCGCCGGCCACATGAATGCCGCGGGACAAGCCGGTAAACTGGCGCGAATCTGTTGCCGGTGAATGCCATGCGTCGTAGTGCTGTTTCCCTGTCCGTGCTTGCCTGTGCCGTGCTGGCACTGAGTGCCTGCAAGCGCACTGAAACCCCGGCCGATGCCGCCCCGCCGGCAGCCGCTGCCGCGGCGAGCGCCCCGGCTGCCACCGGCGATGCCGCCGCGGCCGCCAATGACAATCTCAATGCCGTGCTGTGGATGCAGCGCGCGCAGGAATACCGCGCGATCACCGAGCAGACCTACCGCGCCGCCGCCGATCACCTGGACAAGGCCCTCAAGGAACCCAACTGGGACGCGCTGGTGCCGGACGAACGCGGCAATGCCGCCAAGGGCCTGAAGCCGGCCGTGGTGCTGGACGTGGATGAAACCGTGCTGGACAACTCGCCGTACCAGGCGCGCCTGGTGCGCGATGGCAAGGAATACGACGAACTGAGCTGGGACCAGTGGGTCGCCGAGAAGAAGGCCAAGGCGATTCCGGGCGTGGTCGATTTCGCCAAGGCCGCCAACGCCAAGGGCGTCACCCTGCTGTACATCTCCAACCGCGCCGTGCACCTCAGGGACGCCACGCTTGCCAACCTGCGCGAGCAGGGCCTGCCGGTGGCCGACGACAGCGTGTTCCTCGGCCTGGGCACCGTGGTCGACGGCTGCGAGCAGGCCGGCAGCGAGAAGAACTGCCGCCGCCGCCTGGCCGGCCAGCAGTACCGCGTGCTGATGCAGTTCGGTGACCAGCTGGGCGACTTCGTGGAGGTCACCGCCAACACCAACGATGGCCGTGACGCGCTGCTGCAGCAGTACCACGACTGGTTCGGCGAACGCTGGTGGATGCTGCCCAACCCGACCTACGGCGGCTTCGAGCCGGCCCAGTTCAACAACGACTACAGCCAGTCGCGCCAGGCCCGCCACGACGCCAAGCGTGCCGCGCTGGATTACGCACCGTGAGCCGCGCGCCGCTGCCGCTGCGTGACGAGGAGCGCCTGATCTTCGCGCTCGACGTGCCCGGCCGCGACGACGCGCTGGCCTGGGTCGATCGCCTGGGCGATGCCGTGTCGTTCTACAAGATCGGCATGGAACTGCTGGCCTCCGGCGAGTACTTCGAGGTGCTCGACGCACTCGCCGCGCGCGACAAGCGCGTGTTCGTCGATCTGAAGTTCTTCGACATCCCGGCCACCGCCGCGGCGGTGATCAAGCGCTTGTCGCAGTGGCCGGTGAGCTACGCCACCATCCATGGCTGGCACCCGGCGATGATGGAGGCCTGCGCGGCCGCCAACGGCAGCGACATGCGCCTGCTGGCGGTGACCGTGCTGACCTCGATGGGACGCAGCGACCTGGCCCGGATGGGCATCGACCGCGAGCCGGTGGAGGTGGTGGTCGAACGCGCGCTGGCTGCCCAGGCGGCCGGCATCGATGGCGTGATCGCCTCCGGCCAGGAGGCCGAGCCGATCCGCGCCGCCACGGGTGCCGGCTTCTCGATCGTGTGCCCGGGCATCCGCCCCGGCGGTCCGGTCGGCGATGACCAGAAGCGCACCGTCGGCGTGGCCCAGGCGTTTGCCGACGGCGCCGATGCGATCGTGGTCGGGCGCCCGATCCGGCTGGCCAGCGACCCGCAGGCCGCCGCGCGCGCCATCCAGGCCGAGATCGCTCAGGCCCTGGCCGCGCGCTGAGGCGACGACGGGGCGGAGCCGCCCCGTCACAACCGGTTTTTCTGTACATTCAACGGCTTGCGCATATGGCGCGAGGTCGGCGGGGTTGCCGGCTTGCCGCTGTCACTGAACAGGCCGCAAGATGCGGACCGGTCCGGGGAGTCCGAATTCATGTCCATGTCGTTGAAGCCGTGGCAGTACCGAGGGCAGGCGTTGGCGCTGGCCCTGTGCGGGGTGGTGCTGCTCAGTGCCTGCAAGGACAAGCGGATCGATCCGGATGCACCGGCGTCCGAGCCGGTCGCCGCCCTACAGCAGCTGGCGCAGCGGGTCGCCGACAATGATCTGGTCGGCTACGCCAAGGCGGCGGTGCCACCGGCCCAGTACGCGCGCCTGCAGGGCGCCTGGAACCAGGGCCACAGCCGCTGGCCGTTGACCGAGCTGCCGCTGGATGGGCAGCTGCTGCCGATGCTGGCCGCGCTGTCGCGGCCGGATGCGCCACAGCGGCTGCAGCGCTCGTTCGATACCCAGATCGCCGGCCAGGCCTCCCAGGTCCGCCAGGCGGCCCACTCGATGGGATTGTTCGGCGAGCAGTACCTGCGCAACCAGAGCGAGTACAGCGACAGCGAGCGCGCCCACTACACCCAGGTGGTGAACGCGCTCAGCCGCTGGGCCGCCGCGGCGCCACTGACGGACAAGCAGCGGGCGAAGACGACCATCACCCTGCTCACCGCCACCGCGCGTACCGCCGGGCTGTCCACCGATGCCGAGCTGCAGGCGGCAGGCATGGAAGAGAGCCTGCGTCGGCTGGGCCCCTTCATCAAAGCCTTCAAGACCGCGCTGGCCAGCTACGGGCTGTCGCTGGACGGCGCGTTGACCGAGCTGCGCGGCGAACTGACCTCCGAACTGGGCGACGACGCGGTGGTGCGCATCCAGTACACGCTGGCCGGTGAGCAGATCGAAGCGCAGGTGCGGATGACCCGCCGCGATGGCCACTGGTATGTGACCCGCACGCTGGAAGACACCGATGCGCTGCTGCAGGCCGCCGACGCCGCGCAAGCTGAACATGACGCCCGGCAGGCGGCCGAAGCAGAGGCCGCCGCGACGGTCAAGGACGGTGCTTCTGCACCGGCTAAGCCATAATGAAGCCGATGCCGAACCAGAATCCCCTGCCTTTCCCCGGCGAAGAGCCGCCCAAGACGCCGGACGCCACGTCCTCGTCGCCCGCTACCGTGCCGTCCGACGGTGCCGCCGCCCCGCTCCCGCCGGTCGCTGGCGCGCCTGTGGATGCCGTTGCGGTCGATGCGGAGCCGTCCACCGTCGTGCCGTCCGCGATCGTGCCCGGCACGCGTCCGCCCAGTGGCCGCCCGCCGTGGTGGGCGCGCCTGCTCGGCCGCCTGGTCGAGCCGTGGCTGTCGCTGAAGATCGAACCCGAACACCCCGGCCAGTACAACGACGGCCGCCCGGTGGTCTACGTGCTGGAGGACTACGGTCTGTCCAACGCGCTGATCCTGGACAAGGCCTGCCGAGAAGCCGGCCTGCCCTCGCCGCTGGTGCCGATCGCGGGTGACCCGACCGGGCGCAAGCGCGCCTACCTGGCCCTGTCGCGCCGGAGCAGCAGCAACTCGCTGATTCCCGAGCAGCGCGGCGCCAAGACCCACTCCGACTCGCTGGCCAAGGTCCTGCAGGCGCACCGCGCCCGCGGCGAGCTGGACGTGCACCTGGTGCCGGTGTCGATCTTCGTCGGCCGCGCGCCGGACAAGCAGAGCGGCTGGTTCGCGGTGCTGTTCTCGGAAAACTGGGCCCTGGTGGGTCGTTTCCGTCGCCTGCTGGCGGTGCTGCTCAACGGCCGCAGCACGATCGTGCGCTTCGCCCCGCCGATCTCGCTGCGCACCACGGTCGATGAGGGGCTGGACCCCGAGCGCACCGTGCGCAAGCTGCAGCGCGTGCTGCGCACCCACTTCCGCCGCATCCGCGAGTCGGTGATCGGTCCTGACCTGTCGACCCGTCGCCTGCTGGTGGACAAGGTGCTGGACGCGGACACCGTGCGCGAAGCGATCGCCTCCCAGGCCAAGCGCGACAACTCCAAGCCGGCCGATGCCTGGAAGAAAGCCCACGCCTACGCGTGGGAAATCGCCGCGGACTACTCCAGTCCGGTGGTGCGCTCGGCCAGCTTCATGCTCAGCCATGTCTGGAACCGCATCTATGCCGGCGTGCTGGTCCATCACCTGGACAAGTTCAAGGCGGCCGCGCCCGGGCACGAAGTGGTCTACGTGCCCAGCCACCGCAGCCACATGGATTACCTGCTGCTGTCGTACCTGCTGTACGACCGCGGCATCGTGCCGCCGCACATCGTGGCCGGCATCAATCTCAACCTGCCGGTGGTCGGCACGCTGCTGCGCAAGGGCGGTGCGTTCTTCATCCGCCGCTCGATCCGCGGCAACGCGCTGTACTCGGCGGTGCTCAGCGAATACGTGGCGCAGCTGGTCGCCGGCGGTTACTCGATCGAGTACTTCGTCGAAGGCGGCCGCTCGCGCACCGGGCGCCTGCTGCAGCCCAAGGGCGGCATGATCTCGATGACGCTGCGCGCGTTCCTGCGCCAGCCGCGCAAGCCGGTCCTGTTCCAGCCGGTCTACATCGGCTATGAAAAGCTGATGGAAGGCGGCAGCTACCTGGACGAACTGTCCGGTCGGCCGAAGGAAAAGGAATCGATCTGGTCGCTGCTGTGGTCGATCCCGAAAGTGCTCAAGCAGAACTACGGCCAGGTGGTGGTGAACTTCGGCGAGCCGATCGCGCTCAACGACGTGCTCGCCCAGCGTGCGCCGGACTGGAATGGCCAGCCGGTGGGCGAAGACGAGAAGCCTTCGTGGTTGTCCGGCACGGTGGATCACCTGGCCGAACGCATCCAGGTGCACATCAACGGCGCGGCCGACGTCAATCCGATCAACCTGCTCGCGCTGGCGCTGCTGTCCACGCCCAAGCATGCGATGGGCGAGGCGGACCTGATCGCGCAGATCGAGCTGTGCAAGACCCTGCTGGTCGAGATGCCCTACTCGGACCGGGTGACGGTGACCCCGCACTCGCCGGAGCGGATCATCGCCCACGCCGAGGAGATCAACGTCCTCACCCGCATCAAGCATCCGCTGGGCGATGTGCTCAGCGTCAGTGGCGATACCGCGGTGCTGCTGAGCTACTTCCGCAACAACGTCATCCACCTGTTCACGGCCTCGTCGTGGGTGGCCTGCTGCTTCCAGAACAACCGCCGCATGAGCCGCACCGGGCTGGTCCAGCTGGGCCGCACCGTGTACCCGTTCCTGCAGGCCGAGCTGTTCCTGCCGTGGACGGAAGACGAGTTCGCCCAGCGCATCGAGCAGACCATCAACGTGTTCGTGCGCGAAGGGCTGCTGCAGAACATCAACGATGACGACGGCGGCATCCTGGCGCGCAACACCGGGCAGACCGACGAAGTCTTCCGCCTGCGTGCGATCGGCCATTCGCTGCAGCAGGCGTTCGAGCGCTATTACATCGCGATCTCGGTGCTGGTGAAGAACGGCCCGGGTACGCTGGGTGCGGCCGAGCTGGAAAGCCTATGCCAGCAGGCCGCGCAGCGCCTGAGCCTGCTCTACGCGCCGGCCGCGCCGGAGTTCTTCGACCGCACGCTGTTCCGCGGCTTCATCCAGAAGCTGCGCGAACTGCGCCTGGTGTGGCCGGATGAGAACAGCAAGCTGCTGTTCGACGCGCGCCTGGACGCGTGGGCCAAGGATGCGAAATTCATCCTCGGCCGCGAACTGCGCCACACCATCGAGCGGGTCAGCCCGGAAGCGGCGAAGCCAGAGGAACCGGTAGCCCAGGATTGACGACGGCCCGTCGTCGATCCGACGAATCCGGACGTATCCGGATCTTATTGCGTTCGCCAGCAATTCGTAGGTACCGACCGTTGGTCGGTACCCGCGCGCCAGCGCGGCACAAGGCTCACGCCGGCTCGTCCGGAATCAACATGTCTTCCAGCTTGGCGATGCAGTCCTTCAACTGCAGCTTGCGCCGCTTCAGGCGCTTGGCTTCGAGCTCGTCGTCGCCGTTGGCGGCCATGCGCAGGATCTGGTCATCGAGCGCACGGTGCTCCTGCCGGAGCGTGGCAAGTCGGGCACTGATATCGCTGGGGGTCATGGTTTCCACAGGCTCCGAGCATACACATCCCGGATGACCGCCGGGAGTGAACGCAGTCACCTCACGGGCTCCGTGGCGGCGGGTGCGAGCCGGTAGAATGAACCCCATGAGCGCTGTCATCCGCCTGCCCGATCCCGTCCCGCGCGCCCGCGATCCGCGCGCGCCCGGCGGCGTGCAGGACCGGTTGGCGCGGCAGCTGCGCCGCCAGGTGGGCCAGGCGATCGCCGACTTCGGCATGATCGAGGCCGGCGACAAAGTCATGGTGTGCCTGTCCGGTGGCAAGGACAGCTACACCCTGCTCGACATCCTCCTGCAGCTGCAGAAAAAAGCGCCGGTGCCGTTCGAGCTGGTGGCCGTGAACCTGGACCAGAAGCAGCCCGGCTTTCCCGAGCACGTGCTGCCGACCTACCTGGCCTCGATCGGTGTGCCGTTCCAGATCATCGAGCAGGACACCTATTCGGTGGTCAGCCGGGTGATCCCGGAAGGCCGCACGATGTGTTCGCTGTGCTCGCGCCTGCGCCGTGGCGCGCTGTACCGGCACGCGGCCGAACACGGCTTCACCAGGATCGCGCTGGGCCACCACCGCGATGACAGCGTGGCCACGTTCTTCCTCAATCTGTTCCACCACGCCAAGCTCTCGGCGATGCCGCCCAAGCTGCGCAGCGACGACGGCCAGCACATCGTGATCCGCCCGCTGGCCTACGTGAGCGAAGCGGACATCAGCGCCTACGCCCAGGCACGCGCGTTTCCGATCATTCCCTGCACGCTGTGCGGCAGCCAGGACACCCTGCAGCGCCGCCAGGTGGAGCAGATGCTGCAGCAGTGGGAGCGCGACCAGCCCGGCCGCATCGACCAGATCGCACGCGCGCTGGGCAACATCCATCCCTCGCAGCTGGCCGATCCGGCGCTGTTCGATTTCATGGCACTGGGGCGCGCCGCGGCGGCCCCGTTGCCCGACCCGCCGGCCTGGGCCGGCACTGCCCACGACCCCGGCGACGCCCCCGGCCCGGCCTGAGCCACGCCGGCGCGCCCGCCCTCCCTTTCACGCTCTTACTCTGGACGTCCATGTTCTTTCGCAACCTGACGCTGTTCCGCTTCCCGACCGCCACCGATTTCTCCGACGTAGACACCCTGCTGCCGCAGGTGCTGCTCAAGCCGGTCGGTCCGCTTGAAATGAATTCCCGTGGCTTCATCTCGCCGTTCGGCCGTGAAGAAAAGGCCGTGTTCTCGCACCGCGTCGGCGATGCGCTGTGGCTGACCGTCGGCGGTGAGGACAAGATCCTGCCGGGCGCGGTGGTCAACGACCTGCTCGCGCGCAAGCTCGAGGAAATCGAAGAGAAGGAAGGCCGCAAGCCCGGCGGCCGCGAGCGCAAGCGCATGAAGGACGACCTGCTGCACGAACTGATGCCGCGTGCCTTCGTGAAGAGCTCGCGTACCGACGCGCTGATCGACCTGACCCACGGCTACGTCGCGGTGGACTGCTCGAGCAGCAAGAAGGGCGAGAACATGATGTCCGACATCCGTGGCCTGCTCGGCAGCTTCCCGGCGATGCCGTTGAATGCCGAAGTCGCGCCGCGCTCGATCCTCACCGGCTGGATCGCCGGGGAACCCCTGCCGACCGGGCTGAGCCTGGGCGAAGAGTGCGAGATGAAGGACCCGGCCGAGGGCGGTGCGGTGGTCAAGTGCCAGCACCAGGAACTGCGCTGCGACGAGATCGACAAGCACCTGGATGCCGGCAAGCAGGTGACCAAGCTGGCGCTGGTGTTCGAGGACAACCTGTCCTTCGTGCTCGGCGATGACCTGATCGTGCGCAAGCTGAAGTTCCTGGATGGCGCGCTGGACCAGCTCGAGCATGCCGACGATGACGGCCGCCGCGCCGAACTGGACGCCCGTTTCGCCCTGCAGAGCGGCGAAGTGCGTCGCCTGTTCCTGCTGCTGGAAGAGGCCTTCAAGCTCAGCAAGGCGGACTGACCGGATCCGATCAGTCCCCAGTCATGCGCCGGTCACGGCCGGCGCTATGCTGTACCCATGTCCGGATTCCTCCGCCGCCTGATTTCGCCGGCTGTCAGCACGCTGCAGCGCGATACGGTACGGCTGCGCCTGGAGGATGCCGAGATCGATGTGTTGCGCGTACGCGATCCGCGCGCGCGCCGGATCAAGCTCAGCGTCGATGAGCGCGGCGTGCGCCTGACCCTGCCACCGCGCGCCAGCCTGGTGATGGGCGAGCGCTTCCTGGAGCAGCACCGTGGCTGGTTGTCCGAACAGCTGCGCAGCTACCAAGCGACCAACCTGCCGCCGCCGCTGGTGATCGGCGAGGCGGGCGTGCTGCCGCTGCGCGGTGAGCTGCTGCCGCTGCGCTGGGAAACCGGCCGCTATGCGCATATGGAGATCGACGCCGACGGCGCCTGCCTGCACTGGCCCAGCCGGGGCACCGACGCCACGCTGCGCCGTGCCCTGCGCGAGTTCTACGAAGCACAGACCCGTGCCGATGTCGGCCAGTGGCTGCCGCGCTACCTGCCGGGCCTGCCCCGCGCACCGGCGCGGCTGCGGCTCAAGGTGATGTCCTCGCAATGGGGCTCGCTGGCCCCGGACGGCAGCATGGCGCTGGATCTGGCCCTGGTGCTGGGGCGGCCGTCGGCGTTTGAATACGTGCTGGTGCACGAGCTCTGCCACCTGATCCAGGCCAACCACTCGCCAGCCTTCTGGGCCGAGGTGGAGCAGCGTTTCCCGGCGTGGCACGCCGAGCGGGATTACTTCCAGCTCGAAGGGCGGCGGCTGAAGGCGATGCTGCGGCAGATGCTGACCCCGGCGGGGTAGAGCCGGCTGCTGCCACGCCCGCGACCGGTAGTGCCGGCCGTTGGCCGGCTCCCCATGAACCCCACCCGCGCGCGATTGCCGGCCAGCGGCCGGCACTACCGATGCGGTGTTTCTCAGTTCCCCAGCCGCAACGCCGCCGCCTGCGCCCAGCGCGCCGCCACCCGCGGCGCGGTGATGCACACGGCCTGATCGGTCACGGTGGTGACCGCGCGCTCGAGCAGCTGGATGTCGGCCTCGTGCTGGCGCGCCACGTGCGGATCCTCGAAGAAGATCGCGCGCTGGCAATGGCCTTCCAGTACGCGGTCGGCGATCTGCGCATCGCCGCCCATCGGGCCGCTCTGGTAGCGCATCACCCATTCCTCGCCCTGCGGCCAGCCGCGGCTCCAGGCCAGTTCGTTGAGGCGCTGGCCGGTGGTGCCGGTGCCGACCCGGCTGCGGAAGCGCGACAGCACCTCGAAGTGCTCGTCGGCGAAGGCCAGCATCGCCGGCTTCATCGCGTCATGCGCGATCAGCGCCAGCGTGTGCTGCGCGAAGGCGTGCAGGTCATCGGCGCCCGGGTCCGGGGCCAGGCCGGCGTGCAGGCGCTCCACCTCGACCCAGTCGCGCGCGGTGGCGACGGTGGAGATGAAGGGTTTGCCGTGGATCACGCACTGGCGCTTCAGCGCGGTCGCCTCGGGGAACACCGACGAGGGATCGACCGGGTCCATCAGGTAGATGGCGCCATCCAGGGTGCGCTCGGGCGTGCCCATGCCGACCACCTCGGCGACCAGCTTCATCAGCCCACCCTCGCGGCCGTTCGGGTAGCGCCGCAGCGGGGCGAAGTCCTGCAGGAAGCCCAGCCGCTGGATCGCATCGAAGGTGCGTCCGACCGCGTGCAGCTCCACGCCCAGTTCGCGCAGTCCGGTGTCGCTGGCGCGCAGCCAGCGGAACAGGGCGGCGTGCTTGTCGTGGTGGTGCAGGCGGTTCGCGGCCAGGCCGATGCGCATGGGAGCAGTCCAGAGGGAGACGCGGTCAGTGTAAGTCGTTCAGGTTGCAGCGGCGCCAGCGCTGAACGGTGATGGCGGTCACGCGCCATCACGCATTTTCGTAATTGTTGCATGGTGTCCGGAGGGGGCCATATCCGACAGTAGAGGCCGTCCGTCAATCAGGGAACTCCTGCCATGACCCTCTCCCTTTCTGCCGTTGCCGCCTCGTCCGCATCTGCTCCGGAGGATCCGGGCCCCCGCATCCGCGCGCTGGCCGCGGTGTTGCGGGAGGCCCCGCAGGCCGATGCCGACGTGCTGCTGGCCGGGCTCGCCCGCATGCTCGATGCGCACATGGGCCGCGGCCACGACGATCCGGCGAGCAACCGCCGCATCCGTGACCAGCTCGACAACATCGAGCTGCTGATGGCGCTGGAGATCGAGCGGGCCGGCGTGCGTCACACGCCGTCACCGCTGCCCGCTGCCGCGTAGGCGCGATTACGCCGAAAGCAGCTGCACGATGCTGCCGGCCGCATCGCGGCCCTCGGCCACGGCCGTCACCACCAGGTCCGCGCCGCGTACCGCATCGCCCCCGGCGAACAGGCGCGGATGGGCGGTCTGGAACGGCAGGCGGCCACTGCCACCGGCCACGATGCGGCCATTGTTGCCGGCCTCCACGCCCTGTCCGGTCAGCCAGGCCGGCGCAGTCGGCGAGAAGCCGAAGGCGATGATCACCACGTCCGCTTCCAGCAGCGATTCGCTGCCGGCGATCGGCACCGCATTGCGGCGGCCCTGTGCATCCGGTGCGTCCAGCTGCGTTTCGACCACCATCACCCCGATCACTTCGTCATCCGCACCGGCCTCGATCGACAGCGGCTGGCGATTGAACAGGAAGCGCACGCCTTCCTCGCGCGCATTGGCCACTTCGCGCGCCGAGCCGGGCATGTTGGCCTCGTCGCGGCGGTAGGCGCAGGTCACCTTGGCCGCGCCGAGCCGGATCGCGCTGCGCACGCAGTCCATGCCGGTATCGCCACCGCCCAGCACCACCACGCGCTTGCCTTCGAGGTCGGGCAGGGCGATCTGGTCTTCCCAGCCGGCGATCGGCCGGCCGTGGGCATCGCTGCCACTGACGATGCGGCTGTTCTGCACCAGGAACGGCAGCGCCGGCAGCACGCCCTTGAGGTCCTGGCCGAGCAGGCCACCGTCGGTATAGCGGTAGGCGCCGGTACCCACGAACACCGCGTCGTACTCGGCCAGCAGGTCATCGATGCTCACATCGCGGCCGATCTCCACCCCGAGTCGGAACTGCACGCCCATGCCTTCGAGCACGTTGCGGCGGCGGCTGATCACCGATTTGTCCAGCTTGAAACTGGGGATGCCGAACTGCAGCAGCCCGCCGATCTGTTCGTAGCGGTCATACACCACGGCCTGGATGCCGGCATGCGCCAGCTTGTCGGCGCAGGCTAGCCCGGCCGGGCCGGCGCCGATCACCGCCACGCGCTTGCCGGTGGCTTCCACCGCGCTCATGTCCGGACGCCAGCCGGTGGCCAGCGCGGTATCGACGATGTACTTCTCGACCGCGCCGATGGTCACCGCGCCGAACTCCTCCAGCGTGCAGCTGCCTTCGCACAGGCGGTCCTGCGGACACACCCGGCCGCACACTTCCGGCAGCGGATTGGTCGAATGGCACAGCGTGGCCGCTTCGTGGATGCGGTTTTCCTGCACCAGCTGCAGCCACTGCGGGATGGCGTTGTGCACCGGGCACTTCCAGCTGCAGTACGGGTTGCCGCAATCCAGGCAGCGACCGGCCTGGAACTGCGCGTCCTCCTTGCCGAACTTGCCGTACAGCTCGCCCCAGTCGCCGGAGGTGCGCAGTTCGACCGGGATGCGCTGCGGCATCGTCCGGGGCAGATCGAGGAACTGGAAAGCTTGCTTGCGGCTCATGGGTGGGCCCTGGGATGGTGATCTGCCGGCCAGCGGCCGGCACTACACGTTGAGGGTGCCGGCCAGCGGCCGGCACTACCGGGATGGATCACGCAGCGCGGCGCAGTGAGTCGGTCAGCGATTCGATGCTGGCGGCCTTGGGTTTGACCAGCCAGAACTTGCCGACGTAATCGCGGAACTCATCGAGGATCTGCTGCGCCCAGATGCTGCCGGTCAGTTCGCGGTGGCGGCTGATCAGCGTATGCAGGTGCTGGCGATGGTTCTCGAAGCCCTCGGCCGAGATGCGGTGGATGTCGATCAGTTCGTGGTTGTAGCGGTCCACGAAGTCACGATCGATATCCAGGACGTAGGCCAGGCCGCCGGTGAAGCCGGCGCCGAAGTTCAGCCCGACCTTGCCCAGCACCAGCACGATGCCGTCGGTCATGTACTCGCAGCAGTGGTCACCGGCCCCTTCGATCACCGCCAGCGCGCCGGAGTTGCGCACGCCGAAGCGCTCGCCGGCACGGCCCGCGGCGAACAGCTCGCCACCGGTGGCGCCGTACAGGCAGGTGTTGCCGATGATCGCGGTGTTGCGCGCCTCGAAGCGTGCGCCACGCGGCGGGCGCACCACCAGCCGGCCGCCGGCCATGCCCTTGCCGACGTAATCGTTGGCTTCGCCTTCGACCTCCAGCTGCAGGCCGCCCACGTTGAACGCGCCGAAGCTCTGCCCGGCCGTGCCACGGAAACGCAGGGTCAGCGGTGCATCGGCCATGCCCTGGTTGCCGTGCGTGCGTGCGATCTCGCCGGACAAACGGGTACCGATCGAGCGGTCGGTGTTGTGGATCAGGAAGCGGTGTTCGCCGCCGAGCTTGCCGGCGATCGCCGGGGCCAGCAGCCCGTCCATCTGCGTCGCCAGGCTGTCCGGCGATTCGTACAGACGCTGCGCGGCGCAGTGGCTGCCCGCGTAGTCGGCCGGGTGCAGCAGGCGCGACAGATCCACCTTGACGCCCGGTCGCGGTGAAACCTCCAGCTGCTGCAGCAGGTCGGTACGGCCGACGATCTCCTCCAGCGAGCGCACGCCCAGGTAGGACAGCCAGCCACGGACTTCCTCGGCCAGCAGGCGGAAGAAGTTCTCCACGCGCTCCGGCAGGCCGGTGAAGTACTGCGCACGCAGGCGCTCATCCTGGGTGGCCACGCCGGTGGCGCAGTTGTTGAGGTGGCAGATGCGCAGGTACTTGCAGCCCAGCACGATCATCGGCGCGGTGCCGAAACCGAAGCTGTCCGCACCGAGCAGCGCGGCCTTGATCACGTCCAGGCCGGTCTTCAGGCCACCATCGGTCTGCAGCAGGGTGCGCCCGCGCAGGTCGTTGGCGACCAGTGCCTGGTGCGATTCGGCCACGCCCAGCTCCCACGGCACGCCCGCATAGCGGATCGAACTGACCGGGCTGGCGCCGGTGCCGCCGTCATGGCCGGAGACGGTGATCAGATCGGCGCCGGCCTTGACCACGCCGGCGGCGATGGTGCCGACCCCGGCATGGCTGACCAGCTTCACCGAGACCAGTGCGGTTGGGTTGACCTGCTTGAGGTCGTAGATCAGCTGGGCCAGATCTTCGATCGAGTAGATGTCGTGGTGCGGCGGCGGCGAGATCAGGCCGATGCCCGGCTTGGCATACCGCAGCCGCGCGATCAGTTCGTTGACCTTGTGCCCGGGCAGCTGGCCGCCTTCGCCGGGCTTGGCGCCCTGGGCAACCTTGATCTGCAGCACTTCGGCGTTGACCAGGTACTCGGCGGTGACGCCGAAGCGGCCCGAGGCCACCTGCTTGATCTTGCTGCGCTTCTCGGTGCCATAGCGCACCGGGTCTTCGCCGCCTTCGCCGGAATTGCTGCGGCCGCCGAGCCGGTTCATGGCGATCGCCAGCGCTTCGTGCGCTTCCGGCGACAACGCACCGAGGCTGATCGCGGCGGTGTCGAAGCGGCGGAACAGATCTTCGGCCGGGGCCACTTCGTCCAGCGGCGTCGGCGTGGGCGCGGCCTTGAGCTGCAGCAGGTCGCGCAGCGCCGACACCGGTCGGCCGTGCACGGCCTCGCAGTAGCGCTGCCAGTCCGCGGCATCGCCGCTGCGCGCGGCACGCTGCAGGGTCATGACCACGTCCGGGTTGTACATGTGGTACTCGCCGCCGTGCACGTACTTGAGCACGCCGCCGACATCCGGGCGCAGCAGATCATTCCAGGCGCGCACGGTGAGCTCGCGGGCCTCATCGTCCAGGCGCGCGAAGCCGACCCCGGCCACGCGCGAGGCGGTGTCCGGGAAGCACAGGTCGACCACCTCGTCATCCAGCCCGACGATCTCGAACAGCTGCGCGCCGCGGTAGCTGGCCACGGTACAGATGCCCATCTTGGAGATGATCTTGGACAGGCCCTTGTAGATGCCCTTGCGGTAGCGGCGGCCGATCTGCGACTGCTCGCCGCCCTTGCTCAGCTGCAGGATGCCGCGCCGGCCCAGGTCGAACAGGGTCTGGTAGGCCAGATACGGGTACACCGCGGTGGCACCGAAGCCGAGCAGGCAGGCCATGTGGTGCGGATCGCGCGCGGTGCCGGTTTCCAAAATCAGGTTGACGTCGCAGCGCAGCCCCGCATTGGAGAGATGGTGATGCACCGCGCTGGTGGCCAGCAGGGCGTGCACCATCGGGCGGTCGGCAACCGGGTAACGGTCGCTCAGCAGCAGCATGACGATGCCTTCGCGGGCGGCGGCTTCGGCTTCGGCGCAGATGCGCTCGATGCCGGCCTTCAGGCCTTCGTCCAAGCTGTAGGACAGATCGATCAGCCGGTTCTTGTCGGCGTACTGTTCCATCTTGATCAGCTGACGCAGCTTGCGCTGGCTGAGTACCGGCGAATTGAGGATGACGTGGTTCACCGTCTCCGCGCCGGCATGGAAGATGTTGGTCTCCTTGCCGAGCTGGGTGGACAGCGACATGACGCAGTCTTCGCGCAGCGGATCGATCGGTGGGTTGGTGACCTGCGCGAACGCCTGGCGGAAGTAATCGTAGAGTGGACGGCTGTGCTGGCTCAGCACGGCCATGGGCGTGTCATCGCCCATCGAGCCGGTAGCTTCCTGCTCGGTCTCGGCCAGCGGACGCAGGATCTGCTCCACTTCCTCGGTGCTGAGCTGGAACAGCTTGTGATAGCTGCGCAGGGTGCGCTCGTCGAACGGCTCTTCCACCAGCGACGGATCGATCAGCTCGGTCTGCAGGTAGGTCACGCCCTGCTGCAGCCATTGCTTGTACGGCGCGCGGCCACGGTTGATGCGGTCGATGGCATCCGAGTCGAGCAGGTCGCCGCGCTTCAGGTCGATCGCCATCATCTCGCCCGGGCCGAGCTTGCCCTTGCGCACCACGCGCTCGGCCGGCACTTCCCAGACACCGGCTTCGGAGGCGACCAGGAAGTGGCGGTCGGAGGTCAGCATCCAGCGCGCCGGGCGCAGGCCGTTGCGATCCAGCGTGCAGGCGGCATAGCGGCCGTCGCAGGCGACGATGCCGGCCGGGCCGTCCCAGGGCTCGCTGTTGAGCCCGTAGAACTCGTAGAACGCGGCCAGGTCCGGATCCTTGAACTCCAGCGACTGGGTCGCCGGCGGCACCAGGATGCGCAGCGCCTGGATCAGCTCCATGCCGGCGCTGACCATCAGCTCGAGCATGTTATCCAGACTCTGCGAGTCCGAGCCGTGCATGGAGATGACCGGATTGAATTCGCCGATGTCGAAGCGCGGGGTCTTCCACACCTTGCTGCGCGCCTGCGCCCACCGGCGGTTGCCCTCGATGGTGTTGATCTCGCCGTTGTGCGCGAGCATCCGGAACGGATGCGCCAACGGCCAGCGCGGCAGCGTGTTGGTCGAGAAGCGCTGATGGAACACGATCGCGCTGGAGGCCAGGTCGTTGCGCTGCAGGTCCACGTAGAAGCGGCTCAGCTTGTCCGGCAGCACCATGCCCTTGTAGCTGATCGCATTCGGGCTGAGCGTGGTGACGTAGTAATCGGCGTGCTCGCGCAGCTGCTGTTCGCTGCGGCGGCGGGCCAGGAACAGGGCCAGGGTGAAGGCGGCCTCGTCCTGCGCGGCACCGGCATCGACGAACACCTGCTCGATGTGCGGCAGGGTGTCGCGCGCGAGCTGGCCGCAGACGCTGGGATCGGTGGGTACCACGCGCCAGCCGACAGGCTGGCAACCGGCCTCGCGCAGCTGCTGTTCCAGCGTGTCGCGGCAGGCCTGTGCGGCAACGGTGTCGTGCGGCAGGAACACCACGCCGGCGGCGAAGCGCGCACCCAGCGTGAGACCCGCTTCGGCGGCGAGTGCCTTGAGGAACACGTCGGGACGGCGCAGCAAAAGGCCGCAGCCGTCACCGGTGACACCGTCGGCAGCGACGCCGCCGCGGTGGGTCATGCGCGAGAGTGCGGCGATAGCGGTGTCGACCAGCAGTCGGGACGGCTGGTCGTCGAGCTGGGCGACCATGCCGAAACCACAGGCATCTCGCTCATCTTGCGGGTCGTAAAGCCCTTGGCGGTTGCGGGGGGCCATCTCTGCCTCAATGTCGGGTGAGCGGCGACACTCGTCCCCGCTCAATCCGTTGAGCGCATCTGGAGGCACCGGATGACTCGACTAGAGCATAGTTGCTGCAACGCCGCAATACACGGTTGCAGGCGCAACCAAACCCCTGTGTTTCAGGGGTTTTCTCCGTCGCCTGTTCAGCCGCAGCGGACGCCGGCCACCACGTTCTTGGCATCCACTTCGACGTTCAGGCGCTCGCCGATGAACTCCATCGTGGTCATGTCGTTCGGCTTGAGCACGCGCACGCTGGTGGCGCCGGCATCCTGCTGGGCCTGGCTGCCGAGCTCGGCGGTATAGGGCTGGCCGACCAGGCTCTGCACCTGGGTGGCATCGCAGCTGCCGACCGGCGGCGCTTCGGTCGCCTTGCCGGCTTCGTCGGTCGGTGCGGCGGCGGCTTCGGCCGCCTTCTGCGCATGGGTGGCGACGGCCTCCTGCTCGTCCATCGGCGGGGCGCTGCACGCACCGAGGACCAGCAGGGCGGGGAACAGGGCAATCAGCCCGAAAGAACGCCGCACGCGGCGGAACGACAGGGACGACATCGGTACTCCAGGAAGCGAGCCAGTAAACTCTGGAGGATATCGCCAAGCGCGGCGTGAGGTGTTTGTGTTGCGTTATTGACGCGGCGCCGCACCGGCAGCGGTAACACTGCGTTTCCCTGATCCGCGCCGCGTCCATGAGCCCGAGCCGCACCACCACCCCCGAAGCCGCCGCCGCCCGCCAGGCCGGCCTGCGGTATGTCAGCGATGAACTGCCCGGCATCGCCCGCCGCAAGGCCGGCAAAGGCTTCGCCTACCGCGACGCCGATGGTGCGGCGGTGCGCGATGCCGCCACGTTGGCCCGGATCCGCGCGCTGGCGATCCCGCCGGCGTACACCGATGTGTGGATCTGCGCGCTGCCCAACGGCCACCTGCAGGCGACCGGCCGCGACGCGCGCGGCCGCAAGCAGTACCGCTACCACGCCGATTGGGCGCGGGTGCGGGGCGATGGCAAATTCGATCGCATCATTGCCTTTGGTACCGCCCTGCCCACGCTGCGTCGGCGCCTGCGCCGCGATCTGAAGCTGCCCGGCTTCCCGCGCGACAAGGTGCTGGCGATCGTGGTGGCGTTGCTGGCACAGACGCTGGTGCGCGTTGGCAATGAAGTCTATGCACGTGACAACCGCTCTTACGGGCTGACCACGCTACGTAACCGCCACCTCGCGCTGGTCAAGGGCGGCCGGGCGCAGATGCGCTTCCGGGGCAAGTCCGGGCAGGCGCATGAGGTGGACGTGGATGACCGCGAACTGGTCAAGCTCATCCGCAGCTGCCAGCAGCTGCCCGGGCAGGCGCTGTTCCAGTACCGCGATGACGAGGGCGCGGTGCAACCGGTGGACTCGGGCATGGTCAATGACTATCTGCACGATGCGATGGGCGAGGATTTCAGCGCCAAGGATTTCCGCACCTGGGGCGGCACGCTGGAGGCGATCCGTCAGCTTGCCGCGACCGAGCTGCCCGAACCCTCCAGTGAGCGCGCGCTGGCGGCATTGCAGAAGCAGGTGGTATGCGAGGTGGCCAACCTGCTGGGCAACACACCGTCGGTGTGCCGCAAGGCCTACATCGATCCCTGCGTATTCGATGGCTGGCGGGCCGGCTCATTGAAGGCGCTTGCCGGGCTGCGCGGCGACCGTCAGTGGGAACTGGCCACGCTGAAAGTACTCAAAGCCGCGCGGCGCACCGTCCGGCGCGCCCGCGCGGGATGAGCGCAGCGGTCAGCCGCAGTAGATCGCGGTGATGTTGTTGGTGTTGCCGGTTTCGATGGTGAGCCGTTCGCCACCGCTTTCCGCCCCGGCGCTCGACGGCACCGCACCGCTGGCGGTCGGGCCGCTTTCCTGGCGCTGGCCCCGCAGCACGATGACCTCGAGGCTGTCGCTGTCCACGCGGGCCCGCTCCACGGTAGCCGCCGACGCGGCCAGCCCGGTGGCGCCACGCACCTTGTCGACATGGCACTGGCCGGAAATCACGCCGTCGATCGGCTGGACCTGCGCGACAGGGGTGCTGCTGCAGGCGGACAAAGCAAGGACGGCCACAGCCGCGGACAGGTAACGAAGCATGCGACGCACTCCATGGGAATTGCGCTCAGGGTGCATCGGTGCCCGTATGCGGCGCATGAATCCTCTACACGGTGTGGGCACGCTCCATTCACCATCCCTGGCCGCCGGGTTGACCATAGTGGGGCTGCGCACTCCAGAGCGGCACCGCCCGCGGCGACATGCGCCCGCGTGATATCCACGCATCTGATCCGGCAACAGGAGTCGAACATGGCCACGGCCAAACCCCGTAAGACCACCAAGACCCCCACGTCCCGCAAGGCGGCCCCGGCGGCCGACGCAACCGAACCGCGTACCCGTGCGCCGGTCGTGAAAACCGCGACCCGCAAGGCAGCCGCCACCGATCCGCGCGCTGCGCGCGTGGCGGCGCGCCAGCGCCGTCTGCAGGACCAGGAAAAGGCCAAGGACGCGCGTGCGGCGAAGAAGGCCGCCGCCTCCAGGACCAAGAAGGCTACCCAGGCCGGCACGCGCCGCCAGCCGGAAAAAATGCCGGCCGAGCAGCTGGCCAAACCGGGCAACGAACACGAGATGCAGCTGGCCCCGCGTTTCCTTGCGCCGGACTACCAAGGCAGCGGCAAACTCAAGGGCAAGCGCGCGATCATCACCGGCGCCGACTCCGGCATCGGCCGCGCGGTGGCCGTGCTGTTCGCCCGCGAAGGGGCCGATGTGGCGGTGCTGCACCTGGATGAAAAGAAGGACGCGAAGATCACCCGCGAGCACGTCGAGAAGGAAGGCGGCCGTTGCGTGGTGATCGCCGGCGACGTGCGCGACCCGGCCTTCTGCAACAAGGCGGTGAAGCAGGTGGTCAAGGCGTTCGGCGGGGTCGACATCCTGGTCAACAACGCCGCCTTCCAGCTGCACTGCGACCGCCTGGAAGACCTCGAGGACGACCATCTGCAGGAAACCCTGCAGACCAACATCGGCGGATACATCCAGATGGCGCGCGCGGTGCTCCCGCATCTGGGCGAAGGCGCCAGCATCATCAATACCGGCTCGGAAACCGGACTGTTCGGCAGCAAGTCGCTGGTGGACTACTCGGCCACCAAGGGCGCGATCCATGCCTTCACCAAGGCGCTGGCCAGCCAGCTGCTGCCGCGCGGCATCCGGGTCAACGCGGTCGCCCCGGGACCGGTCTGGACGCCGCTCAATCCGGCCGACAAGAAAGCCCCCGACGTGGCCGAGTTCGGCCAGGACAGCGACATGGGCCGACCGGCGCAGCCGGAAGAACTGTCGCCGGCCTATGTGTTCCTCGCCTCGCCGATCACCGCGAGTTACATCAGCGGCGTGATCCTGCCGGTGATGGGCGGGCCGCGCGGCTGACCGTCGGCACCGGCGCGTCCACGCCGTAGAACGCGGCGATCTGCGGAATGAAGTTCTGCGGGTTGGCCCCGACCAGGTTGGTCAGCACCACGATGGCCAGCCCCTGGTCGGGGTAGACGATGAGGGCCGAGCGCGCGCCACCCATGCCGGCCACCTGGCGTTGCGGGGCGCCCTGCAATACCGCCCAACCGTCTCCCCAGGCGCCCTCGCTGCCATCGTCGAGCCGTTCCGGCGTCCACATCCTGCGGGTACTGGCCGCGTTGATCAGGCGGTTGCCGGACACCGCGACCAGCCACTGCGCGACGTCATCGGCGGTGGTCAGCATGCCGCCGCCGGCCCACAGCCCGGGCGTCATGTCGTAGAACCAGTGCGAGAGACGTGGCGCGGCGTCCGGCGCATCGGTGCGGCGCGGGAACCAGCTGTAGATCGTGGCGCTGTTGGCGACCAGATCGTAGCTGTCGCCGAACGTCGTGGACGGCATCCCGGCGACATCGAACTGATGCGTGGCGACATAGCGGTCGTACGGCATCGCCGACTGCGCGGCGATGATCCGAGCCAGCAGCACGTAGTTGGTCTGGTTGTAGGTGAAGCGCGCGCCGGGGGCGGCCTCCACCGGCAGCCGGGTCACCGCCGCCCAGGCCGCCTGCTCGCTCCCTCCGCCGAGCAGCCCCTGTGCATCGAGGATGTCCGGCAGCCCGGAGGTGTGCGCCAGCAGCTGGCGCACACGAACGCCGCGCCACGCCTCGGGCAGATCGGCGAGATAGGTCGAGATCGGCGCATCCAGGTTCACCTTGCCCGCCTCGGCCAGCTGCATCATCGCCACCCCGGTGAACGATTTCGTCGCCGAGTTGAGCGGGAAACGCGTCGTGCGCGTGGCCGGCAGCCCGTTTTCGACGTTGGCCAGCCCGTGGCTCTCCGAGAGCACCACCTTTCCGTCCTGGATCACGGCGATCTGCAGCCCGGGAATGCGCAGGGCGTCCATGGTCCGGCCGATGAACTGTCGGGTCTGCTGGTTGGCAGTGTCCACATTGCCGGCTCGCGCCTGCGCGCAAAGCGGGAACAGCAGGGCGACCATCAAGATCACGCGGTACGTGGAGCGCATGCAGCAGGTCCTTGGCGAAGGTGACGCGGCGCCAGGGCGGGATGCCGCAGCTCGAAGGCTTGGATGCGGGCCGCGGCGAAAAGGTTTAAGGCCACCGGCAGGGCGATCACGCCCGGCCTACCGTTCGTCGGCACCGACCGTCCGGCACTTGACGACACCTGTAGTCACTGGCACGGTAGCGACACGTGTAGTCATAGGGAGTGCGCCATGCGCGGCAAGACCATCGGGGACCAGGAACTGGCCCTGCTGCAGTACATCGCGGAACAGGACCGTCCCAGCGTCGGCGAAGTCGCCGCCGGGTTCGGCGAGCAGCGCGGGCTGGCACGGTCCACCGTGCTGACCATGATGGAGCGCCTGCGCGCCAAGTCCTACCTGAGCCGCAAGCAGGTGGACGGCGTGTACCGCTATGCCACCACCAGCGGCCAGGACAGCGTGGTGCAGGGCGCGGTGGCCAGCTTCGTGGAGAAGACGCTGCAGGGCTCGGTCTCGCCGTTCGTGGCGTTCATGTCGCACAAGGTGGACGTCAGCGATCAGGAGCTGGCCGAGCTGGAAGCGCTGGTCGCACAGTTGCAGTCACGCAAGCGGGAGGGCTGAGCCATGGACATGATGATGAGCGAACTGCTGATGCGGTTGGGCTGGACCAGCGTGCAGAGTGCGGTGCTGGTGGCGCTGGTCTGGGGCGTATGCCGCCTGCTGCCGCAGCTGCCCTCCGCGACCCGCTGCCGGCTGTGGTGGCTGGTGGCCGCGCAGGCGGTGCTGGGCCTGTTCTGGAGCAGCCCGCTGGAACTGGCGGTGCTGCCTGCACCCGTCGCGCTGACTGCGCCGACCGCCCCGGTAACGGCACTGCCTGCGTTCGATGCCGCCGTGCAGGCCGCGCCGGTCATCCATGCAGCGAGCGCGGCCGAGACGGCGACGATGGCAGTGTCCTGGCCGTCGCTGCTGCTGGCCCTGTGGGCCGCCGGCGTGCTCTTGATGCTGGTGCACAGCCTGCGCGGCTACCGCGCGAGCCGCGCGCTGGTGCGCGGTGCCACCGAGTGCACCGACGCCGGCCTGCAGCAGGCCCTGCAGCTCGCTGCCGAAGCGCATGGCCTGCGCCGCGCGCCGCGCCTGAAGCTCTCCGCACAGATCCGCTCGCCGCAGTTGATCG
The DNA here is from genome assembly GCF_039673155.1 of Stenotrophomonas sp. TWI1149. Classification (NCBI taxonomy): domain Bacteria; kingdom Pseudomonadati; phylum Pseudomonadota; class Gammaproteobacteria; order Lysobacterales; family Lysobacteraceae; genus Stenotrophomonas; species Stenotrophomonas sp. TWI1149. The sequence continues at coordinate 157,286 of NZ_JBDJLB010000008.1, forward strand.
GCCCGTGGCGGCCCGTGCTGCTGCTGCCGGCGCGCGAACTGCCGGCGATGTCGGCCGATGACCTGGACATGGCGCTGACCCATGAGCTGATCCATCTGCAGCGCCGCGACCTGTGGTGGGGCCTGCTGCCGGCACTGTCGCAGCATCTGTTCTTCTTCCATCCGCTGGTCCACCTGGCCGCGCGCGAATACGCCCTGGCCCGCGAAGAAGCCTGCGATGGTGCGGTGGTGGCCGGGCATGACCATTGCCGGCACGACTATGGTCGCCTGCTGGTGCAGCTGGGTGTCGCACCGCGTCCCGCCGTGGGCGTGGCCAGCGCCTCGCCGAACCTGCGCAGCCTCAAGCGCCGCCTGCTGACCCTGCAGCAGACCCGCAGTTTCCCGCGCGTCGCCGCGCTGGCGATCACCGCGCTGTTTGTGGTCGTCGGCGTGGCGCCGCTGCGGTTGGTGGCTGCGCCGCCGCCGCCGGCGCCCCCGGCCCCGACCGCACCGAACGTACCCACGCCGCCCACGCCGTTGCCTGCGCGCGCCCCGGTCCCCGCGCCGGAGCCGATGCCGGCCCCGGAACCGCCGGCCGCCCCCGCCGCCCCCGCCGCACCGCGTGCGCCGGAGCCGCCGAAGGATCTGGATGACGGGATGTCCTTCGTCACCCATGGCAAGCTCAACATCCGCCAGCAACCCGCCCAGGCGTTCGTGCTGATGGGGCAGGACGACAACTTCGTCGATGCCTCGGTGGCCGATCTCAAGCAGGCGCGCCGCGATGCGGGCGGCGACGAACCGGCGCTGTGGGTACGTCGTGGCCAGGCGCGCTATCTCATCCGCGATCCCGCCGTCCTCAGCCAGCTCAGCCGCAGTCAGTCCGACGTGGCGGCCTTGGGCAACGCGCAGGCCGAGCTGGGCAACCGCCAGGCGGCGATCGGCCAGCAGCTGGCCCAGGTCTCGATGCAGGTCACCGCCGACGCGCTGGCCGCAGTGGATGTCGCGGCGGTGGTCAACCACGCGACGCGCCAAACGGGACTGGATGCGGCCGCCGAGGCCAACCAGGCCGCGCGCCAGTCACGTGCGGCTGCCGCCGGTGCCAGCCAGGCAGCGCGCGAAGCGCGTACCGCCGCGGCCAAGGCGGTGGACGCCCGTCAGATCACCCTGGTCGCGCGCGAGCAGGCCGAGCTGGGCCGGGAGCAGGCGCGCCTGGCGCACCAGCAGAGCCTGGCCTCGGCCCGCGCCGTGCGGGAAGTACGCACGGCCATCGATCAGGCGCTGGCCAGCGGCAAGGCCCAACGCCTGCGCGACTGACCTGCAGGAAGCCTTCTCAACCGCAGTTGGCGCGCACGATCCTGTTCTGCGCGTCCACTTCGATGCTGAGGCGGTCTTCGCGGTAATCCATGGTCATCGCCATGCCCGGCTTGAGCACGCGGGCGTTGCGGGCACCGCTGTCCTTCACTGCTTTCTGGATCACCGCTTCGGTGGCGGTCTGCCCGGTCAGGCCGGTGAGCTTTTCCGGATCGCATTGGCCGCCACTGCCGGCCACCGCGGGCGGCGCGGTCGAGGTCGGGCTGTCGGCGGGTGTTCCCGCCGTCTTGCCGGGATGACTGCAGGCGGCCAGCGGCAGGGCGCAGCCCAGGGCGAACAGAAGGTTCAGACGCATGTGGTGGTCCTCCCACGGAGAGTGCGTGCAGTGTGGAACACGCCTACTTCACGCCGCGTCAAGACATGACGCACCACCTGCCGTCATTATTGGCGGCGTACCTCTCGGGAAGCCATCAGCCACCCTTCTGCAGGCAGCGCCTGCGAGCAAGGTTTGATTTGTCGGAGAAAACAATGAGCGCACCTGATATCACGTGGTTCAGGGGCAATATTCATCCCCATCTGACGGGATTCAACATCACCTACACAGACGAAGGGCGCGGGGACTTCGGAGAGCTGCAGAGAGCGAGTGTTGAAGGAAACAATAAATTCGCGACGATAGATTTCTGGTCCAGCGGCTGGACGTCCGTGGACATCTTTGACTGTCAGGAGGACGCGCAAACCATGAATGAGATGATTCCTCCGGCGGAGGCCCATCGCGTGAATGAACTTCTGTCCCTGATGATTGATCGACTGCGTGCCGGACTGAGCTGAGCCTGCGTTTCCCTCAGGGGGACGGCGAGGACAAAGCCAACGTCTCCCGGTCGCGCTGCTCCTCGGCCACCAGCCGCCGCATCAGCAGCGCCAGGGTCACCACGTCCTGGTGGTTGTGCTCGGCCACCCGGCGCAGGTTCACCGCGCTGCCGCCCCGGAGGTAATTCAGCCACGCCGCAGGGGCTTCCGAGCCGGGCAGATCGTCTTCGCGCACGATCTGCAGCAGCTGGCGCTCGATCGTGGCCAGCCGGCAGTTCTCCCAGGTGCCGCGATAGCGGCGGCGGGTCGGGAACAGCAGGTCGACGTGATCCAGCGGCGTGATCGGGCAGCGCTGCCGGGCCAGCCGATAGCGCGTCTTGAGCAGCGGGGCGTCGTAGCAGCGCCCGTTGTAGCTGGAGAACACCGTGCCCGGCTGCAGCCAGCCGGCAAACTCGCGCAGCATCGCGGCCTCGGCCGCCATCGTGGTCATCAGCAGTTGGCGGATGCGCAGGCCGTCGCCGCGCTCGGGATGGGTGTGCCAGTCCGCCGCGCCGATCATGAAGGCGCGGGTGCCGGTGCCGCCGGCCAGGCCGGTGGTCTCGGTATCGAAGAACAACAGATCCCGCGGCTGCACCTGCTCGCCTTCGCGCTTGGCGAAGGCCAGCGACAACGGTTCGGTGGGGATCGCCTGCGCGACGAACGATTCAATCAGGAACAGGCCGGGTGCGATTTCCTCGCCCGGGACATGGCGATCCGCGGCGTTCCCGCGCGGATTGGCTGTGCTGATGCCGCGTTCGCGCAGGCCAAGCAGACGGCGCAGGCCACCGATCTCGGGTCTGCGCAGCGCGGGCGCGGGGACAGCAACAGGAACAGCGGGAACCGCCGGTGCGGTCTCGCGTGCGGCGGCGCCGGTCGGTTTGTGGCGGATCTCCTGCTCGACCCAGCCGAAAACGGAGGCGGGCGCAGGCGTGCGCGCACGCGCGTCGTTGGCGGCGGCCGGAAGCGGGGCTGCGGGTTCGGTGGGGTGTGCCGGCCAACGGTCGGCACCTACCGGGTTTTCAGGCGCCGCCGCCGTCGCATCACCGGCCTGCCGGCGCAGCAGGCGCAGCTTGTCCAGGCTCAGGCTCACGGGGCGACCACCTCGGCATGCTGGCGCTCACGTTCGGCGGCGGACGGCAGGGCGGCACTGTCGAACAGGTCCAGCACCTTCAACGCCAGCGCCTTCGGCGTGGTGGCATCGTCTTCCTGGCCGGCCAGCACCGGGCCGACGCAGGCCGGGCAGCCGGCCTTGCAGTCGCAGCCCTGCACCAGTTCGCGCGCGCGCAGCAGCAGCTCGGCCTGGCGCACCCACAGCGGCTCGCTCAGGCCAACGCCGCCGGGGAAGTTGTCGTACAGATACACCGTGGGCACGAACTGCTGCTGCAGTTCGATCGCGCTGGCATCGAACTCGGCGCCACGCAGCTGCCCGCGCCCGCTCTGGTCCGCCACCGCGAACCACGCACCGTCACCATTGCCGACGGCCTTCTGCAGGTCGCGCGCATCGGCCATCACCGCCACCGTGGCGACGATGTGCAGCGCGTAGGCGGCGCCGAGGAAACCGTCCAGCGCTTCCTGCTTGCTGTCGAACGCGGTCAGCAGCAGCGCCTGCGGCAACTGCCACCACACCGCCGTGGTGTGCAGCTCCTGGTCGGGCAGGTTGACCGGGCCGTAGCCGATGTTTTCGTGGGTGTAGTAGCGGATCTTCTTGTAGCCGGCCACGCGGCGCACCACGTGCACCTCGCCATGGTGGGAATCGCCGCGCCCGGCGATGCAGCCATCGAAGCGGTCCAGCACCTTGAGCTTGGTGAAGTCGATGCTGTCGGTGTAGTAGTCCACGTGGGTGCGGGTGACATAGGCCTTGCGGCCTTCCCAGTCCAGCCGCTCCACCTGGTAGGGCGTGGACTGCACCATGTGGATGGCGCCTTCGTACAGCGTCAGCGCGGCGGCGGAATAATCCACCTCGGCGATGATCTGCTGCTTCCCGTCGCTGCGGTCCACCACCACGAAGTTGCCATCGGCGACCGAGCGCAGGCTGACCGCGTTGGCCGGATAGCTGTCGGCGATCCACTCCCAGCGGTCGCCTTCGCGATGGACCACCTCGGTTTCGGCCAGCGCTTCCAGGAACACCAGCGGGTCGATCGGGCCGAACGGATCGCCGGCCAGGAACGGCAGCTCGAAGGCGGCGCAGCGGATGTGGTCGAACAGGATCAGCGGCTGGTCCGGCGCGATGCGCGCATGCTCGGGCGAGGCCTCGGCGAAGAAGTCCGGGTGGCGCACCACGTACTGGTCCAGCGGCTGCGAACTGGCCACCATCACGCCCAGCGCGGGCTGCTGGCGGCGACCCGCGCGGCCGAAGCGCTGCCAGGTCGCGGCGACGCTGCCCGGGTAGCCGTTGAGGATGACCACGTCGAGGCTGCCGATATCCACGCCCAGCTCCAGCGCCGAGGTGCTGACGATGCCGTCGATCTGCCCGGCGCGCATGGCGCGTTCGGTCTCGCGGCGCTCGGTGGGCAGGTAGCCGCCGCGGTAGGCGCGGATGCGCGCCGGCTTGCGCGGGTCGTGGTCGAAGATGTCCTTGAGGTACTTGGTGAGCACTTCGACCATCAACCGGCTCTGCGCGAAGATCAGGGTCTTCAGCCCGGATTTGATCGCGATGCGGGCGATGCGGTTGCTCTGCGAACGCGCCGAAGCGCGCAGGCCGAGATCGGCGTTGACCACCGGCGGGTTCCACAGCAGTACATGCTTCGGCCCGCTGGGCGCGCCGGACTCGGTGATCGCCGTCACCGGCGCTTCGATCAGCGCCTCGGCATGCGCCTGCGGGTTGCCGATGGTCGCCGAGCACAGGATGAACTGCGGTTCCACGCCATAGAACGCGCAGATCCGCTTGAGCCGGCGCAGCACGTTGGTGACGTGGCTGCCGAACACGCCGCGGTAGGTGTGCACTTCATCGATGACCACGTAGCGCAGGTTCTCGAAGAACTGCGCCCACTTGGTGTGATGCGGCAGGATCGCCTGGTGCAGCATGTCCGGGTTGGAGACCACGATGTCGCCGTGCAGGCGGATCGCCTGGCGCGCATCGCCCGGCGTATCCCCATCGAAGGTGAAGGCTTTCACGCCCAGATCGCCGGCGCGGTTGAGTTCCAGCAGCTCGGCGACCTGGTCCTGGGCCAGCGCCTTGGTCGGGAACAGGTACAGCGCCTTGGCCTTGCCCTGCATCGCCGCGCTGACCACCGGCAGGGTGTAGCACAGCGACTTGCCGCTGGCGGTCGGGGTCACGATGGCCACGTGCTCGCCGCGCTGGCTGGCCTCCCAGGCCTGCGCCTGGTGGCTGTAGAGCTGCTCGATGCCACGCGCCTTCAGCGCCTGGACCAGGGCGTCGGGCACATCGGCCGGGATCGGCGCGTACTGGCCCTCGCGGGCCGGAATCGTGAAGCTGCCGGTGATGCGGTCGTTGTAGCGGCGCTGCAGGCGCGCGGTCAGCAGCGCGCCATCGCGCGAGGGCAGCCCGTCGGTGGTGGCGAGGCGGCGCTCGGCGTCTTCAGTGCGCTTGGCGAGTTCGTAGGCCATGGTCACAACGGTCTGCAAAGGACGCTATGGGAACACAGCGGCGTCTCAATGTTTGAGACACGATTGGAAGGTGGGGTGAATCGTTCAGCGCACTGCCCTGCGCCTGTCCTCAATCATCCACCCGTGGCGCTGCCGGCGTGCCAAGTGCAGCGGCCACGGACGCCTGCTGGAGCTGTACCTTGCGCCAACAGCGCCACAGCAGGAAACACTGCACTATCAGGAGCAGCAGTGCGAGTACCCGCCAGATGCTGTGGACCAGGGCGATAACGAACGGCGAGTTGCTCGCCCCCGTGTCGATATGCAGGCGCAGCCCGCTGGCATCGTGCTCGAATCCGGTTACCCAGCCGCTGATCGTGAACGGTTGCGGCAAGCTGACCTGGTCGCGAGTCTGCTGCCAATCTTCCAGCGGCGCGTCCAGTATCGCGGGACGCCGAGCCATAGGCGCGTGCGTGTCGATCAGCACCAGTCCAACCGGCGGCGCCAGCACTCCGGTGCTGATGTCGGCCAGCGTCTTGCGGGTGAATGCGCGCACCAGGTCCACCTGGATCTCGTACAACGCCGTGATGCTCGGCTTGGTCAGATACAGCACGTCCTGCTGCATCTGCGGGTCCTGCCGAATCTCATCGGCGAGGCGAGCGCGGAGAACCTCGCCGCTGTCCACGACCGATCCCTTGGGCGCCACCAGCAGCGCCTCCAGCACGCGTCGGCGCAGCGCATCGCAACCGGCAATGCCCCCGCGGCAGGCCAGATCAAGTGTCTCCACCAGAGTTGCCACTCCGTTGACCCGGTTGCGGTTGCTCGCTGCCGAGGCGCTGGGGAAGGGCGACAGCAGCGCGTCCAGCGTTTCTGGAGTGAGCTGTACCGACATCACCTGATCGCGATCGAGCAGGGCTAGCGGCTCAGGTAGCGCAATCGCGGGCGCCACGATTGCCGGGCCTCCCCACAGTGTCTGCCTGCAATCGGATTGTGCCAGCGTGTGGCCGGCCACCTGCAGCGGTGCGGCGCCGCACGTGCCCATGCCCCGCAGGTCCACCCGGTCACCGGGCCGCGGTGGCGCGGACAGCAACGTGGCTGGCGTGGCATCGCTACGCAGCACCGGTACATGTAGGGCCAGGCTGGCCCGGTCGAGGTCGTCCAGGACACCATTGCCAGCATGCAGTGACCACAACGTGGCCAATATCGCTGTGCCGGTCCAGCACAGGTGGCGCCCCCAGTTCACCGGCGGCCATCGATACGTCTGCGCCTGCAAAGCGCCGCATGACAGTGACAGCAGGTGTCGATCTTCGGCGCGGAAGTGGGCGAGCACGCGCTGCCCGACCGGCAGTGCGGGGTGGCTGCACCACGGACGTGGTGTGTAGACGTCGATCCCGCCGATCACCAGCACAGGAGAGTCGGTGTCGACGTGCCCGTTGGGCAGCCGGCGCGGACCTTCAAGAATGCCCTGCGCCATGTTGACCGTCCCCGCAGTGGGCAACGGCCGCTTGCGGGGGCGCGTGAGCAACACGCCGACAACCGCGCTGATGAGGCCGGCCACCAGCATGAGCCCGGCCAGTCCGAGGTTGTGCAGTGTCCCCAACCAGAACAGCAGGCAGGCCAGGAGATAACATCCTGCACTCGGCCACCCCAGCCACGGTCGCTGGCGCAGGGCTCGTTCTTCGGGCGTCTCCACGCGCTGGCCAAGCAGGTATGCACTGGCGCCATCGGTCGAGTGGGTGAGCGAGGCCGTAGCACCATCAGCACATCCGTCTGTAGGGAGGTGACGGTGCGCATTGCGCTGATCGCCGACCCGTTGCGTGTGTGCGGCCTGCTCGCGCGCCCGTCCGGCGACGATGTCGAACCCGTGCATGCGCACAACAATCGCCTGCGAGCGGCCAAGCACCACTTCGGCCGGGTTGTGTTCCGCGACGAAACGGCGTGCGTCGTAAGGCAGCAATACCTCCACCTCGCCCAGCCGTTCGTGCAGGGTCTGACCTCCATCACCCTCAAGGACGTACGGACCGGTGAGTTGGCGGACCTCGCGCGACTCATCCAGCTGCCCAGTCAACCGAAAGGGCTCCAGCGCGGCGAACTCCGCCTCGTTCAGGGAACGGATCACCGGCGACTTGGCCAACACATGGAACGCATGGCGATCATTTCGACGTCGCGCGGCGTAGATGAACACGCCCAGCAGCGACACCAGGGGGAGAAAAATCTTGGCGAACGTCAGGAGTGCAGGCATATACAGTTTTCACGCATGGGTGCACCGCGCAGTATTGCCGGCGCTTTCCTTGCGGCCAATGCAACATGTTGCAATGTGCATCGCCCACGGTCATCGGCGTACCCCAGGTCCTGCCGGGGGGCCGAACGCGGTCCTGGGACGTCGTGCGCGGGCTGGACAACGCCTGCGCCAATCAACGAGTGATGAGGTCGTTGTAGCGGCGCTGCAGGGGCGCGGTCATCAGCGCGCCATTGCGGAGGGCGGTCCATCAATGGTGGCGAGGCGGCGTTCGGCGTCGCCTGGACAGCTGCCATCAACGAAATCTGACGCCGGCCTCCGTATCCTTGAGACCAGCCCGCAACCAAACACGGATGGAGTCGCTGTGGCATTACGTGGACATCAAGGCGCCGCGCTGCTGGCCGGCCTGCTGCTGGGTGCCGCCGCACAGGCCCAGCAGGCCGCCGCACCCGAGCCGGTCGAGCCACCGCCCGCGACAGCGCAGGGGGAGGTCACCACGCTGGGCGAGGTGCGTGCGCTCAAGCCCGACGACGAACCGCTGGATCTGTACCGCTTCAGGAATCCGGTGCAGGTGCAGCCCAATCGCTTCAGCCGCACCTGGAGCGAGCCGCCGTCGCCCGAGCAGGTCAGCATGAGCGGTGGCTACCTGATGATGGGCATCAACCAGGGATTGGCCAAGGCGGCACAGGGCGTGAGCAAGCTCACTGGCGGGCCCGCGCAGATCCAGTCCGCGACCGCCCGCCCTCCGCCGGAACTCACCGAGGAAGAACAGCGTCGCGCGATGGAGGTCTGTGCGCAGCAGGGTGGGTGCCCGACGCCGCTGCCGCCGTTGCCGGAGTAGCGGGCAGGCGGATCTGCTGTCATCGCGTCGGCGCCACTCGCCGCCGCTCCAGCCACCACAGCAGCCCTGCCGCCAGTACGAAGGCCAACAGCCACGGCCAGCGTGCGCCCGGCGTTTCGACCAGGCCCGCCGATGCGGCGGCGGTGCCGCCAGCCAGACGCTGTGCGGTCGCCTCCCGCAGCTGCTGCCGATGCAGCGGTCGCGCAGTGGCCGGATCGAACACGTAGAACGTGTGGCGGTTCTCGCCCTGCTCCAGCTGATGCCAGCCGGCCTGCGCTGGCCAATAGCCCGCGCAGTGCTCCGCACCGCTGGCCGGATCGATCCGCAATGGAATGAACGCGCCATCCGGTGCACGCACCTGCGCGGTCGCCTGCAGGTGGCACAGGGCCATGCGCTCGCCGGCCCAGGGGGTGATGGCATCGATGCGTGGGACCTCTGCGGCGGGAAGCGCGCGCGCGATGCTGGCCAGCACGCTGCTCCACAGCTCGGCATGGCGATCGTCGCGGCCGGCCAGCACCAGCCGATAACTGTCGGTGACCGGCAGCAGCGCGACGCGTCCGCGCCCGAGGGCGCGATAGCCGCCGACCGACGCGCCCTTGTCATCGTGCAGCAGCGGCGTCGTGTCGGCGGTCTGCACGGCCAACCGCTCCAACACCGGCAGCGCGGCCTGGTGCGAGGCGGCGTCGGCTTCCTCGATGTAGGCGGTGGCATCCGATGCGGGTCGCTGTGGGCCACGACGTGCCTGCAGCAACGCGGCGTCGGCATCCGCCGGCAGTGACAGGGGCGCGGCCTGGTTGCCGCCGGTGACGGACAGTCCCCAGCCGCGCAGCACCTGGCGGGCGCCATCACCAACGGGGCCGCTGGTACGAACCAGGACGCCGAGCCCATTGCGGATGGCCTGTTGCAGCGTGCTGCGCTGCGTGGCCGGCAGTGCAGCCAGGCTGCGCTCATCCAGCACCACGACATCGGTTTCGGCCAAGCTGGCCGCGGTGAGCGGGATCGGCGCATCGCCAAGCGATACCCCTCCGCCCGCATTGGCCTGCGCCTGCACGCGCAGCCCGGCATCCGTGGCCCAGCGGCGCAGGTACTTGAGCTCCGGGCCTGGCGCACCGGCCAGGATCAGCAGGCGCGGCGTGGCCGTGGCGACGGTGTCCACGGGTACGGCCAGGGTATCGACCACATGCTGGCCGGCATCCAGCAGGCGCAGGCGGAACACACTCTGCCCGGGGACGCGTGCCACACCGTCCAGGTGCACGCTGCCATCGGCGCCGGGCGTGGCACGGTCGACGACCAGGCCGGCCGGATCCACCAGCTCGGCGCGCGCGTGCGGCACGCCCTGCGCACGCGCGCTGACGGTGAACACCGCACCGGGCGCGGTGACCGGCGGCGGCTGCAGTGACATCCAGCCCTGCGGTGCGCCGGGCGATGCGAGACGCACGCCGCGCGGCAGCGCCACATCGCGATCGCGGGCCGTCAGGCCATCGCCGATCAGCCGCAGGGAGGTTGTACCCGGATGCTGGCGCAGCGCAGTCGCCAGGTCGGGTGCACGCAGGGCATCGGTCGCCGTTGGCGCTTCCGGCAGCGCGACCACGGTCTCGCCGGGCGCGGCCGACCAGCGCACCTGATCGGACGCCGCGGTCAGCACGGTGAGCTGACCGCCGGCCGCGCGCTGCATCGGCGGCACCAGGGTCAGATAGAGCAGCGCGGTGACCGCGATCTGCAACAGCAGCAGGCCGGCGAACACGCCGCGCGCCCGCACCGGCCCACGCCACTGCTGCCAGCACAGGCGTGCGCTGGCCAGCAGCAGCACGGCCAGCAGCGCGATCAGGATCCAGCGCGGTTCGCTCATGGGGTGACCTCCAGGGCATCCAGGTAGCGCTGGCCCATGGCATCGGGTGCGTTGCGACGCGGCACCTGCGGCAGCGGCCGCAGCAGGGCACGCCACAGCTGCGCGCGCAGGGCCTGATGGCAGTCGGCGCAGTCCGGGGTGATGCGCAGCGTTTCGATGGCAGCGGCCAGGCTCAATGGATCCGGCAGCCGCGCTTCATTGCGCCGCAGCCACTGGGTCAGCGCGTCCAGATCGGGCGCGCTGCCGGGGTCGGCCAGCTGCTGCCAGACCTGCACGATGGCCTGGTCGGGTGCGTCCAGCGCACGCAGCGGCAATGCCCTGCTGGCCAGCTCGGCGCGATCGCCGGTCATGCGCCGGCCTTCATCGATCGGGGGCAGCTCCGGACCGACCCGCGCGAGATAGATGCGCTCGGCCTGCTGCACTTCCTTGATGAAACCCAGCGCCTTGTAGGCATAGGGCAGGGCGCGTTCGGGCTGGCCCTGGCGCAGTTCGCCTTCCGACGACCACATCTGGTCGAGCGCCGCCTTCAGCGTGGCGCGCGTCTTGGGATCGAGCAGGGTGGCGGCCTCGGCGTGGTCATGGGTATGGCCATATTCGGAGAGCACATCGGTGGCGCTGCCAAACACGGGTGCGGTGCCGTCGGTTTGTGCGCCATGGTCGTGATCATCGTGGCCGGCCTGCGCCTGGGCCTGTGCAGGCTCGCCATGGTGATCATGATCCTCTTCATGCGGGGTCGCCGGCGTGTCGCTGGTGGGCAGGCTGTCGCTGGTCGGTGGCGGCTTGGCCCCGCCCTCGCTTTCCTCACCGAGGAACTGGCCATAGCGCAGGCGCAGGATGCGCTGGTCCACGCCGATCGCATCGGCGCGTTTGACGAACTCCTCGGCCGGCAGCTGGCGGCGCTGTTTGATCAGCGCCTCGGCGTCGATGATGATCTGGCGCTGGCTGCGGAAGTACGCCGGCAGGGTCTTCTTGACCATGCCCTCCATGTCGGTGCCCTGGATCTCGGCGGCGCTGGGCAGGCGCAGGATGACGCTGCTGCTCTGTGCGCTCTGCGCGGTGGGCGCATGGGTGTCGCGCACGGTCAGCTGCGCGATCACATCGTTGCCTTCGGTGGCACCCAGCGCGCCGAGATCGAGCGTGCGCGCGAAGCGCCGCTGCGTCGCCGGCCCGGTGCCGGACAGGGTGAAGGTCTGCTCGCGGAAGGTGATGTTCTCACCGCTGCCCTGGGCCAACGTGACCTTCAACTGCGCGGTGGCGACCACACCATGGTCGTCAGTGGCCTCGAACTGCAGCGGCCACTGGCGCTGGCCGGGCGTGCCCAGCACGAGGCTGCGGTCCGGGGCGATCACGCGCACCACCGGGGGGCGATCCGGCACCACATCGAGCCGGTACAGACGGGTGTCGCGCAGGGCGGGCTCGGTCACCACGCGGTACAGCGCCGGGCGGGTCGCGGTCCACCGTGCGGTCCAGAGGTCGCCCTCGCGCTGCAGCGCGATGCGCTGGCCATCGTGGAACTGCAGGGCGGCGGTGTGCGGCTGCGCGGAGAAGCGCAGCGACCAGTGCAGGCGGCTGTCCTGCGCCACCTTGCCATCCAGCGCGTTCTGCACGCGCACCGCCTGCCCGGTGTAGGCCGGGGCGATGATCTCCAGCCGCGTCGAACGCAGCTGCGGCGGTTGCGCCGGTGTGGCCGGCGGTGCGCCCGCGCCGGGGAACAGTGGCGCTGCGCTCTGGCCGCGCGGCCAGCCGAAGGCCAGGGCCATGGCCAGCACTGACATCACCGCCGACGCCAGTACCCAGCGCCACGGCCAGCGGGGCCGCAGCTCGGGCAGGCGCGACTGCAGTGCCGCCTCGACATGCGCGCGCTGGCGCCGCTGCAACGGGTTCAACGTGTCGGGGGTCGCGAACAGCAGGTCGGCACTGTCCTGTGCGATCGGGTGTTCATCCAGGCGGCGAACCAGCCACTGGCGATCAAGACGACGTGCGCGCCAGGTGGCCAGCCCGACGCCGACCAGCAACGTCAGCAGCAGGATCACGGTGAACGCATTGAAGCCCGCGACCCGCCATGCAACGGCACTGAGTGCCAGCGCGATCGGTACCGCGAGTACGGCGGTGATCCACCACTGCCGCCGCCGCGCGCGCTGCCAGCCGCGCGGGATGATGGCGTTCATGCGCCTGCTCCCCGCTGCGGCGAGGTGGCCATCATCCGTTCGAGCGCGAACAGCAGCACGATCAGCGCCAGCAGCCACGGCGCAAGCTCACGTGGTGCGGGGAGCGGTGCGGCAGCGCCACGCAACGGTGCCTGTGTGGCCGCAGGTGCGAGGGTGGGTGCGGCCGGTGCCGCGATGACCGCCAGCAATTGGCGCGGGAAGCCGGGATCGCGCAACGCCGGCAGCTCCGTCGGCGACAGCGCTGCGCTGAAGCGCAGCAGACGACCGCTGCCTTCCTGCCGTTGTTCCAGCACCACTGCGCCCTGTGCATCGCGCAGGGCCGGCGTCCAGCCGCACCCTGCAGCACCGGGCGCGACAAGCACACTGCCGCCCCGTTGCACCCACGCCTGCCAGGCGCTGGGCAACGGTCCAGCGGCAAGCCACACGCCGAGCTGGCCGTCGTCCGGGGCGGTGCCCGCGGCGCGGGCGGGCGACAGCGGTTGACTCGACCAGGCGCGCTGGATCGCTGCCAGCACCCGCTGCTCGGCGTCGGCGATGCCGGCGCCGACCTGCACCTCAGGCAGCGTCGCCGCGCGCGTGATGGCGGGCGCCAAGGGCACCGGCCGCCAGGTCACGGCGCGTGACAGGCGCGGACGCTCGCCATCCAGCCCGGGCATCGGGTCGGGAATGTAGACGGTCAGTGGCGTACCGGCGGGCAGGGTCTGGTCCAGCTCGCGCAGCAGGCTGGCCAGCGGTGAGGGGGATGCGGGGACAGCATCGGCCAGTGCCGGGAAACCCGGGGCCAGCCAGCGCCAGTCCCCCGTGGCGTCCCGCCCGCGCAGGGCAGTGCCGTCCAGCCCCGGGGCGACCACCGTGACCGGGTGGGTGTCGGCCGCAGCGTCGTGCAACAACGGGCGTGCCAGCAGCAGGGCCAGTGCGGCGAGCAGCAGCAGTCGCACCAGCAGCAGCGGCCACTCGTCGAAACGGATTTTCTGGCGCGGCCGGATCCGGGCCCGCAGCCAGCGCAGGGCGGCGAAGTCGAGCGGCGCGTACTGATGCCGGCGTGCAAGGTGGATCAGCAGCGGCACCAGCCAGGCAGCCAGTGCCAGCAAGCCAAGTGGATACAGCAGGCTCATGCGCCGCCCCCGGCACCGAGCAGCACACGCAGCGGTTGATCCAGCGGCTGGTCGAGATAACCGGTGGCATGCACGATGCCACTGCTCTGCAGGCGTGCCTGCAATGCGCGCTGCGCCGTGTCGAAGCGGGCCAGGTAATCCGCGCGGATGGCGCGGCCGTCGCCCAGCAGTTCTTCGCCTGTCTCCGGATCGCGGAAGCGGTGGCCTTCAGTGAACGGGAAATCGCGCTCTTCGGCGGTCAGCAGTTGCAGGTGCAGCACCTCGCGGCGCGCAGCGGCGAGCCGCTCCAGCAGCACGATGCCGGCCTCGTCGAAACCGTCGCCCAGCGCGACCAGCAGGTCGCCGGCCTGCACGCGCTCCCAGATCGGTGCCAGTGCCGTGACCGGCGGCCACCTGCCGCTGGCCTGCACCTGGCGCAGCAGCAGATGCACGCGGTCGCGCTGGCGCGGGCCATGGCCGGCCGGCACCAGTTGCACGCCTTCGCCGGTCAGGACGATCACGCCGAAGCGGTCGCTCTGCTGCAGGGCCAGTTCAACCAGGCAGGCGGCGGTGGCGCAGGCGTGGTCCAGCCGCGACCAGTCCGGTCGCGCGCGATCGCTCTGGCCCGCCGAGGCGGTGGCATCAAGCAGTACCCAGAGCGTGATCGGGCTTTCGCGCTCGGATTCGCGGACGAAGAAGCGGTCCGAGCGCGCGTAGAGCTTCCAGTCGATCTGCCGCAGCTCATCGCCGGGCTCATAGGCGCGGTACTGCGCGAACTCCAGCCCGGCGCCGCGACTGCGGCTGGCGTGCTGGCCGATCCCGTGCGCGCCGCGCGCACGGCGCGGCAGCAGCCGCAGTGCCTTCAGGCGGCTGCGGACATCGGCGGGGATCGCGATCGGTGCGTTGCGGCTCACGGCGTGTGGATCAACCCGGGAACGGCACGGCCTGCAGCAGCGCGGCGACCACGTCGTCGGCGCTCTTCTGCTCGGCCTCGGCGGCGAAGGACAACAGCAGGCGATGGCGCATCACCGGGGCCGCCAGCGCCTGCACATCCTCACGGGTTGCGGCGAAACGGCCCTGCAGCAGTGCACGTGCCTTGGCCGCCAGTACCAGCGACTGTCCGGCACGCGGGCCGGCACCCCACTTGATCCATTGGTTCACCGCCGCCGGCGCATCGCTGCCGGGTCGGCTCGCACGCACCAGGCGGGTGATCCAGGTCAGCACGTCCTCGCTGATGTGCACCTGGCGCACGGCCGCCTGCAGGGCCAGCACGTCTTCGGCGTGCATCACCTTGGGCACGCTGCCCGTGGCGCTGCCGGTGGTCTGCAGCAGGATGTCGCGCTCTTCCTGCTCGGTGGGGTAGTCCACCCGCACGTGCAGCAGGAAACGGTCCAGCTGCGCTTCGGGCAGCGGGTAGGTGCCGGCCTGTTCGATCGGGTTCTGCGTGGCCAGCACGAAGAACGGCGCGGGCAGCGCATAGGTCGTGCCGGCGTAGCTGACGGTACGCTCCTGCATCGCTTCCAGCAGCGCGGCCTGGGTCTTGGGCGGCGTGCGGTTGAGCTCGTCGGCCAGCAGCAGGTGGGTGAAGATCGGGCCCTTCTGGAAGCGGAAATGACGGTGGCCAGTGCCGTGGTCTTCCTCCAGCAGCTCGGTGCCAAGGATGTCGCTGGGCATCAGGTCCGGGGTGAACTGCACGCGCCGGAACTGCAGCTCCAGCGCCTGGCCGAGCGAGCGCACCAGCAGGGTCTTGCCCAGGCCCGGTGCCCCTTCCAGCAGGCAGTGGCCGCCGGCCAGCAGGCCGATCAGCAGCTGCTCGACCACGGCGTGCTGGCCGACCACGGCCTGGCCCAGCGCGCTGCGCAGTTGATCCAGTCGGGGCAGGAGGACATCAAGGCTGTCGGTCGTCATAAGGCACTCGCAGAGATCGGTGTAGAGCCACGCCATGCGTGGCTGGAATGCAGGAAGGAACCTAACTGTTCAACGCATACATGATGATGTTGACCGCGAAGCGGGTGTTGTCTTCGGCCAGGAAACGCTTGTTGCGCCAGTCGTAGTCCCACTCGCAGCCGTAGTCCTTGTTGCTGTAGAGCACGCCGAGCCGGCCATCGATCTCGATGCCCTTGAGGTAATCGTGGACCAGGTCGTCGCCCCAGCCATTGAGCTCGAACCCCGTGGCGGGCGGGCCCTCGGGAAAGCGGAAGAAGCTGCGGTACAGCGCGTGGTTGTTCGGCAGCTTGTTCAGCGCCTTCGGCCCGAACAGCTTGGCCATCTGTGCTTCGAAGGACTTGGCGAACAGGCCGTCGATGTCGTGGTTGCAGTCATCGACGAACACGAAGCCGCCGTTGCGCACGTAACGCACGAAGTTCTGCCGCTCGGCGGCATTGAACTCGACCAGCTTGTGCCCGGCCAGATAGCAGAACGGCGCCTCCAGCATGCGCGGATCGGACAGGGCGATCACGTGCTCGGTCGGGTCCACGCGCAGGGAGGTGTAATCGATCAGCGAGGTGATCACGTTGGACGGCATGCGCGCATCCACGTCCCAGTCGCCGGAGTCGTACTTGAGACGGGTGAACCAGAAGTCATAGCGCCCGGCCTGGGCGCGCGCCGGCGCGGGCAATGCCGCGAAGGCGGCACTGCCCAGCATCAGGCGCAGGAACTGTGCGCGGTTCATCGCCACGCACGTTCCCGGGGGCAACCGGCCAGACGGAGAGACGGCCAGCGGCCGTCACGACCGTGCATCAGACCGCGTCGGACAACGAGGTGAAGGTGAAATCGCGCAGTTTCATCGGCGGGATCATCATCACCAGGCTGGATTCGTCACCGGCCACACGCACCGGCTTGCCCAGTTCTTCGATGTTGTTGAGCATGATCACCGGCGATTCGTTGAAGCGGAAGTTCTTCACCGGATGCTTGATCTGGCCGTTCTCGATGTAGAAGGTGCCATCGCGGGTCAGGCCGGTCAGCAGCACGGTCTGCGGGTCCACCATGCGGATGTACCAGGTGCGGGTGACCAGGATGCCCTTCTGGGTACCACGCACCAGCGCGGCGGTGCTCTTGTCGCCACCGGCCATCAGCAGGTTGCCGGGCCGCGCGTTGGCGGTCTTGCCCTGCTTCTGCGCCCAGAAGCGCGAGTAGTTGAGGTTGGCGATCTTGCCGTTCTTGATGATGTCCAGCTTCTCGCGCGGCTGGCCCTCGCTGTCCCACGGCAGCACGGCGGCCTCGGGGTGCCACGGGTCGGCCACCATGTTCACGCGCGGGTCGTAGACCTGTTCGCCGAGCTTGTTGCCGCCGCCCTTCCTGGACAGGAAGCTGCGGCCTTCATCGGCCGAGCGCGCATCGAAGAAGTTCATCATGAAGCTGATCAGGCCCGCCGCGGCGGCCGGCTCCAGGATCACCGTGTACTTGCCCGGCTCCAGCGCCTTGGCTTCGGCCGATTCGGTGGCCTTGCGCATGGCGATGCGGATGTCCTGGTCGGCCTTGAAATCAGCGGCCTCCTTGAGGTTGCGGCCGACCCAGCCCGAACCGCGGCCGTCTTCGGTGCGCACCGTGCAGGTGTAATCGAAGTTGGTGCCGCGCTGGTAACCGAAGTTGCCGTTGCTGTTGGCGGTGGCCTGGAAGCTCTGGCCGTCTTCGAGGAAGCCGGCCGCGATCAGGCCGTTGCCACGGCACGGCGCGATCGAGTCGGCGGCGACCTTGGCGCGGAACGCCGGGTCGATCGCCGCGGTGGATTCGCTGAAGGTCGGGCTGGACCGGTAGGTCTGCTTGCCGATCGCCGGCAGGAACTCCGGGTTTTCCGGGGCCAGGCGGGCCAGATCCTCGGCACGACGCACCACGCGTTCCAGCGCGGCGTCGTCGAACTCGTTGATCGAGGCGGTGCCGACCCGCTTGCCGAAGGCGACCGTGACGGCCAGTTCGGTGTTGTCGACGATGCCGCTGGTGGAGACGTTGTTCAGTGCGAAACGGATGTTGCCATCGATCGAGCCGGCCAGCACGGCGGTGCACTCATCGGCCTTGGAGAGCGCGATGACCTTGTCGAGGATGGCCTTGGCCTGGGCTTCGGTGAAGATACTCATGGATTGGGGCTCCTGACCGGTCAGCCGAGGCTGCGCGCGGTGTTGATGACGTTGATGCCGTTGAAGCGCGCGGTGGACGAACCGTGCGAGACCGCCGAGACCTGGCCGGGCTGGCCCTTGCCATCGAAGAACGAACCGCCCAGGCGGTAGTCGCTTTCATCGGCCACGGCGGTGCAGGCGTTCCAGAATTCCGGCGTGCGGATCTGGTAGGCCACGTCCTCGAGCATGCGGGTGATCTGGCCGTTCTTGATCTCATAGAACAGCTGGCCACCGAACTGCGCGTTGTAGCGCTGCTGATCGATGGAGAACGAGCCGTCGCCGATGATGTAGATGCCGTTCTCGACGTCCTTGACCATGTCGGCCACGCTCAGCTTGGTCTTGCCCGGCGCCAGGGACACATTGGCCATGCGCTGGAACTGCACGCTGGACCACGAATCGGCGTAGCAGCAGCCGTCGGACTCGGTCTTGCCCAGGATGTGGGCCTGGTCGCGGATGGTCTGGTAATCGACCAGCTTGCCTTCGCTGATCAGGTCCCAGCGCTTGGTCCTGACGCCTTCATCGTCGTAACCGACCGCGCCGAGGCTGCCCGGCTGGGTCTTGTCGGCGAAGATGTTGACCTTGTCGCTGCCGTACTGGAAGTGCTGCTCGCGCTTGTCCAGCGTGGCGAAACTGGTGCCGGCGTAGTTGGCTTCGTAGCCGAGCACGCGGTCCAGTTCCAGCGGGTGGCCGACCGACTCGTGGATGGTCAGCCAGGTATGCGACGGATCCAGGATCAGGTCGTACTTGCCCGGCTTCACCGACGGTGCCTTGAGCTTTTCCTGCGCCTGCTTGGCCGCGGCGATCGCATCGGCCTTCATGTCGTAGGAGTTGCGGTAGTTGACCACGCCATTGGGCGAGACCGCCTTGCCGGTGCCGACGCCATCGAGGTATTCGTAGCCCAGGCCCATCGGCGAGGACAGCCCCGAACGGGTGCGGAACTTGCCGGTGCTCTTGTCGATGGCGGTGACCGTCATCGGCGCCCAGATGCGGTGCACGTCCTGGTCGATGTAGGAGCCATCGGTGGACGCGAAGTACTTCTGCTCGTTGACCAGGAACAGCATCGAGTTGACGAAGCTGGCGCCGGCGCCCATCGCGCCTGCATTGACGTCCAGCAGCAGCTCGACCTTCTCCTTGATCGGCACGTCCATCGCGTTCTTGCGGATCGGCGTGCGCCAGGACACTTCGCCCACGCCGGGCGCGGCCGCCAGCTGCACCGGGGCAGTCTGCACGCCGGCGTTGGCCTTGGCGATCGCGGCGGCCTGCTGCGCGGCACGTGCCACATCGGTGGTGCCGAGCTGGTTGGTGGCGGCAAAGCCCCAGGCGCCGTTGACGATCACGCGGATGCCCACGCCGGTCGATTCGGTGTTCACCACGTTCTGGACCTTGTCCTCGCGGGTGATCACGTACTGGCGCAGGTAACGGCCGATGCGTACGTCGCAGTAGGTTGCGCCGGCCTGGCGGGCGGCGGCCAGCGCGGCATCGGCCAGGCGCTTCTTCAGGGCCGGATCGAGCGCGCTCTGCAGCTGTTCGGCGGCAATGACCTTGCCGAAGAACGACGGCACGATCAGTCCGCCGGCGGTAAGCCCGGTCAGGGCGAGGAAGTCACGTCTTTGCAAGGCAGCTCTCCACGTCGGTGTGGGGGTGGCAGGGAAACAGCGACATCAGGGCGACCGCCGCGGCGGCACAGCCGATTCTTGCGGTCATGCGGGCGCCGCGGTAGTGACATTCGGCACGGAGCGGGGACGGGCTCATCCCAGGCTGCGTGCAGTGTTGATGATGTTGATGCCATCGAAGCGCGTGGTCGACGAGCCGTGCGAGACCGCCGAGACCTGGCCCGGCTGGCCCTTGCCATCGAAGAACGAGCCGCCGAAGCGGAAATCGCGCTCGTCGCAGATCGCGCTGCAGGCATTCCAGAACTCCGGCGTGCGGATCTGGTAGGCGGCATCCTCGACCATGCCGGTGATCTCACCGTTCTTGATCTGGTAGTACAGCTGGCCGCCGAACTGCGCGTTGAAGCGCTGCTGGTCGATCGAGTAGGAGCCACGGCCATGGATGTAGATGCCGTTCTCCACGTTCCTGATCATGTCGGCCACGCTGAGCGGCGTCCTGCCCGGCGCCAGCGAGACGTTGGCCATGCGCTGGAACTGCACGCTGGACCACGAATCGGCGTAGCTGCAGCCGTGCGATTCCTTCTCGCCCAGAATGTGCACCTCATCGCGGGTGGCCTGGTAGTTGACCAGGATGCCGTCCTTGACCAGGTCCCAGCGCTTGGTCTTGACGCCTTCATCGTCGTAGCCCACCGCGCCCAGGCTGCCCGGCGCGGTCTTGTCGGCGAAGAAGTTGACGATGTCGCTGCCCCAGCGGAAGCCCGCATCACGCTTGTCCAGCGTGGCGAAGCTGGTGCCGGCGTAGTTGGCTTCGTAGCCGAGCACGCGGTCCAGCTCCAGCGGATGGCCGACGTTCTCGTGGATGGTCAGGAACAGGTTGGACGGGTCCAGCACCAGGTCGTACTTGCCCGGCTTGACCGATGGCGCCTTGAGTTTTTCGCGGGCCTGGCGGGCCGCGGCGATGGCATCTTCGACCGGGTCGTAGGAATCGCGGTAAGCGACCACGCCGCCCGGCAGCGCAATCTTGCCGCGCGCGTCGCCGTCGAGGAATTCGTAGCCCATGCCCATCGGCGAGGACAGCCCGGCGCGGGTGCGGAACTTGCCGCTGGCCTTGTCGATCGCGGTGGCGGTGAACGGCAGCCAGATCCGGTGCACGTCCTGGTCGATGAAGGAGCCATCGCTGGAGGCGAAGAACTTCTGCTCGTTGACCAGGAACAGCGTGGAGTTGATGAAGTCGGCACCGGCATTGAGCGCGGCCGCGTTCAGCGACAGCAGCATGTCGACCTTGTCCTTGATCGGCACCGCCATCGCGTTCGTGCGGATCGGCGTCTTCCAGCTCACATCACCCACCCCGGTGACCGGGGCCAGCTGCACCGGGCGGGTCTGGATGCCGGCGTTGGCGCGGGCAATCGCTGCGGCCTGTACCACCGTGGCCAGCACTGCGGCCGGCGTCTGCTGGTGCGTGGCCGCGAAGCCCCAGGCACCGTTGACGATCACGCGGATGCCGATGCCCGAGGATTCGCTGTTGGTGACGTTCTGGACGTTGCTCTCGCGGGTGATGATCGCCTGGTTGAGGTAACGCCCGATGCGCACGTCGCAGTAACTGGCGCCGGCCCGCTTGGCGGCGGCGAGCGCGGCCTCGGCCAGTGCCTTGCGCCGGCCGACATCGCCCGGTTCGAGCAGCTGCTCGGCGGCGATCAGCCGGCCGTGCGGCAGTACCAGGCCAGCCAGGCCCATTCCAGACAGCGCTAGGAACTCACGACGTTGCACAGCTCACATCCCCCAAGGACGGCCGACGGCACGGAGGCGGCCGGCGTTGGACAAGTCTTCGACTTTCGGTGCCAGCGCACAGTGGCACAAGTGACTGCGGTCATGGTTGGATGGAGATCGATTCCCTGCCGGTGTGACATTCCGATGAGCCAGATACGCTGGTCCGAGGCCTGCGAGCGCAACCGCGCGCCGATCCTGGCGGTGCTGCAGCGCCACTTCGCCGACCGCCGCCGGGTGCTGGAGATCGGCAGCGGCACCGGACAGCATGCCGAACACTTCGCCGGCGCGCTGCCGCACCTGCAGTGGCAGGCCAGCGACCATCCGGATCATCTGCCCGGGATCGCCGCGCGGCTGCAGGCCGCCGGCCTGTCCAACACGCCCGCCCCGTGGCCGCTGCAGGCGGTGCTGTGGCCCGCGCCCGGGCTCGGCCCGCTGCCGGCCGTCGCGCTGGCGTTCGATGCGGTGTTCAGCGCGAACACCCTGCACATCATGAGCTGGGCGCACGTCCAGGCGCTGTTCGCCGGACTGCCCGCGGTCATGGCCGATGACGCCGTGCTGGCGATCTACGGGCCCTTCAATCACCACGGCGCCTTCAGCAGCGACAGCAACCGCCAGTTCGATGCGTGGCTGAAGGCGCGGGATCCGGCCTCGGGCATCCGCGACGCCGAGGCGGTGGATGCGCTGGCCGCCGGGGTGGGCCTGGTGTTGGTCGAAGACGTGGCGATGCCGGCCAACAACCGCCTGCGGGTCTGGCGCCGCGGCCGCTAGCGCCGACCGCCGGTCGGCGGCGCTTGGTGCCGGGCCCGCGCTGCGGTTAGGATCAGGAGGGGAGGTTGTTGTGACAACCTGGGGGAGTTTGCATGGCAGTTGCAAGACAGATGCTGGCCGGCGTGATGCTGGCCATGGGGGCTTGTGTGTTCAACGTGTCGGCGCAATCGCTGCCGGCGGTGCA
The DNA here is from genome assembly GCF_039673155.1 of Stenotrophomonas sp. TWI1149. Classification (NCBI taxonomy): domain Bacteria; kingdom Pseudomonadati; phylum Pseudomonadota; class Gammaproteobacteria; order Lysobacterales; family Lysobacteraceae; genus Stenotrophomonas; species Stenotrophomonas sp. TWI1149. The sequence goes on from NZ_JBDJLB010000008.1 coordinate 179,596, forward strand.
GGAGTTCTACTTCGACAACGACGCGGCCGCCACGCCGATGGTGGCGGTGACGGGCAGCAGTGCCGACCTGGTCGACCAGTTGATGAAGCAGCGCGAACGCGGCCGCAAGACGCTGGAGGCGACCGTGCAGCTGGCCGGCGTGGCGATCGCGCAGGGGCGGCCGGAACTGGGGCGCAGCCTGTACGAACAGGCCACCTCGACGACCGCCGTCAGCTCGATGCAGGCGCGTTCGGTGCGCTGGAACTACGGCTGGGACCTGTTCCGCATGGGCGATACCGAGGCCGCGCTGGCGCAGTGGACGACGGCCCAGAACGGGCTGCGCGGCAACCCGTCGTGGGTGCCGCCCACGTACGCGCTCGCGCTGTGGACACTGGGCCGCAGGAGCGATGCGGTGCAGTGGTATGCCGCCGCGGTGCGCACCGAGCCGCAGCAGTGGAGCGGGACGGACCGCTACGCCGCCCTGCTGCCGGGCTGGCGCGACAGCGAACGCAGCACGCTGGCCGAAATCCAGCAGGCGTGGGCCGAGAAACCGCCGGCCTGGCCGTGATCGGGCGTCCCTGCCCGCGCGGGCGGGCAGGGACTGTCGGTCGCGCGGGGCGCCGGCACGTCGACCAAGGTCGGGGCGTAGACCGCAGGCGCGTGGGCTAGGCTGTCGCGATGGCTTTCGATGCATTCGCGCTCATCCTGACCATGCTCGGCCTGGGCATGGCGTTCTCGCGCCTGCGCGCGCTGCCGGACAACACCGCCGATGTGCTCAACCGCATCGTGCTGTACGTGTGCCTGCCGGCGGCGGTGCTGATCTACGTCCCGCGGCTGCACCTGGATGCCAGCCTGATCGGACTGGTGGCCACGCCGTGGCTGCTGATGCTCGCCACCCTGGTCCTGGTCAGCCTGGCCACGCGCGCGTTCGGCTTCGCCCGCGACGTGCACGCGGTGCTGCTGATCTGCGTGGCGCTGGCCAATTCCAGTTTCATCGGCTACCCGATGGTGCGCGCGCTGCTCGGCGACCACGCCCTGCCGTATGCGGTGGTCTACGACCAGTTCGGCACCTTCGTGCTGCTGTCGACCTTCGGCCTGTACGTGATCGCACGCTACAGCGGCGATACCCCGCCCACCGCCGCGCAGATCCTGCTGCGGATCGCGAAGTTCCCCCCGCTGTGGGCGCTGCTGTTCGCGTTGAGCCTGATGCCCGAGCAGCCACCGGCCTGGATCGGCACCGGGCTGAAGCAGCTGGCCGATGCGATGCTGCCGCTGGTGATGCTGGCGGTGGGCTTCTCGATCCAGCTGCGGCTGCCCCTGGATGAACTCAAGCCGCTCGGCATCGGCCTGCTGCTCAAGCTGCTGGTGATGCCGGCGCTGGCGCTGCCGATCTCCTGGGCCTTCGGGCTGCAGGGCACGATGCTGCAGGCCAATGTGCTCGAATCGGCGATGCCGACCATGATCACCGCCGCCGCGCTGGCGATGTCCCACCGGCTCGCCCCGCGCCTGGCCGCCGCGCTGGTCGGCTACGGCATCCTGCTGTCGCTGGTGACGCTGCCGGCGTGGGTGTGGGTGCTGCACCAGCTGGCGGGATGAGGCGCGGGCGTCACTCGTCCGCGCTGACCGTGCGCCCCCGGGCCCAGTCGCGCAGTGCGGTGACCTGTTCGGCCATCAACACCGACAACGGCCGGCTGCCGCGGATTTCCTGCATCAACAGCCCGGTATCCAGCGCCCGGGATTCGGCATGCGCGGCGTACAGCCCGGAGACCACGGCCTGTTCGATCTCCGCGCCGGAGAAGCCCTCCGCCGCGGCCGCCAGCGCCGGCAGGGCGAAGTCGTCGGCGTTGAGCTGGCGCTTGCCCAGGTGCAGCCGCAGCAGCTCGACCCGGGTGTTGGGATCGGGCAGGTCGACGAAGAAGATCTCATCGAAGCGGCCCTTGCGCAGCAGCTCGGCCGGCAGCTCGTGCACCTGGTTGGCGGTGGCGACGATGAACACCGTGCTCTTGCGCTCGGCCAGCCAGGTCAGCAGGTGGCCCAGCACGCGGCGGGAGACGCCGCCATCCTCGCCGCCACTGGCCAGGCCCTTCTCGATCTCGTCGATCCACAACACGCAGGGCGCCAGCTGCTCGGCCGAGGCCAGCGCCTCGCGCAGGTTCTTCTCGGTCTCGCCGTGGAACTTGTCGTACAGGCTGCCGAAGTCCAGCCGCAGCAGCGGCACGCCGAAACCGGCAGCGGTCGCCTTGGCCAGCATCGACTTGCCACAGCCCTGCACGCCGAGCAGCAGCATGCCCTTCGGCGGATCCAGGCCGGCCGGGCCGGCACCGCCGAGGAACACCGGGCGGCGCTGGTTGACCCAGCGCTTGAGCCGGTTGGCGCCGGCCACGTCGGCAAAGCGGGTGGTGTCGTATTCGTAGTGCAGGTGCCCGGCGCGGTTGAGCAGCTCGAACTTGAGCCGGGCCAGCTGCGGCAGGTCGTCCTGGCTGAGCGCGCCGTCGGCGAAGATCAGCTGCCGGGCGATCCGCCGGGCATCGACCAGGCTCAGCCCGCGCAGGTTGTGCAGGATTTTCTGGACCGCCTCGTTGTCCACCTCCACGCGCCGTCCGCCGTTCTCGCGGGCATAGGCTTCGGCTTCCTCGCGCAGCATCTTCAGCAGCGCGTTGAGGTCGGGCAGGCGCGGGTTGAAGCGGGTGGCGAGCGCTTCCAGCTCGGCCGGGAGCTCGACCTTGGCCCCGATCAGCACCAGCACGTGCGCCTCGCAGTGCCGCCGCTGGATCAGGTCGCGCAGCGCGCGCTGATGGCTGGCATACCCCAGGTAGGGATGGAAATCGAGCAGCAGGTAGATGCCGCGCTGCTCGGCCTGCCGGATCATCTGCAGCGCCGCGCTGGCATCCGGCGGGCCGACCGGGTCGTCCTCGCGGTCCATGTCGATCCGGCGCAGGCCTTCGGTGATCGACCAGCGGTGCAGGGCACGCCAGACATGCATGAGGGTCTGCCGGAACAGCTCCACCACCCGGCCCTCATCCTGGGTCTCGATGATGATCAGCGGGGTGTTGGCGCGGATCAGCGCGCTGAGGTCCTGTAGTTCGCTCATGCTGGCGGTCAGTCCATTGGAACCATCCACGATAGCAAAGCCACGGCCGTCGGTTCGGGTTCAGCGCTGCGACTATCTCCGTCACAGGCGCCGGTGTAGGCTGCGGAAACGTTCCCCGGAAGCGAGGCTTGCATGAAGACGATCCTGGTGGCCGGTTCCAAGGGCGGGGTGGGCAAGACCACCGTTGCCACCCACCTGGCCGCGCATTCGGCATTGCAGGGCAGACCGACCGTGCTGGCCGATGCCGATCCACAGGGCTCCAGTACCCGTTGGGCACAACGGCGCTCGGTCCTGGAAAGCGCCGTGCTGCCGATCGACGTGTACCGCAAAAAGAGCTGGGAACGACTGATTCCCGACGGCACCGAGGAGGTCATCATCGATGCCCCGGCCGGTGCAATGGCCGACGATATTCCGCATTTCCTTGACGTTGCCGATGCCGTGGTGGTGCCGGTATTGCCTTCGGCGCTGGACATCGAGGCCATCGTCGGCTTCCTCAACAGCCTGTCGCGCGTCCCCCGCGTGCACAACCGCAGCCTGCCGGTCGGCCTGGTGCTCAACCGCACCAAACCCTGGACGCAGACCTCGCAACAGGCGATACAGATGTTGGCCGATTGGCCGTATGAGGTCGTCGCGCAGTTGCGCGACAGCCAGAGCTATGTGGTGATGGTCGGGCTGGGACGGAGTCTGTTCGACTACCGCTCGGCCCAGGTGCGCGAGCACCAGAGTGACTGGGAGCCGCTGTTGAAGTGGCTGAAGAAAGCCTGACACGAGAGATCCCATGCGAGAACTGATACTGCTGCGTCACGCCCATGCCGAAACCGCCAGCACCGGCCAGGCCGATCTGGACCGCCCGCTGTCGCCGGTCGGTCTGGCCGAAGCCGAGGCCGCCGGCCGCTGGCTCAAGGAAAACAACCTGCTGCCCGACTGCGTGCTCTGCTCGCCGTCACGGCGGACCCGCGAAACCCTGGAGGCCGTACTGGGCATCACCGGCTTCGTCGAGAAGCGGCTGGAGGATGCCGTCTACGACGCCACCCCGGGCACCCTGATGGGGTTGATCGATGCGCGCCGCGATGTGGACCGCCTGCTGGTGGTGGGCCACAACCCCGGCCTGGAACAACTGGTGGCCCTGATGAGCGAGGGCACCAGCAGCGACTACCGCGGCATGCCGCCGGGCGGGATCGCGGTATTGGCCTTCGACCGCGAGGCTGCCATCGAGCCCGGCGTGGCCAGCCTGACCGCCTTCTGGTGGCCGTAAGCAGTGTGGGCAGTCCGCGCGGCGTGGTTCGGGCTGCTGTTGATGGCAGGGGCGGTGCATGCCGCCCCGCCGTCGTCGGTACCAGCGCCGACCAGCCATGCCCTGGCCTTCGATACGGCCAGCTCGCGCTTCGGATTTGAGATCCGGACGCGGCTGGGGCAGCGCATGGAGGGGGTATTCCCCCGCTTCGAAGGCAACATCGAGGTGCTCTCCGACGGTCGCCACCAGGTGCACCTGCGGATGTTCACCCGCTATGTCGAGATCCCCGGCAAGCCCCGCTACACCGGCTGGATGCGGGGCGAGGAGTTCTTCGACTCGGCCCGCTACCCGGTGGTCGAGTTCGACTCGCTGCCGTACTGGCCCGAGGTGGTCGACAAGGGCGGCAGCATCGAGGGCCGCCTGATCCTGCGCGGGGTCAGCCACCCGGAGACCCTGCGGGTCGAACCGCCGGCGTGTGCCCGGGCCGGGTATGATTGCGATGTGGTCAGCCGCGGTACCGTCCAGCGTGGCCGGTATGGGATGGACAGCTGGCAGCTTGCCCTGAGTGATCGAGTGACCTTTGTATTGCGTGCGCGTCTGAGCGAGGCGCCGAAACCGTGAACCCATTGCTGCGTCTGTTGGTGCTGGCAACGCTGTTGCTGGGCAGCGGCTGTGCCTCGCTGTCCAACGCCGAGCGCGACCGCGCGGCCGGCATCGCCGTGCAGGCGCGCTCGACCGTGGTCGACTGCGACCAGCCGGACCGCTGCGCGTTGGATTCACCGCTGCGCGCCCTGGGCGGCCGCGCGTTCGCCGAATCCCGGCCGGACCAGCCGCGGCATTACGCCACCATCCTGGACGAGGGCGAGGTCTCCCTGGTCGCGCGGCTGAACCTGATCCGCAGCGCCACCCGCAGCATCGACCTGCAGACCTACATCTTCGACAAGGACGACAGCGCCCGGCTGGTGCTGGACGAACTGCAGGCGGCCGCCCGACGCGGGGTCAAGGTACGGGTGCTGATCGACCAGCTCTCGGCGATCTCCGATCTGGAGATTCTCGGCGCCCTCTCCGGCAGCCATGCCAACTTCGCGCTGCGGGTCTACAACCCGACCTTCGGCAAGGCCCGCCTGAACTACTTCGATTACGCCGCCAGCGTGGTGTGCTGCTTCCGCCGCTTCAACCAGCGCATGCACAACAAGCTGCTGGTGGTGGACGATGCACTCGGCGTGGTCGGCGGACGCAACTACCAGGACGACTATTACGACTGGGACAGCGAATACAACTTCCGCGACCGCGATGTGATCGTGGCCGGCCCAGAGGTACGCGAGATGGCCGCCAACTTCGATGCGTTCTGGCGCGCGCCGCGCAGCGTGCCGGCCGAGCGCCTCAACGATGTCGGGCGCACACTGCTCCGCCAGGGCGTCCCGGCGATGCCGCCGGCCGACTTCCGGCGGCCGGAGCGGGTCGAGCGGGTCAGCGAAGAGGCCGACGATCCCGATTTCGTGCGCCGCACGTTCGTGGATACCGCCCTGCCGGTGGCCTCGGTGCAGTACGTCGCCGATCTGCCGCGCAAGCATCGCCGCGAACGCGCCAGCCAGCCGGCCAACGGCCAGCACGTGACCGAGCCGCAGCTGGACGCGCTGATCGCCAGCGCGCAGTCCGAAGTGCTGCTGCAGACGCCGTATCTGGTGTTGTCCAAGCCGGCGCAGCGCCTGTTCCGCGACCTGCGCAAGCGCGAGCACGCACCGCGCGTGGTGGTGTCGACCAACAGTCTGGCTGCCACCGACAACCCGATCGTCTACGCGCTGTCCTACAAGTACAAACGCCGCAATCTGCGCGAGCTTGCCTTCAACATCTACGAGTTCAAGCCGTTCCCGCTGGACGCGCCGGTGGATTACCGCAATCTGCTGCCCGCCCCGCTGGGAACCGAGGTGCCGGCGTCGCAGGGCAAGCGCAGCAGCCTGCTCGGCGGCAGCGCGGCCGGCAGCAATGCGCGCGGCAGCGGTACTGCCGATGGTCGCCGCGGCCGTGATGCCGGCAGCGATGCGGACAGTGCCAGCGACGCCCGCGTCACGCGCCAGCCCACGCCGGGTCCGTCCGCGCGTCGGCGCACCGATGGCAGCGTGGTCGAGCGCCGCGTGCTGCGAGCCGAAACCCGGCCCTCGTTCCTGGGCACCAAGGCGGTCAACAAACCGCTGCCAGTCACCCGCAAGGGCGCGCGCATGGGCCTGCATGCCAAGTCGATGGTGGTGGATCGCCGCATCGGCGTGATCGGCACGCACAACTTCGATCCGCGCAGCGAGAACTACAACACCGAAGGCGCGGTGATCATCGATGACCCCGTGTTCGCCGAAGCGCTGGCGCAGAGCATCCTGCGTGACATCCATCCGCAGAACTCCTGGGTGGTCGCGCCGCGGGCCAAGCCGCCGGTGCTGTCCGGCCTGAACTACAGTGTCGGCAAGGCCTCCGAAGCGCTGCCGGTGCTCGATTTCTGGCCGTGGCGCTACGCCACCGATTACGAATTCCAGCCGGGGCCCGAGTGCCCGGACCCGCTCAAGCGGCAGGACCCGGCCTTCCACACCTGCTATGTGGCGGTCGGGGACTTCCCCGAGGTCAACGTCGGGCCGAAGTGGCTGCTGGTGCGCATGCTCACCGCCTTCGGCGCCGGGCTGGTCCCGATTCTGTAAGTCTGCAACCCCACGGAGAAGCTGCATGTCCCAGGTATTCCGCGATGCGGTGTCGATCGAAGCCCTCAACGATCTCGGCCGCAACACGCTCATCGAGCATCTGGGCATCACGTTCACCGCCGCCGGCGAGGACTGGATCAGCGCGACCATGCCGGTCGACCCGCGTACCCGCCAGCCGTACGGCATCCTGCACGGTGGCGCCTCGGTGGTGCTGGCGGAAACCCTCGGCAGCAGCGCCGGCAATCTGTGCGTGGATACCGCGCAGCAGGTCTGCGTGGGGCTGGAGATCAACGCCAACCACATCCGCGCCGTGCGCGCCGGCACCGTCACCGGCACCGCGCGTGCGGTGCATGTCGGGCGCAGCACCCAGGTCTGGGACATCCGCATCGAGGACGAGGCCGGCAAGCTGGTCTGCACCTCGCGGCTGACCCTGGCGGTGGTGCCGGCCGTGCGCCCGGGTTGATCGCGCACATGGCACGGATGCTGTGTTGCGCGACCCACGACAGTGCGCCGGCGCATGTCGGACGGCCGTTGTGCCGCCGCTGGCCGTTGGCTTGATCGCTTGCGGCGGCTGGCGTGCGCACGCCATCGATTTGTCCGGATTCCGCTGGCAGAGCCTGCGGCGCTCGGGTATCGTTCGCGGATGAATTCCCCCACTCCGGCCTCACGTGGCGGCGTGGCGCGTGTGTGCCGTTACCTGTACCGCGTACCGCTGCTGCTGGTCCACCTGTTGCTGTTCCTGCCGATGCTGCTGATCGCCATGCTGCCGCTGTGGGCGCGCGTGCGCGTGGGCGAGCGCACGCTCGAGCATGCGGCGGTGAACGTCTGGTCGGCCGGCCTGATGTGGATCTTCGGGTTCCGCCTGCACCGGATCGGCACACCGCTGCCGGGTGCGGTGCTGTTCGTGGCCAACCACGTGAGCTGGGTCGACATCTCGATGCTGCACAGCCAGCGCATGATGGGCTTCGTGGCCAAGCAGGAGATCGCCGGCTGGCCGGTGGTCGGGTGGCTGGCCGCGCGCGGGCAGACCATTTTCCACCAGCGCGGCAGCACTGAATCGCTGGGCGGCGTGATGCAGGAAATGGTCGTGCGCCTGCGCGAGGGCAAGGCCGTGGGTGTGTTCCCGGAAGGGCGTACCCGTGGCGGCCACGACGTGGGCCCGTTCCATGCGCGCATTTTCCAGGCCGCGGTCGAGACCCAGGTGCCGATCCAGCCGGTGGCGTTGCGCTATGGCTGGCGCGGTGATGCGCAGACCATTGTCGCCTTCGGCCCGAAAGAGAGCTTTTTCGCCAACTTCCTGCGTCTGCTGGGGGAGCCGGCACGGCGGGCCGAGGTGCACTTCCTCGCGCCCATTGATACCCATGATCTGGAAGGCCGTCGCCGCATCGCGGAAACCTCGCGTGCGCGCATCCTGGCGGCCATGTCCGCCGAGTAAGCCGGCGGTGTTCCTTCACGCGCCAGCGTCGCAGCCGGGAGCAGGCTCGCGCCCATGTTGACCGCTGCCGACTATCAACCGCCGCGTTGGCTGCGCAATCCGCACCTGCAGTCGATGCTCAGCTCCAGCCGGATGCGCATGCAGCGCGGCCTGGTGCTGCTTGCGGCCACCGGCGCGCACACCGACGAACTCATCCTCGATGGTGGCGAAGGCGTCCGCCTGCAGGGCTGGCACAGCTATATCCAGGGACGCCAGCCGATCGGCATGGCGCTGCTGCTGCATGGCTGGGAAGGCAGCGCCGAATCCAGCTACATGCGCATGACCGCCGCGCGGCTGCTGGAGGAGGGCTATGACGTGGTCCGGCTGAACTTCCGCGACCACGGCAACACCCATCACCTCAATCCCGGCATCTTCCACTCCAACCGCATCGATGAAGTGGTGCAGGCCGCCGGCGACATCGCCCGCCGCTGGCCGGAGCTGCCCCTGGTCGCGGCCGGCTACTCGCTGGGGGGCAACTTCGTGCTGCGCCTGGCACTGCGCGCGCCCTCGGCCGGCGTGCCGCTGCGCCGCGTGGCCTCGGTCTGCCCGGTGCTGGACCCGGCGATCACGATGGAGAGCATCGAGAACGGCCCGGCGATGTACGACTGGTACTTCCGGCGCAAGTGGGCCGGCTCGCTGCGCCGCAAGCGCGATCTGTTCCCCGAGCTGAGCGACTGGGACGACCGCGTGCTGAAGCTGGACATCCGCGCGCTGACCGCCTGGCTGGTCGAGCACCACACCGAGTTCGGCTCGCTGCAGGCCTACTTCGACGGGTACTCGATCGCCGGCGACCGGCTGGCCGGGCTGCAGGTGCCGGCCGACATCCTGATGGCGCAGGACGACCCGGTCATCCCCTTCGCCACCTTCAACGGCTGGCGCCTGCCGGCCCATGCCCACCTGGAAATCGCCCCCTGGGGCGGCCACTGCGGCTTCCTGGAGAACTGGCGCGGCGATGGCTTCTCGGAGCGCTGGGTGGCCCAGCGACTGCGGATCGAGGCGAATACGCCCGCCTGAGCGGCCGCCCAGGCCGGCCGGCCCCGCTACAATCGGGGTTTGCCCTCGAGTTCGGACCGTCATGCAAGACCAGATTCTCCAAGCCCTGCGCCGCAATGCGGTGGACGATGCCGTGCAGCTGGCGCGCGAGTGGACCACGACCGAGCCGGAGCAGCCACAGGCGCACCGCTGGCTGTCGCTGTCGCTGCAGCAGCAGGGCCAGTTCGATGACGCGCTGGCCAGCCTGCAGCAGGCGCTGACGCTGGCCCCGGACAATGCCGACCTGCACCTGCAGCAGGCCGGCCTGCTGCTGGCCCTGCGCCAGTTCGATGCGGCCGGCTCGGCACTGGACCGCACCGCCGAACTCAACCCCAATGAACTGTCCGCCTACGTGATCCAGGCGCATCTGGCGCTGGCCCGCAACGACGTGGACGAAGCCGAGCGGCTGACCCGCATGGCCACCCGCGTGGACGAAGAGCACCCGGAACTGGCCGCGCTCTCGGGCATGGTCGCGCTGCGCCGGGGCGAGGTGGATCGCGCGCTGGCTCTGCTGTCGGCCGCCAGCGAAGCCCTGCCGGGCGATTCGCGGGTGCTGTACGCGCTCGGCTTCGCCTACCTGGGCAAGGACATGCTGGCCTTCGCCGAGCAGGCCTTCCGCCGCGTGCTGGAGGTGAACCCGAGTGTCACCTCGCTGCAGGGCCTGATCGTGCAGCTGGCGCTGCGCCAGGGCCATGTGGATGTGGCCGCGGAGATGATGCGCCAGGTGCTGGCCACGCCGGCCAGTGACACCCCGGCGATGCGCCGCCTGGCCGGTGAGCTGGAGCTGCAGGCCGGGCAGCCGCTGCTGGCGCTGGAGCATCTGCTGCCGGTCCTGAGCCAATGGCCGTCCGATCGCCACACGCTGCAGCTGCTGCTGATGGCCTGGCAGCGCCTGGGCCGCGAAGAGCAGGCCCGCGAGACGCTCGATGCGACCCTGGCCGATCACCCCGAGGTGCACGACCTGTGGATGGCGCGCCTGACCGTCGAGCCGGTGGGAGGCCCGGAAGCGGTGGCCGTCGGCGAGCGCTGGCTGCAGGCCATGCCCGAGCACCTGCCGGCGCTGGAAACGCGCCTGCGCCTGCACGACATGAACAATGAAGAAGACGCGGCCGAAGCGATCGCCGAGCGGATCGTCACCCTGGAGCCGGGCCGCGTCAGTGGCGAAGCGCGCCGGGTCGAAGGCCTGCTGAAGCGGGATCCATCCGCGGCGATCGCGCGCGTGCAGGCCCTGCACGATGGCGCGCCCGAGGCGGCCAGGCCGTCGCTGCGCGCGTGGCTCGGCGCGATCCAGGACCGCGCCGGCCAGTACCGCGATGCGGTCCGGACCTGGGTGGATCTGCACGCTGCCGAAGCGCCCCAGCGCCTGCCGCTGCCGCCGCAGGCCAAGGCGCCGCCGAGCTGGCCGGAGCTGGCATCCGTGCCGGAGGACAACGCCATCGCGCCGATCTTCGTCTGGGGCGCCCCGGGCTCGGGCGTGGAGCGCGTGATCGCCGCCCTGGCCGCGGCCAGCCCGGTGGTCCGCGGCGATCGCTTCGGTGCCACGCCGCCCAACGATGCCTTCCAGAGCTATCACACGCTGCAGGACCTTTCGACCGGCACGCTGACGCCGGAGGCGCTGGTCGCACGCTGGCGCGAACAGCTGCCCGCGCGCGGGATCAACAGTGGCGCCGTGATCGACTGGCTGCTGTGGTGGGACAACGCATTGTTGTGGGCGCTGCGACCGCAGCTGCCGGAAGGCCGCCTGATCGTCGCCCTGCGCGATCCGCGCGACATGCTGCTGGAATGGATCGCCTTCGGTGCGCCGGCGCCGTTCGCGGTGAACTCGGTGCACGAAGCCGCCGAGTGGCTGGCGCGCTCGCTGGCCCAGGTCGCGACGCTGCACGAGCAGGATCTGTACCCGAACGCGCTGGTGCGCATCGATGACATCGGGCACGACGCGCAGGCGATGGCCCAGTACCTGGGCAACCTGTTCGGCATGCGCTTCCCGCCGGCGGCAACGCTGGGCCCGGCCCGGATGGCGCCCGGTCATTGGCGCGATTACCGCGATGAAATGGGCCCCGCGTTCGCGCTGTTGACCTCGGTCGCGGTGCGCCTGGGCTACCCGGAAGAGTGAGGAGAGGCACATGCACCTGAGCAGTGACAGCATCACCAACGGCCAGCCGATCCCCGCCACGTTCGCGGCCGGCAATGCCGAGGGCTTCGCACCCAACCGCAATCCGCAGCTGGCCTGGCACGACGTGCCGGCCGGCACCCGGTCGTTCGCGCTGCTGTGCATCGATCCGGACGTGCCGACCGTGCCGGACACGGTCGGCCGCGAGGATTGCACGGTGCCGCGCGACCAGCCGCGCGCGCACTTCACCCATTGGGCGATGGCCGATATCCCGGGCGACGTGCACGCGTTGGCCGCCGGCAGCTGCAGCGACGGTTTCACGGTGCGCGGCAAGACCCAGCCGGCGGGCCCGGCGGGCAGCCGCCAGGGAGTGAATGATTTCACCGGCTGGTTTGCCGGAAACCCGGACATGGCCGGCCAGTACCTGGGCTATGACGGCCCGTATCCGCCGTTCAACGACGAGCGCGTGCACCGTTATTTCTTCCGCGTGTTCGCGCTGGACGTGGCGCAGCTGGCGCTGCCGAGCCCATTCACCGGGGCGGACGTGCTGCGCGCGATGCACGGGCACGTGCTGGCCGAAGCATCGCTGCATGGCACCTACACGTTGAACCCGGCGTTGGCGTGATCCCCCGGTGGGTACCGACCGTTGGTCGGCGCGACATCCGGTAGGTACCGACCGTTGGTCGGCGCTATATCCGGTAGGTACCGACCGTTGGTCGGTACTGCGCTGTCGGGAGCCGGCCAGCGGCCGGCACTACCTGATGGAGAAGGGCGGCCGGTGGCCGCCCTTCTGCTTTCTTATTTCTTCTCGTTCGCGGACTCGACCACCATGTCCAGCACATACGCATTGGACGAGGCATCGGCCGGCGGGTTGGCGATCGTGTAACGCTTCACGCGCACCACGTTGCGCACGCCGTCTTCGTGGGTATACCCCTCGATGACATCGTAGAAGTTCTCCCACTCGCCCGGCTCGCCCTGCTTGATGCCGTTGGCGTCGTAGCGGATTTCGCGGGTCTGCAGGCACTGCTTGTCGCGGATCATCGGGTGCGGGCACGGCTTTGTCTGCGCGGCCACTTCCAGGAACACGGTCTCGCCTGCGCCGCCGTAGCGGGTTTCCGCGGTCGGCTCCGGGGTGAACACCAGCACATCGCCCTTGGCGGTGCGCAGGGTCAGCTGGCCGGCATCGCCCAGTTCCGTCTTCAGGGCGCCTTCCAGGCGGCTGCCGACGGCCTGGTCCAGCGCCATCAGGTTCTTGTCGGTGCAGGCCATCATGGTCGACGCCATCGGCGAGATCGTCAGCGAACCATCGGCCAGCGTGTAGCCGCCGCCCATGCGGTTGCAGGTATTGCTGATCGCGATGCGGTCGTCCTGGAAGTCCAGCGTGACCGGCTTGTCGGCGCGGGCGAACAGCGCATCGATGCGCTTGCCGCTGGCATCGGTGGCCGAATCCAGGCGCCAATGGCTGCCCTGCAGGCGCTGCACGTCCAGACGGGCCACGGCGGCCTGGTCGGCGGCGGCGGTCGGCGCCGGGGCGAGGTCATCGCGGCCGGCGGGGGCAGTCGAGGGGTTGCTGCAGGCGGCCATCAGGGCCAGCGGCAGGATCAGCATCAGGGTGCGTTTCATGTACATCTCCTTGGGAACCTGGGGAAAAACGCCGGCACCACCACAACGGGGTTACGCCGGCGCCGGGCTGTTCAGTTGCCAGCCGGCAACCAGAGCAGCAATGCCGCGCCCAGTGCGATGCGGTAAATCGCGAACGCAGTGAACCGGTGCGACTTGATGTAGCCCAGCAACCACTTCACTACGACGAAGCCGGTGACGACCGCGGCAAGGAAGGCCACGCCCACATCGGTCCAGTTCTCGCTGGCGAGCTTGCCGTCCTTGGCCAGTTCCAGGAAGGCATAGCCGCTGGCGGCGAACATGGTCGGGATACCCACCAGGAACACGAACTCGGTGGCTTTCGCGCGTCGGCTCAGGCCGAACAGCATCGCGATGAAGATCGCCGCCGCCGAACGCGAGGTGCCGGGAAACACGCCCGCGACCACCTGCGCCACACCCACCAAGACCGCGACCTTCCAGGTCACTTCATCGCGTTCGGGCAGGCGCGCGGTGTAGGCCTCCACCAGGATCATCCAGAGGCCGCCGATGATCAGTGCCCAGGCTACCGGGGTGACCGTCTCGGGCAGTTCCCAGCCGGCCAGGCGGACCGGCAGGCCGACCACGGCCGTCACCAGGAACGCGGTGCCGAGCTTGAGCACGTAGTCGCGGTTGGCGCGCTCGTGCAGGCCGGTCGCCAGGGTCCACAGCCGCTGCCGGAACACCAGCGTGATCGCCAGGATCGCGCCGGCCTGGATGATGATGTTGAAGAAGTCCGAGCGTGCGCCCAACCAGTGCTGGGCGATCAGCAGGTGGCCGGTGCTGGAGATCGGCAGGAATTCGGTGAGGCCTTCAAGAATGCCCAGAAGGAGGGCGGAGAGCAGGTCGGACATCGGGAGTGCTGGGGCTCGGAATGGGTGAAATCGGGAGGCAGCATAAAACATCCGCGTCCCGCACCAAATGTGTGCGTGGTGCAGGGTGTGCACTACTTTGGTGCGGGCGGGCACGCACCGGGTCGTTGCTGAGCCCAGTGAAATCAAGGGGTTGTGAAGTCTGAAAAGTTGGCACGGGGATTGCTCTATCCCCTCAGGCAATCACCCATCTGAGGTTTCACCGATGTCCGTGGAAAATGTTGAGAAGCTGATCAAGGACAACCAGATCGAGTTCGTCGACCTGCGTTTCGTCGATATGCGTGGTATCGAGCAGCACGTCACCTTCCCGGTCAGCATCGTGGAGCCGTCGCTGTTCGAAGAAGGCAAGATGTTCGATGGCAGCTCGATCGCCGGCTGGAAGGGCATCAACGAATCGGACATGGTCCTGCTGCCGGACCCGTCCAGCGCCTACATCGACCCGTTCTACGCCGATCCGACCCTGGTCATCAGCTGCGACATCCTCGATCCGGCCACCATGCAGCCGTACGGCCGCTGCCCGCGCGGCATCGCCAAGCGCGCCGAGGCCTACCTGAAGTCCTCCGGCATCGCCGAGCAGGCCTTCTTCGGCCCGGAGCCGGAATTCTTCATCTTCGATTCGGTCCGCTTCGCCAACGACATGGGCCACACCTTCTTCAAGATCGATTCCGAAGAAGCGGCCTGGAGCACCGGTGACAAGTACGACGGCGCCAACAGCGGCTACCGTCCCGCGGTGAAGGGCGGCTACTTCCCGGTCCCGCCGACCGACTCGCTGCACGACCTGCGCGCGGAAATGTGCAAGACGCTGGAACAGGTCGGCATCGAAGTGGAAGTGCAGCACCACGAAGTGGCCACCGCCGGCCAGTGCGAGATCGGCACCAAGTTCAGCACCCTGGTGCAGAAGGCCGATGAACTGCTGCGCATGAAGCACGTGATCAAGAACGTCGCCCACCGCAACGGCAAGACCGCCACCTTCATGCCCAAGCCGCTGGTCGGCGACAACGGCAGCGGCATGCACGTGCACCAGTCGCTCTCCAAGGGCGGCACCAACCTGTTCTCCGGTGACGGCTACGGCGGCCTGAGCCAGCTGGCGCTGTGGTACATCGGCGGCATCTTCAAGCACGCCAAGGCCATCAACGCCTTTGCCAACTCCGGCACCAACAGCTACAAGCGCCTGGTCCCGGGCTTCGAAGCGCCGGTGATGCTGGCCTACTCGGCCCGCAACCGCTCCGCCTCGTGCCGCATTCCGTGGGTGTCCAACCCGAAGGCGCGCCGCATCGAAATGCGCTTCCCCGATCCGATCCAGTCCGGCTACCTGACCTTCACCGTGCTGATGATGGCCGGCCTGGACGGCATCAAGAACCAGATCGACCCGGGCGCACCGAGCGACAAGGATCTGTACGACCTGCCGCCGGAAGAAGAGAAGCTGATCCCGCAGGTCTGCTCCTCGCTGGACCAGGCCCTGGAAGCGCTGGACAAGGACCGCGAGTTCCTCAAGGCCGGTGGCGTGATGAGCGACGACTTCATCGACGGCTACATCGCGCTGAAGATGCAGGAGGTCACCAGGTTCCGCGCGGCGACCCACCCGCTCGAGTACCAGATGTACTACGCGAACTGAGCAATGGGTGACGATGACGAAGGATTTCCCTCCCACCCTTCGTCATCGTCGCCACCTTTTGCAACCGGGGCCGGGGCGGCCTGCAACGCGCCCCGCACCGCGGTTCAACGGGACAGTGGTAGATGCGCTGCGGCTGGGGAGCCGCGACGCAGGCAGTACGCACCACCAGGGGCATGAGAGACCGGACGCGTGTCATGGGCCCTTCCTCCCTCCCGCGTCACCGCTGGCGTCGCCCTCCGGGCGTCGGCAACGGCGTGGCCCATGCAACGTTCGGCGCAACGACCGGCGGCCATGTGCAAGTGGCCGCCGGTTGACCTGACATCGGCCCCACGCGGGCCGGTTCCATCCACCATCGGGATATGCGCATGAAACTGATCTCCGCCATCATCCGGCCGTTCAAGCTCGACGAGGTCCGCGAGGCCCTCTCCGACGCTGGCGTGTCGGGCATCACCGTGACCGAAGTCAAAGGCTTCGGCCGCCAGAAGGGCCACACCGAGTTGTATCGCGGCGCGGAGTACGTCGTGGATTTCCTGCCGAAGATCAAGATCGAGACCGTCGTGACCGACGATCGCCTGGAGGCCGTGGTCGAGGCCATCCAGACCGCGGCCGGCACCGGCAAGATCGGCGACGGCAAGATCTTTGTCACCGCGGTCGAACAGGTCGTCCGCATCCGCACCGGCGAAATCGGCGCTGACGCGCTCTAACCCCACTCGGAGCCCACAATGAAGACCTCTTTGTTCACCGGGTGGCAAGCCCGGTTCCATGCCGTGTGCCTGATGATGCTGCTCAGCGCGCTGGCCGTTGGTGCCTTCTCCAGCAGTGCGCATGCCCAGGCCCAGGTCACCCCCGTGCCGTCGGAAACGGTCGCGGTCGAGCCGCTGCCGACCACGCCGGAGGCCACGGCTGCCCCGGCCGCCGAAGCCGCCGCTGCACCTGCCTTCGACCACGGTGACGTGGCCTGGATGCTCACCTCCACCCTGCTGGTGCTGTTGATGGTGGTGCCGGGCCTGGCGCTGTTCTATGGCGGCCTGGTGCGCTCCAAGAACGTGCTCTCCATCCTCAGCCAGATCCTGGTGGTGTTCTCGCTGGTGCTGATGCTGTGGGTGGCCTATGGCTACAGCGCGGTGTTCAGTGAAGGCAACGCCTTCTTCGGCTCGTTCACCCAGTTCGCCTTCCTCAAGGGCTTCGGGCCGGATACCGTCGGCAACACGCCGATCGCCGGCCTGCCGGACTATCTGTTCGTCGCCTTCCAGTCGACCTTCGCCGGCATCACCACCGCACTGATCGTCGGTGCGTTCGCCGAGCGCATCAAGTTCAAGGCCGTGCTGCTGTTCTCGGCCCTGTGGTTCACCCTGAGCTACATCCCGATGGCGCACATCGTGTGGGGCGGCGGTTATCTGGCCGAGCTCGGCGCGATCGACTTCGCCGGTGGCACCGTGGTCCACATCAATGCCGGCGTGGCCGGCCTGGTGGGCGCGTACTTCGTCGGCAAGCGCATCGGCTACGGCCAGACCGCACTGAAGCCGCACAACGTGCCGTTCACCTATATCGGCGCGATGCTGCTGTGGGTGGGCTGGTTCGGCTTCAACGCCGGCTCGGCCGCCGCCGCCGACACCGTCGCCTCGCTGGCCTTCATCAACACCCTCCTTGCCACCGCCGCCGCGGTGCTGGGCTGGACCCTGGTCGAAGCGGTCAGCAAGGGCAAGCCGTCCGCGCTGGGCGCTGCTTCTGGCGCCGTGGCCGGCCTGGTCGGCATCACCCCGGCCTGCGGCACCGTGGGCCCGCTGGGCGCGATCGTGATCGGCCTGGTCGCCGGCGTGGTCTGCGTCTGGGGCGTCACCGGCCTCAAGCGCCTGCTCAAGGTCGATGACACCGCCGACGTCTTCGGTGTGCACGGCATCGGTGGCATCGTCGGTGCGCTGCTCACCGGTGTGTTCAGCGCGCAATCGCTGGGCGGCACCAAGGCCGACCTGGACATCGGCCACCAGGTCTGGGTGCAGCTGGTCAGCGTCGGCTTCACCATCGTCTGGTGCGCCTTGGCCACCGTGCTGATCCTGCTGGTGGTGCGCATGGTGTTCGGCCTGCGCGTCACCGAAGAAGCAGAGCGCACCGGTCTGGATGTCACCTCGCACGGCGAGTCGGCCTACGAGGCCTGAGCCGCGCGATACCGCATTAGAAACGAGAGAGAGATGCTTCACCTTCGCCGGCGGCCTTCGGGTCGCCGGCTTTTTTATCGGGCTGCTTTCAACGACGACCGCGCGATTCACGCCGCGCCCGGCAACCGCGCGCCAGATCACGCACAATGCGGTCATGCGCCAGATCCGCTTCCTGCTTCCGCTGCTCGCCTGCCTGCTGTTCGCTGCCTGCGCCAGTACCGGGGTCCGCAGCCCGCTCGCCACCTGGGTGCCGTCACCGAACCACAACGCGCGCGCGCCGGTGGTGATCGTGCTGCACCACACCGATCAGCACTCCGTGCAGGAGAGCCTGGACACGCTGCGCAGCGCCAACAGCGGCGGCAAGGTCAGCTCCCACTATCTGGTCGGCGCCGACGGCCACATCTACCAGCTGGTCGGCGATGACCGCCGCGCGTGGCATGCCGGTCCCGGGCGCTGGGGCACGATCACCGATCTCAACTCGGCCTCGATCGGCATCGAGATCGACAATGACGGCGACACGCCGTTCGCACCGGCGCAGATCGCCGCCCTGATCCGCCTGCTCGAGGACCTGTGCGCGCGCCTGCGCATCCCACCCAGCCAGATCATCGCGCATGCCGACCTGGCGCCGTCGCGCAAGCAGGATCCCAGCCGTTTCTTCCCGTGGCAGACCCTGGCCGAGGCCGGCTTCGGCGTATGGCCGCGCGCCGCCGATGGCCCGGCCCCGCCCGGCTTCGATGCCTGGCTGGCGCTGCAGGCGTTCGGCTATCCGATGGACGAACGGGCTGCCGCAGTCGGTGCCTTCCATCGCCGCTTCCGCGGTCGTGACGATCTCTCCGCAGATCTCGATGCCGAAGACGCCCGCATCCTGCACTCGCTGCTGTTGCAACAGGAACGCCGCCCATGAAGTTCACGCCCCTCCTCCCCGCACTCAAACACGCCGCGTTGATGGGCATCGCGTCGGCGCTGCTGAGTGCGTGTGCGGTCGCGCCGCAGCGCCCCGCATCACAAGCGCCTGTGCAAACCAGCACTTACGCGAAGGCGAATTGGAACGCATTGCCTGCCGTCGCAGACGCCGATCTGCAGGCTGGCTTCGCGGCCTGGCGCAGTGCCTGCCCGCGCCTGAAGACGGAGGCCAGCTGGGCGTCCACCTGCGCCGCAGCGGCCAACGTCGCCACCACGCCGGACGCCATCCGCCAGTTCCTGCAGGCGAATCTCGACGTCTATGCGCTGCGCGCGGGTGGCAGCCGGTCGGACGGATTGATCACCGGCTACTACGAGCCGATCTATGCCGGCAGCCTCACCCGTACCGCCAAGGCATCGGTGCCGGTGTACGGCGTGCCGGGCGACATGGTCAGCGTCCAGCTCGACAGCCTCTACCCCGAACTCAAGGGCAAGCGCCTGCGCGGCCGCGTGGAGGGGCGCGTGCTCAAGCCCTATGACGATGCCGCGCGGATCGCCGCGAACGGCGTCAAGGCACCGGTGCTGGCCTGGCTGACCAGCCCGATGGACCTGCAGTTCCTGCAGATCCAGGGCTCGGGGCGCGTGCAGTTGGCCGACGGCCGCCAGCTTCGGATCGCCTACGCCGACCAGAACGGTCATCCCTACCGCCCGATCGGCCGCTGGCTGGTGGAGCAGGGCGAGCTGAAGCAGGCCGACGTGAGCATGGCCGCCATCCGCGCCTGGGCCGATGCCCATCCCGCGCGCGTTCCCGAGCTGCTCGCCAGCAACCCCAGCTATGTGTTCTTCACCCGCGGCCCCGACAGCGACGACGGCCCGCGTGGCTCGTTGAACGTGCCGCTCACCGCCGGCTACAGCGTCGCCGTGGACCGCAACGTGGTGCCGCTGGGCAGCCTGCTGTGGCTGTCCACCACGCGCCCGGACGGCACCGCGCTGGTGCGCCCGGTCGCCGCGCAGGATACCGGCGGTGCCATCACCGGCGAGGTCCGCGCGGACCTGTTCTGGGGCACCGGCGCTGCGGCCGGCGAGCTGGCGGGGCACATGAAGCAGAAGGGCACGATCTGGATGCTGTGGCCGAAGGGCGTGGCGTTGCCGAAGGCGCCGGTCGCGGCGAACTGACGACGCGCGGATCTGGTGGGGGCGGGTATACGTGCGGTTGTTGCAGCGCCCGGGAGGACTCATGAAGGTCATACGCATCCTCGCCAACATCCCCGCGTCCGATCCGGCCGCCGCGGACAGTTTCTATCGGGACATCCTTGGCCTGGAACTGGCCATGGATCACGGTTGGATCCGCACCTATGCGGGATCTGCCGAAATGAAGGTCCAGGTGAGTGTGGCGTCCGAAGGCGGCTCCGGTACCACCGTGCCTGATCTCTCCATCGAGGTCGACGATCTGGACGAAGTGCTGCGTCGGGTGCACGCGGCCAACCTTCCGATCACGTACGGCCCGGTCCACGAACCGTGGGGTGTGCGTCGGTTCTACCTCCGCGATCCGTTGGGCCGGCTGGTCAACATCCTGCAGCATGCGTGAGCGAGGCAGGAAACCGGGATCAACAGGCCTGCCGTTTTGCACTACATTGGTGCAATGACCACCGCGCTACCGCCCCCTGCCCTCGACGCCCTCGGCACCCCGGTCGCCTGGGCCGATGCCAGCGGCCGCCTGGTGGGCTGCAATCCCGCCTTCGCGCGCTGGCTGGGCGTGAGCGTGCGGCGCCTGCTGGGCCAGCCGCTGGCCTCGCTGGAGGCCCAGGGCGACGCCTTGGCCCACTTCCTGGCGCGTGACGAGCGCGACACCCTGCGACTGCACCGGCTGGCCCTGGCGCTGCCGGGCGATGCACCGCGCTTTGCCGAGGGCTGGCTGAGCCGCTGGGATGAGGGTGGCTGGCTGCTGGAGGCGCATCCGGTCGATGAGTTCCCGGGGTTGGATCCCACCCAGGCGCTGCCCAGCGCGCTCAGTGCCGCGCTCAAGGGCTTGGCGCATGAGCTGCGCAACCCGCTGGCCGGGTTGAAGGGCGCGGCCCAGCTGCTGGCACGCCGCAACGCGCAGCGTGATCCGGACGAGCGTGAACTGATCGAGCTGATCGGTTCGGAGATCGAACGCCTCAACGGCCTGCTCGAGCAACTGCTGTCGCCGGCACCGGCCGCGCCGCATGCACCGCTCAACATCCATGCCTCGCTGGAGCGCGTGCTGCGCCTGGCCGAGAGCGAGGGTGGCTGGGCCGTCCGGATGCAGCGCGATTACGACCCCAGCATTCCCGAGTTCGATGGCGACGCCGACCGTCTCACCCAGGCGGTGTGGAACCTGGTCCGCAATGCGATCCAGGCCGGTGCCGGCACGGTGACCCTGCGCACGCGGGTGGAGCACGGTGTGCGCATCACGGATCAACTGCACCCGCTGGCGCTGCGGCTGGAAATCGCCGATGACGGCCGTGGCGTGCCCGAAGACCTGGCCGAGCATCTGTTCCTGCCGCTGGTCAGTGGCCGCGCCGAGGGCACCGGGCTGGGCCTGGCGCTGGCCCAGCAGGTGGCGCGCGAGCATCGCGGCACCCTGACCTACCGCTCGCGCCCGGGCCATACCGTATTCACCGTGCTCCTGCCGATCGGGCAGGGCACCCCCGCCGAGGACACCGCCGCCCATGGCTGACCAGGTCGATACCACCGCCCAGCGCGTCTGGGTGGTCGACGATGACCGCGCGGTGCGCTTCGTGCTGTGCACTGCGCTGCGCGAGGCCGGCTACCGTGTCGAAGGCTTCGACGGCGCAGCTGCGGCGCTGGCGATGCTGGCCGATCAGCCGCCACCGGACCTGCTGTTCACCGATGTGCGCATGCCCGGCGATGATGGGCTGGTGCTGCTGGACAAGCTCAAGGCCGCGCATCCACAGCTGCCGGTGATCGTGATGTCGGCCTACACCGATGTGGCCAGCACGGCCGGCGCCTTCCGCGGCGGTGCGCAGGAGTTCCTGTCCAAGCCCTTCGATCTGGACGATGCGGTCGCCCTGGCGCAGCGCGTGCTGCCGGCCCCGGATGTGCCCCTGGCCGAGCCGAGCGAGACCGCCAGCGCCACGCCGCCGGACCAGCGCCCGCAGCTGGTCGGCGATACGCCGGCGATGCGTGCGCTGTTCCGCGCGATCGGGCGCTTGGCGCAGGCGCCGCTGTCGGTACTGATCAATGGCGAGACCGGCACAGGCAAGGAACTGGTCGCGCATGCGCTGCACCACGAATCGCCGCGCGTGCAGGGCCCGTTCGTCGCACTCAATACCGCGGCCATTCCCTCCGAACTGCTGGAAAGCGAGCTGTTCGGCCACGAAGCCGGCGCGTTCACCGGGGCGCAGCGTCGCCATATCGGCCGCTTCGAGCAGGCCAACGGCGGCACGCTGTTCCTCGATGAAATCGGCGACATGCCGTTGCCGCTGCAGACGCGCCTGCTGCGCGTGCTGGCCGAGGGTGAGTTCTTCCGTGTCGGCGGACGCGAACTGATCCGCGTCGATGTGCGCGTGATCGCCGCGACCCACCAGGACCTGGAAAGCCTGGTCGCGCAGGGGCGCTTCCGCGCGGACCTGCTGCATCGGCTGGATGTCGTTCGGCTGCGGCTGCCGCCGCTGCGCGAGCGTCGCGACGATATCGCCCAGCTCGCCGAGACCTTCCTTGCGGCCGCCTCACACAAACTGGACACGCCCCCCAAGCGGCTGACCGCGGCGGCGCTGCAGGCACTGCGCGAACACGATTGGCCGGGCAACGTGCGTGAGCTGGAGAATGTGTGCTGGCGCATGGCCGCGCTCGCTGCGGCCGACAGCATCGGTGTGGCCGACGTGGACAGCGCGCTGCATCGGGGCGCGGGTGCGCCGCGCTCGCGCAGCGCCGGCGATCCGGGCCAGTGGGAAACGCTGCTGTCGGCGTGGGCGCGCCAGCGGCTGGCCGAAGGCGCCGAAGGCCTGCACGCACAGGTGCGTGAACGCGTCGACCACGCACTGCTCGAGGCCGCGCTGCAGATCACCCACGGCCGCCGTGCCGAGGCCGCCGCGCGGCTGGGCATGGGCCGCAACACCCTCACCCGCAAGCTCGGCGCCGGGCGCCGCCGCGGCGGATGAACCGCATGTCCACACCGCGTGTGCGCCGTGTCCCGGCCGCTTTCATGGCCTGTGGACGAGCGCACCGTTAGTTTGCAACCAAGGAGTCTTCCCATGCGCAGTTCCCCTGTCGTCCTCGCTGCGGTGATCGCGGTCGGCCTGGCCGCCTGCGGCAGCACGCCGCCGCCGCGCCCCGTGGCACCCGTCGTGCCGGTGGTCAGCACCGCGCAGATGGCCGAAGCCAATCTGTCGCCGGCCTCGGCCAGCCTGGTCAGCGGGCGCCTTGCGCTGGTCCCGGACACGCGCGGCGTGCATATCACCGGCGTCATCGGCGGCCTGCAGCCCCTGCAGGTGGCCGGATTCCACGTCCATGAGCGCGGCGACTGCAGTGCGGTCGATGCGAGCAGCGCCGGTGCGCATTTCAATCCGGCCGGCCAGCCGCACGGCCGCAACAGCGCCGGTGCGCATCACGCCGGTGACATGGACAACCTGCGTGCCGACGCGCAGGGGCGCGTCAACGTCGACATCCGCCTGCCAGCGGTTACCCTTGGCGGCGGCGCAGCCACCGATATCGCAGGACGTGCACTGATCGTGCATGCCAACGCCGACGATTACCGCAGCCAGCCCGCCGGCAACGCCGGCGCCAGAATCGCCTGCGGCGTCATTCGGGTCGTGCGCTGATCGCGCAGGCCCCCGACGTCGCTTCTTCCAACGCTACCCGCAAGGAGATCCACATGCGCCTGATCCACACCTCGTTGTTCGCCGCCATCGCCGCGCTCGGCCTGACCGCCTGCAACAAGCCGGCCGACACCACCCCGGAAGCCACCCCGGCCGCTGAAGCCACCGCGGCCCAGCCGACCGCCGAAGCGACCCCGGAAGCCCCGCCGGCAATGACCAGCGAAGCCCATGCCAACCACACCGCCAGTGCCGATCTCGCCGCGACCCAAGGCAACGACGTCAAGGGCAACGTGACCTTCAGCATCGTCGACGGCAAGGTCCACGTGAAAGGCCAGGTCAGCGGCCTGAAGCCCAACAGCGAGCATGGCTTCCACATCCATGAGAAGGGCGACTGCAGCGCGCCGGACGGCGCCAGCGCCGGCGGCCACTTCAACCCGGGCAAGGAAGACCACGGCAGCGTTGCCACCGCACCGCACCACGGCGGTGACATGCCCAACATCAAGGCCGACGCCCAGGGCAATGCCGTGGTCGACGCTCCGGTCTCGACCAACGTCAACATCGGCAAGGGCGACGACTTCGACATCATCGGCCGCGGCCTGATCGTCCACGCCGACGCGGACGACTACAAGACCCAGCCGACCGGCAACGCCGGCGCACGCCTGGCCTGCGCGGTGATCAAAGCGGCTCCGTAATCCGGGCCGTGGTTGACGAAAAAACGCCGGCATTCGCCGGCGTTTTTTTTGAATAACGGTGAATAACGGGGACGGAGGTAGTTAAGCCGCCGGCTTAACTACCTCCGTCCCTATTAACGGGCCAGCAGCGCGCGCGCGTCCTGCCCGGCTTCGCAATGCACGAACAGCACCGGCAGTCCATGCGCTTCCAGCACGGCGGCCATCTGCCGCTGGCGGATCAGGTACTGGTCGTAGATGGCCTGCAGGCGATCGCAGTCACCGGTGCCGTGGTTGTAGTACGCACACCAGCCGGCAGGGTCGAACAGCGCCATACGCACTTCGCCGTCAGCGTATCGAAGCAGCGGCTCCGGCGCGGCATCCAGCCACTCTTCCACGTGCGGTGCCATCAACGCGGTTTCGATCAGCGGCCACAGGATCGCCAGGCCCTGGTTGTCGTACTGCATCGACATCATCGCGGCGAGATCGTTCACCGTGAAATAGCGGGCATGCTCGATCTGCGCGCCGAACGCGTTCTGCGCCTGCAGGGCGGTATCGGGCTGCGCCATGCCCTGGGCCAGCAGCACCTCTTCCAGTGCTTCGGCCACGGCCTGGGTCTGCGCGACTTCGGTGCCGGTCAGCAGGAACGGCACCACCCGCAGGCCGCCACCGGTGAGGGTGGCATCGGCCTGGAACGGCAGCGGCACATCGCCGTCGGCGCCGGCACCGAACGCCAGCACGCGCGGGCCCTGGCTGCGGCCCGGGGCACGCATCTGCAGCTCTTCCAGGCGCCGGTGTACCGGCCAGCCCGGACGCAGCACTTCGGCCGGATCGAAATGGGCGCCGGCGAACACGAAGTCCAGCCCGCTGACGCCGGGCACCAGCTTGGCCAGATCGCGGCCGACACGTTCGGCCAGTTCACCAGCCTGTTCAGAGGACAGCGCGGCATGGCGCGGGGCGTCGCCGCCGGCCAGTTCCAATGCCAGTACGCCAATGGCATTCATGCCGTGGTCGGGTTTGCTCATGGTTTCACGGTTGGCCCATCACAGGGCGGCAGCTACACTTGGCCCCATTATGCCTGCTCCTTCGTGCAGGCCATGTTGCAGACACCCCTCCCATGCCAGGTATCTCCATGCCCAACGCCCGTCCCGTCGCCATCCTCGGCGGCGTCCGCATCCCGTTCTGTCGCCAGAACACGGCTTATTCGGACGTCGGCAACCTCGGTATGTCGGTACGCACGCTCGGGGCGCTGGTGGAGCGCTTCGGCCTGCACGGCCAGCAGCTGGGCGAAGTGGCGATGGGCGCGGTGATCAAGCACTCCAGCGACTGGAACCTGGGCCGCGAAGCGACGCTGTCCTCGGGCCTGTCCCCGCTGACCCCGGGCATCACCATGCAGCGTGCCTGCGGCACCTCGCTGGACACCATCATCGCGGTGGCCAACAAGATCGCGCTGGGCCAGATCGACTCGGGCATCGGCGGCGGCTCCGATACCACGTCCGACGTGCCGATCGTCTACGGCAAGAAGCTGCGCGCACGCCTGCTGGCCGCCAACCGCGCCAAGAGCACCGGCGACAAGCTCAAGGCGCTGACCCGGGGGTTCAAGCTGAGCGAACTCAAGCCGGAATTCCCGGGCGTGGCCGAGCCGCGCACCGGCAAGAGCATGGGTGATCACTGCGAGGACATGGCCAAGGAGTGGAACATCTCCCGCGATTCGCAGGACGAGTGGGCGGTGTCCTCGCACAAGAAGCTCGCCGCTGCTTACGAGCGCGGGTTCTTCAACGAGCTGATCGCCCCGTTCCGTGGCGTGGAGCGCGACAACATTCTGCGTGCCGATACCTCGCTGGAAAAGCTGGCCACGCTGAAGCCGGCCTTCGACAAGGTCTCCGGCCGCGGCACGCTGACCGCCGCCAACTCGACCCCGCTCACCGATGGTGCCTCGGCGGTGCTGCTGGCCAGTGAAGAATGGGCGCGCGCGCACGGCCACGAACCGCTGGCGTATCTGCGTGATTCGCAGGTGGCCGCGGTTGATTTCGTGCACGGCGAAGGCCTGCTGATGGCACCGACGATCGCCGTGCCGGAGATGCTCAAGCGCAACGGCCTGACCCTGCAGGATTTCGACATCTACGAAATCCACGAAGCGTTCGCCGCCCAGGTGCTGTGCACGCTGCGCGCGTGGGAGAGCGAAGACTATTGCCGCAACCGCCTCGGCCTGGATGCGCCGCTGGGCAGGATCGACCCGGCCAAGATCAACCCGCTGGGTTCGTCGCTGGCCACCGGCCACCCGTTCGCCGCCACCGGTGCCCGCGTGATCGCCACGGCGGCCAAGCAGCTGGCCGAGCGCGGCGGTGGCCGCGCGCTGGTCTCGATCTGCACCGCCGGCGGGATGGGCGTGGTGGCGATCGTCGAGCGCTGATCGCCGACGCAGGAAATGAAGAAGGCCGCCCAAGGGCGGCCTTCTTCATTTCCGGGTAGATCCACGCCATGCGTGGATGTGCCAGGTGCCGCGCCGCCCTTTACGGCAGGCGCGGATTGCCGAACTCGTCGCGTTCCACGTGCAGGCGATCTTCTTCGACGTGCATGCGGCCCGGCTCCCCGTGCAGGCGATCCTGCACCGGCGCCGGCCCGCCCATCAGCGACTGCTCTTCGATGGTCGCGCGTTCGGGCACGATCGGGTCCAGTGGGGTCGCGGTCGAGGCACGGGCCAGCGCCACGCTGTCATCGCCGCGCTGCTGGCGCAGCGCATTGGCGAAGCACTGCGAGGCCAGCGCGGTCTCGCCACGGTCGAGGAACACTTCGCCCAGCGCTTCCCACGCGGCCGGGCCGGCACCGGCAGCGATCGCGCGATGCAGGTAATCCTCGGCCAGCGTGTGCTGGCGCTGACGGGCGGCGATGCGACCCAGCGCCAGCAGCAATGCGGGGCTGGAAGGCTGCGTGGTCAACCAGCGCTGCAGGTTGGCCTGGCGGGTGGCCAGTTTCTCCACCGGCATCTGGCCATAGAGCGTCACCACCGATTCGTCCCAGCGCGTGTCCAGTGCCTGCTCGAGGTTGAGCAGGGCCGGTTCGTCCCAGTCCAGGGCCACTGCGCGCAGCGCATAGGCGGAGACGACATCGGGATCGCTGCGCAATGCCTTCGGCGTGGCTTCCCACTGAGCGGCCAACGCGTTCACGTCACCGGCTTCGAGCAGCGACTGCGCGGCCAGGCGGATTTCCAGTTCGGCCACGGCGGCATCGGGCAGCACTTTCTGCTTGCGCAGCGCGCCCAGCTGGCCATACGCCTCGTGCGCGCGATCGGCACGGGCCAGTGCTTCGGTCCGCAGCCACAGGCCGCGCGGCGGCAGCGGCTGGATCGCGGCCACGTCGAGCACGTTGATCGCATCGACCGGGCGTTCCTGGGCCAGCAGGCGTTCGGCCAGCAGCAGGGCATGGCTGGTGGCATCTTCGGTGGCCAGGCGCTGCAGGTACTGATTGACCGCAGCATCGTCATCGCGCGCCTGCGCACTGCGCACCGCGGTCACCATGGCGACCGCGCTCACTTCCTTGTCTTCAGCAGCACTGGTCAGCAGCTTTTCCGCACGCTGCCAGTGGCCGTGTTCGTGCGCCTGCAGGCCTTCGGTCAGGCGGGCGCGGCCCTGCTTGCGGCGGTAGCGGCCCCACGCGCGGAACGGCGAGGCCAGCAGGCTCCACAGCAGCCACAGCACCAGCAGCCCGACCAGCACCATCAGGGCGACCTGCGGCACGGTGGAGCGGTAGTCGGTACCGCCGTAGCGATAGATCACTTCACCGAACTGGCGCAGCTGCTCGGTGCCTAGCCACTGCGAGGCGATCACGCCCAGGGCCACGGCCAGCAGCAGGACCACTAGAGATTGAAACGGCTTCATCGATTAACTCCCAGTACGCATCGTGCGCAGTTGCTGCAGGGTGCTGCCCAGTTCGGGCAACGATGGACGCAGCTCACGGGCGCGTAGTTGGTGCAGTTCAGCACGACGCTCGCGCAGAGCAGGTGAATCCGGCCACAGCCGCGGCAGCCACAGCGCCACCCGGTCCAGCGCCTGGACATAGCCGGCCTGGTCGCCGCGCTCCACGGCGGCGCGCGCCAGGGTCAGCTCCAGCTGCAGCGAATCCCAGGCCGCCACACGCTCGGCCTCGGTCAACGGGCCCTGCAGGCGGGTGGGGGTGATGGTCACGAACGGGGCGAGCACCTGGTGCCACCACGGCGTCTCCGCCGTGGCGTCGACCGCTGCGTCGATCTGCTCGGGCAGTGCGGTCAATGCAGCGGCGAACCGCGCCAGCGCGGCCTGTGCCTGGGCACGCGCGCCCGGGCCGAGGGCATCCACCGCGTTGCGCTCCTGCATCAGCGCCTGCCGCAGGTTCAGATACTCATTGCCCTGCACATCGTCCAGCGAGGTGGCCGCCAACGCGTACAAACGCTTGGCCCCCTCGACGTCGTCGGCATAGGCCAGCCGTTGCCCGGCCTGGCTCAGCAGCAGCTCGGCCTCTTCCAGCTGCAGCGCCTGGGCGCCGTGGCGGGTGCTGTCGGCGAGCTTGGCCAGGTTCTCTTCGAGCAGGACGTTGCGTTGGCTCAGGCCCAGCATTTCATCGCGCAGCACGCGGTTGGTCGCGGCGGCATCCTGCACGCGCTGGGACGTCGAACGCTGGTCACGGCGCAGTGCCTCGACGCTGTCCAGCAGGCCCTGCACCTGCAGCTGGGCGTTCTCCAGCCGCAACTGCTCCTGGGCCTGCCGCGCCTGCCACTGCGTCCAGCCCCATGCCCCGGCCCCGACCAATACGGTCAACGCCGCGATCGGCACGATCCAGCGCAGGGGGCGGTTCGAAGAGGGGGGCGAAACCGGGTCGTTCATACGGGCATCCTTGTCGCGCGCGCCGGGCAGTCCGCTGGCTGGCGAGCGACGTGGCGCACAGCATCGCCCGACGCCCGAGCCCCCTGCAAGGCCGCGCGCCCTCCCTGTTCAGGAAGACGCCGGGTGCATGAGCGCGGCGTGTGCAGCGCTGACCAGCTGCGCCGGCAACGGGCCGGCGGCCAGGGTCACGTTGAGGAAGCCGGCAGCCCGTGCCTGCGTTGCCAGTCGCTCGCTGGCCGCGGCCACGGATGCGGTGCGCAGGCGAACCTGCAGGTCTGCAGGGAGCTGCTCCAACAGCAGCGACAGGGCCTCGCCACTGCTCAAGGCCAGCGCCCACGGGGCGGCCGACCGCCGCAGCCGTTGCAGCGTGCGCGCTGCCAGCGGCAGGGGCTGGCGCGCATACACGTTGGCCCGCAGCAGCTGGGCGCCGCGTTGCTGGAGGGTGTCGGCGATCACGCCACGGCCGCCGGGTGCCGTCACCAACCCCGCACGCAGGCCACGCAGGTCCGCCAACGCAGGCAGCGCCAGCAGGCCTTCGCTGTCCATCCGCCCCGGGGCGAGCACATCGCGCGCGCCATGCCGCGCCAGGGCGGCGGCCGTCCCTGCGCCGACCGCCAGCCACTGGCCGGCGTGCGGGGCATCCAGCGCGGTCAGCCGCGCGGCGGCATGCACGGCGGCCGGACTGCTGAAGACGACCCGCTCGGCCGCCAGCGCAGCGGCGAGGTCGACGCAGGTGGCCGCATCCCTGCGTGCCTGCAGCGCCCACGGCGACAGCGCGATGAGGGTTGCGCCGGTGCCCTTGGCCGCGCGCCGCAGCGGCGCATGCTGGCCACGCGGGCGCAGCGAGATCAGGGTCCAGCGCGCGACTTTCGTTTCGGTGTTCATTGCGGGCATTATGCGAGCCCTTCGATGTGACGTGACCAGCCAGATGTCCGCAACCGATTCCCTGCCGGCGCAGCTGTCCGCGCTGCAGCATGTCCTGGATGCCATGCCGCCGGTGGCGGCCATGCAGATCCGTGTCCACGACTATCGCGACGGCGTCCTGCACATCCATGCCCCGCTGGCCGCCAACGTCAACGACAAGGGCAACGCCTTCGGCGGCAGCCTGGCCTCGGCCCTGACCCTGTCCGGCTGGGCCCTGGTGACGCTGCGTCTGCGCCTGGCCGGGTTCGATGCGGATGTCTACGTGGCCGACAGCCACATCCGCTACCTCGCGCCGGTGTACGGCGATCTGCATGCGCAGGCCCAGGCCGATGCGGAAACCGACTGGGACAGCTTCCTGGCCACCTTCGCCCAGCGCGGCAAGGCGCGCATCAGCCTCACCGCCCGCCAGCCGGGCGAGGGCGACAAGGCGGCCGCTGAACTGAGCGGCCGTTTCGTGGCCTTCGCCAGGCGGTAGGATGGGCGCCTTGCCTAGTGGGGAATTCGCATGCGCCGTACGCTTCAGATCCTGCTGATCGCCCTGTTCGCGCTGACCAGCGTGACCGCGCTGGCCGCCGAGCAGAAGACCACCAGGAAACAGCGCAAGGCGCTGGAGGAAACCCAGGTCAAGTACGACGCCACGATGCGCTGGGGCACCGTCGAGGATGCCTTGCCGTACCTGGATCCGGAATACGCCAAGGCCCACCCGATGACCGATCTGGAGCTGCGCCGCTTCGAGCAGGTCAAAATCTCCAGCTATCGCGCCAGCGACAACGTGCCCATGCCCGACGGTCGGGTCGGGCGCACGGCCGAGGTGCGGGTGATCAACAACAACACCCAGTCCGAGCGGACGGTGCGGGTGCGGGAGATCTGGCGCTGGGACGCCGAGGACAAGCGCTGGCTCCAGGCCAACGGCCTGCCGGACCTCTGGCAGGACCGCTGAGGCCCGCCCGCACGGGGCTGGACGCCGATTCGCCCGCATGTGCGACAATCGGCGCCCGCTTATCGACCCGTGATCTTAGTGAATTACGAAGAGTTGCTGGCCTTTGCCGGCCGAAACCCGATGTTGTCGATGGCCCTGGTCGGCCTGACCGTGGCCATCATCGTGACCGAAGTCCGCCGCCTGTTCCGTGGCTTCAAGTCGCTCAAGCCGGCTGAACTGACCCAGCTGATGAATGCCGGTGGCGCCATCGTGGTCGACCTGTCCTCGAGCAGCGATTTCGAGAAGGGCCACATCGCCGGCAGCCGCAACGTGCAGCCGGCCCAGTTCGGCCCGGAGCACAAGCTGGTGGCCAAGGCGCAGCAGAGCCCGGTGGTGCTGGTCTGCCGCAGCGGCAATGCCTCCGAGACCGCGGCCAAGGCACTCAAGAAGGCCGGTTTCACCCAGGTCAGCGTGCTCGACGGTGGCATCCCGGCGTGGCAGCAGGCCGAGCTGCCGCTGGTCAAGGGCCGCAACTGATTCCCCTCGGAGTGAAGCGCACGCCTTGTGCGCGGCGCACAGCGCCCCCATCGCAGGGCATGTAACAATCCGTTTTTACAGCATTCATTTTTGGAGCAACAGGAAATGTCCGAAGAGAACACCAACGGCGCCGTCGCGCCGGTCGACGCCGCTACCGGTCCCTCGTTCACCGTCGAGAAGATCTACGTCAAGGACGTTTCGTTCGAATCGCCGAACGCTCCGGCCGTCTTCAATGACGCCGTGCAGCCGGAACTGCAGCTCAACTTGAACCAGCGCGTGCAGCGCCTGGGCGAGAGCGCCTTCGAAGTCGTGCTGGCCGTGACCCTGACCTGCAAGGCCGGCGAGAAGACCGCCTATGTGGCCGAAGTGCAGCAGGCCGGCGTGTTCGGCCTGGTCGGCCTGGACCCGCAGTCGATCGATGTGCTGCTCGGCACCCAGTGCCCGAACATCCTGTTCCCGTACGTGCGTTCGCTGGTGAGCGAGCTGATCCAGGCCGGCGGCTTCCCGCCGTTCTTCCTGCAGCCGATCAACTTCGAAGGCCTGTACGCCGAAACCCTGCGCCAGCGCCAGGAACAGGGCGAGACCTCGCTCGCCGATTCCGAGCCGGCCGGCAACGCCTGATCGGCGCTGCGGTCGTACGGATGAGCAACCACGCAGACAAAATCGCGGTTCTCGGCGCCGGCTCCTGGGGCACCGCTCTGGCGAGCCTGCTTGCGCGGCACGGTCACCCGACCGTGCTGTGGGGGCGCGATGCGGCGATGGTCGAGGCCATCGACCAGCGCCACGAGAACACCCGTTATCTGCCGGGCATCCCGCTGCCCGAGTCGCTGCGCGCGACCACCGACCTCGCCGCTGCCGTCAAGGACGCGGCCTGGGTGCTGGTGGTGGTGCCGTCGCACGCTTTCGGTGAAACCGTGCGTGCGCTGGCACCGCTGCGGCCGGCCGATGCCGGCGTGGCGTGGGCGACCAAGGGCTTCGAACCCGGCTCCGGTCGGTTCCTGCACGAAGTAGCACGTGAGGTCCTCGGGCCGGACGTGCCGCTGGCGGTGGTGACCGGCCCGTCGTTCGCCAAGGAAGTCACCCAGGGCCTGCCGACCGCGATCACCGTGCACGGTGACGCGCCGGACTTCGCCCAGCAGGTGGCCGATGCGATGCACGGCCCGGCGTTCCGCGCCTATACCGGCGATGACATGGTCGGTGCCGAGCTCGGCGGTGCGATGAAGAACGTACTGGCGGTGGCCACCGGCGTCGCCGATGGCATGCAGCTGGGCCTCAACGCCCGTGCCGGCCTGATCACCCGTGGCCTCAATGAAATGCTGCGGCTGGCCGCCGCGATCGGGGCCAAGCCGGAAACCCTGATGGGGTTGGCCGGCCTGGGCGATCTGGTGCTGACCTGCACCGGCGATCTTTCGCGCAACCGTCGGCTGGGCCTGGCCCTGGGCCGCGGGCAATCGTTGAACGATGCCGTGCGCGAGATCGGCCAGGTGGTGGAGTCGGTGCAGACCGCCGATGAAGTGATGCGCCAGGCGCGGCGTCACGGCATCGACCTGCCCATCTCCGACCGGGTGCGCGCCGTGCTGCACGGTGAGCAGACCCCGGAAGAAGGATTGCGTGCGCTGTTGGCACGCGAACAGAAGCCGGAGTATCCGGACACGCTGTTCAAGTGACGCATGAAAAACCCCGGCAGGCGCCGGGGTTTTTTTTCAGCGCCAGAACGAAACAACCCGGCACGTGGCCGGGTTGTTTCGTGGCGTACCGACGAGGGTGTCGCCAGGTGCTGCATAAAAGAAGCCCGGCGTAAGCCGGGCTTCATGGCGCAGGGGAGAGAGACCGCGCCATCCAACAACGTACCGCGGTGTTGCGTATCGCGTATTACCAGGTGAAGCGCGGACCGACGAACCATTCCTTGTCGCCGCCCTTGGCCAGCTTCACTTCGCCAGCCAGGCCCCAGTTCTGGTTGAGCTTGGCCTGGGCGCCGACGCGGCCGTAGAACTCGCCGTCCGGGTTGATGCCGTGCTTCTTGCTGTAATCCTCGTAACCGGCCATCACGTAGCCTTCGAAGTTCGGGGTGAACGCGCTGCGCACGCCGACTTCGGTCGAGTAGCCGTTGAAGTCCAGGCCGTGCTTCGGATCGAACTTCTGGTAAGCAACGCGGGCGACCAGATCGGTGGTCGGGGCGATGCCGTAGTTGTAGCCGACACCGACCTTCCACTGGTCCACATCATTGCTGCCGCGCTTGGTTTCCTGCGCGTTGTAATCACCGAAGACGTGGAAGTTCGGCGCCACGGCGACCGAGCCCTTCACCGCCCAGCCATCGGCGTCGCCGCCCTTGGCATCGGTGTTCACGTAGCCGCCTTCAACATAGTTGTACGACAGGCCGTCGGTTGCCGAAGCAGCGAACGGCAGTGCAGCGAGCAGACCCAGGGCAAGCAGGGAAGTCTTCATCATCGGGGACACCTTTTTATTTTTTGGTTTTGTCCGCCAGCAGAGGGGAGGGGAAATCGCTGCTGGCGACAGGTGTGAATTATCCGTTAGTCACCCCAATTAGCCCTGAATATCAAACTGAGCAGTACATAAATACAAGGGTATTTCAAGGAACTTTATCGGCGGCATCTTAGCCATGACCCCATAGTTCGTGCGGATTGGACAAACTATGGGGGAGCGAGCCTGCACAGACTATGGGGGAGCGAACCCTAGCCTGAACGCGGGCTTGCTACTGCCCTAGGTTTGAGCAAGCTCCACATGGCTGGTCTGGCCGCTGCAGTGGTTTGCTCCATCGAGGCTCCTGATGAGTGGACGCGGCAGCTTCAATCATCGTTAGCAGCTTTCGTAGGCCACTTTGTCGCATAACGCGCTTTAGCGCGTCGCCGCGGTCGTCTTCTGCGCTTGGGTGGGCGACTTGCTTCGGACCGGCTATATGAGCGAACGACCAGTAGGACCACGATCACTACAGAAACCGGAAACGACAAGACGATGCCAGCAACGATGCTCATCTGAGCAAAGGTGCTCAAGTTCTCCATTTGCCTCTGCCTCAATGAGAGTGGTGCAGCCCAAATCAACGAAGGACCATGTTCGGTAGGCTTGGCAGGTGCCGAATTCATTTCGAGCAACCGCTACGCTAAAAAGGCGAGAGCAGGTAGCCTGGTCATTGCAAGGTATTCATTGCGAGTGACTGGAGACCGGACAACAGCTCCAGCCTCATAGCTCAGCCACTGACAATGTTACCGAAGGCAAAGGCGCACAACTGCGGGCGTTATAGCTACATCGTGAAGAAATAGCACACTCAACAGGTCAAACGCGCCACTTTTGCGGGCAGGGTGGCTGCATCGTCACTGAGTTCGTGGCGAAAATCGAACCATTACCAGTGAGCCTGTCGCTCTGACCAGTGATCCTCCCCGGCGGGCGGCGGGCGGCGGGCGGCGGGCGGGGATCCGCGAACCAGCTCAACTTGCACTTGATCTACGTCACTGTTCCTACTGAGCCAAATCTTGTGCACGTCGTCTCTTGGCCGAAAGCGGATATGCGGTCGTCGTGGGTGATTAGGGATCGTTATCATGGCTAGGGTGCTCACGATTCGTCTCTGAGTGGCGTGTAGGAGCTGGTTGGCACACCGGAAATCAGTAAACATACTGGCGAATAACCGGCAGTTGTGCGGATGCGCGTGGCGGGAGGCAAAAATAGACTCGATGTTCCCAAGTGGAGCTCGACATGTCATCTAAGCCGATGGGTATGGCAATAGGGACGGGGGATGTCCGGGGGCGCTCTCGAGAGGCGTTGCGGCTGACCGCGTTGGCATCCGCGTGCTTCATGAGCTACGCAACATTCGCGGCCCCGCCCCCGGACGATGGTTTGGAGCCTTTGCCGACGCTGTCGGGAACGACGCTGCTGACCGCACCGTCAGAGGGGGTTGGCTGTCAAGGCATCCAGACCACCCCCCGCGTGGTATCGCTGTGCGATGGAGCCGCTCACGAGCTACCCGATGCAACAATCCCCGGGACGACCTGGGACGTGGTCCGGGTGGGGTATGGCACCACGGCCACATTCAACGGTTACAACATCGTGGCCGAGATACCGACCGGCGGCGCGGGCTTCTTCAGCCCAATCACCGTGTTCAGTGGGCCAGATGGCGCCTATGCGGTCGCAACCGGCACGTTCACCAACACCACGATCTACATGGCACCCCAATCCCTGGCCAACGCCATCGCGACCACGGGGGGCGTGCTCAACCTGGGGGCGGGGACGGTAGTGGGCCTCAATCCCGCCAACACCTACTCGCCGACCATGACCCTCGCAGCGCTGACGGCGTTCGGAGGCGGTGTGGTCAACGCCAACGGCACGGTGGTCAACCTGCCCACCACGTTGGCCACCGCGTTCCAGATCACCAACTCCGGACCTGGGGGCGGTCTGCCGGGTCAAAGTGCTCTGGGCCAGATCAATGCGTCGAACATGACCGTCACGTTGGGCGATGGAATCGCTGGCACCGGCCGGACCCGTGGAGCGTTGGTCGGGGGCGAGGCCGAGTTGAACCTGACCGACAGCACGATTACCGCAGGCAGCTACTCGCTCGGCATCTACAACTACTTCGCCGGGTCCTACACAGGCGCCATCGCAGGCTCCCGATCAAATGTCCTCCGCAGCTCGATCACGCTCGGCAATGACAGCGTGGGGTGGTGGGGCAATGGCGCACTCGCACCGGCCCGCCTCACCGCCACCGACAGCCAGTTCAAGGTCGGCACCGGAAGCTGGGGCCTGTTCATGGCCACGGGCGCTGTCGGGCGCCTTACGAACACGACGGTTTCAGCGGGCGCGAACAGCTTTGGTGCCCTGATGCATGACGGCACCAGCCTGACCATCGATGGAACCAGTGCTATCACTGCGACCGGAGCAGGGTCTGTCGGCATTCGGAACGACTCTGGAGACGTCGTGTTTGGCCCGGGCACTCCGGACATCACGGGCGGTGATCTCGGCTTGAACGGCATCGCCGCAAGCACCTTCGAACTTCAGTCCGGGAGCACGCTTCGGGTAGGCGTCGGACAAAACGCGGCGACGGCCATCCAGTTGGATGCAAGCACGTTTACTGGTGCCGGGGGTTCGTCATTGGCCGTCTCGGCAAGTGGCTCAACGGGCACCGGCATCTCCCTCACCAATGCTGCTGTCTTCAACCATGCGGGCA
This sequence comes from Stenotrophomonas sp. TWI1149, assembly GCF_039673155.1. Taxonomy (NCBI): domain Bacteria; kingdom Pseudomonadati; phylum Pseudomonadota; class Gammaproteobacteria; order Lysobacterales; family Lysobacteraceae; genus Stenotrophomonas; species Stenotrophomonas sp. TWI1149. The sequence goes on from NZ_JBDJLB010000008.1 coordinate 216,260, forward strand.
GCATCGCCGTCTCCGGTCCCGGCACCGCTCTCTCGGCGAACGGCAGCGGCACGAGCGCAGTGCTGTCGGGTGGAGGGACTGCCAGCGGTGGTGGGGCGGGCGCCCCGGTAATCCAGGTCAGCGATGCAGCAACCCTGGACGCGACCAACGTGGTGGTGAACTCTGCGGCTACTGGTGCTGCCGTGCCTGCGCTGTTGCTCACGGGAGCAGATGCCTCAGTCCGGTTCGCCCGCGGGAGCCTGGGCAATGCCCAAGGCGGCACGGTGACCATAGACGGGACTGGGGCGTTGGTTGATCTAAGCGATACCCAGGTAGGTGGCAGTGGGCAATGGCTGGACGTGGGCCCCGCTGCCGGCGGCTCCGCGGCGGCCGATGGCATCCTGACCATCGCCCGCTCCACGCTGACAGGCTCCGCTCAGACTGCCCTTGGCAGCACGTCCTCAGTCACGCTCATCGACAGCACGTGGTTCCTCACCGGCTCGTCGGTGCTGACCGACCTGGTCAACGACCCCAGCGTGATCGATTTCGCTCCCCCTGTCGGCTCACCCACATTGGCCAGCAGCTACAAGACGCTTACCGTGAACCGCTATGCCGGCGATGGGACGCTGGCGATGAACGCTTGGCTCGCTGCCGATGACTCGCCCTCTGATCGCCTGGTCATCCTCGATGGCACAGGGACGGGGCCGGGCACCATCCAGGTGCGAAACACCGGCGGGGTAGGCGCGCTTACCGCCGCTGACGGCATCTTGTTGGTCCAAGCGATCAACGCGACCACAGCCGCTGACACATTCGCACTTTCGGCCCCGGTCGTGGCCGGGCCGTATGAGTATTTCCTTTACCGCGGAGGTGCCAGTGGCGTCGGCTCGGCCGACAACCAGAACAGCTGGTTCCTGCGGTCGACAATCGACTGCGCCGCCCCCGGTGCTCCGGTCCCGCCGTGCCCGGCACCGCCAGACCCTCCGCCCGTTCCGCCGCCGACACCCCCTATGCCACCGGTGCCACCGACGCCTGCATATCGGCAAGAGGTGTCGCTTGCCGCCGCCTTGCCGGTCATGTCCGCGCTGTATGGCCGGGCGCTGGTGGACACCCTGCACGAGCGCGTCGGTGACCAACACCTGCTGAGGCAGCGCACCGATCTGGACGAAGACCGGACCGGCTTGAATGGCGCATGGGTGAGAGTGCTGGCCCACGACGGCGAGCGGGACGGCGGGAACCAGGGAATCTACGGAAACCGTGGCCCGGGCTTCGATTACCGATTCCAAGCGCTTCAAATCGGGCTGGACTTCTACCGCTCCATCGACTCGGAGGGCAACCGTCAGCACGCAGGTGGCTACCTGGCCTACGGCAAGGGCAAGGGAGACGTTCGCCACAACATCCTGGATCATGACTTCCACGCCGGCAGCGACGAGTTCGATGCCCGCACGATCGGCGCCTACTGGACCGGGTTCAACGCCCGCGGCGGCTACTTGGATGCCGTGGCCCAATACACGTCATATGACCTGCGCGCGCGATCGACACGGTTGCCCGACACCTTCACCAACGGCAATGGCACGGTTCTTTCGTTGGAGGGCGGGTGGCCCTTCGCCCTGGGTTCGGGTGACACCGCGGAAGATCTGACCGGTTGGAGAATCGGACCCCAGGCGCAGGTGATCTGGCAGCGCGTGGACGTCGACGACCTGGTCGATGACATCGCGCGCGTACGCTACAGTGACGGCGATTCCACGGTGGGCAGGTTGGGCATCCGGCTCAACCGCATCGGCAGTGGCCAGGGCCGCAACGGCGGCGCCCGGGCCAGCGATGCGTGGCTTCGCCTGAACGCCTGGCACGAGTTCAACGGATCGCCCAGGACAGAGTTCTCCAGCGCGACAGGGTATGTGCCTTTTACGGCTGATCTCGGCGACAGCTGGGGCGAGGTCGGCCTGGGGGGTACGTGGCAGGTAAGTGATACCGGCTACCTGTTCGCGGACGTGGATTACACGTGGAGCTTCAACGGCGCTGAGACATCTTGGAACAGCAAGGTGGGCATGCGTTGGAACTGGTGACGAAGACGGAGAGCGCATGTCGGGAGTTTGCAGCGCCGCTACCAAGCCCGCGTCGTGTTTGCCGTGGACATCAGGCGGCTCTGGACTTACAGCGATCGTCGCCTGAGGATGTCATACAAGAAGCAGTACCTCACCGCACTGCGCCTCGATGAAAACACCGGCTTTGATCGCACTTTTCTTCTCCATCTGCTTCAGCCTCGCCGGATCCATCGCCCCTTCGCATAAAAGCGCATGTTTATGTGATTGCCGAGATGACCCGCCGCACGTCCCGACTCTCACTCATCTGGCGGCTCCCCGCAGTGACGCAGGGATTAGCAATTGCCCCGCTGTGCAAAAGCGGGCGCTCTAGCTGCTACTTATGAGCGGCGGGGCCTGAGAGCCTGATCGACACGAAGGCCCCAACTTGGGGGCCTTCGTGTCTCAGCGGAAGCCTTCCACGCTTGGGTCGGCGGTGCGCCAAGTACCGACAAGGCTACGGGCAGTCTACTCAACAGCTAGGACACCCAGAGAGCCCCCAAGTCGCTGGGACGGTAGCAGAACACAACGGAGCGACGTCGGTTACTCGGGGAAAACAAGAGTGACCGAAAAGCGCCCTGTCCATCGACTGGCGTACTGCGGACGGTCCACGTTGTAGAACCCGCCTATGCCCAGGCTTACCGGGGTGTGCCCGAAGCGCAGAACCTTGGAAACGGTGGCGCCTAATGGAACGGTCCACGCATCGCCACTGGCGGCTTTCCAGTTGTAATTGGTCTCCGATGTGAAACTGAGCGACCAGCCATCGGGCAGGTTACGGGTAACGAAGGGCTGCACGCTGGTACTGCTGACATCGTCGCGGTCACTATCGCCACCAATCGACCAGATGTGGTTGGCCAGTGCGCCTACCGTCCACGATTTGGTCTTGTGGACGACGATAAACGCTGGTCCCAGTGAGTACTTTCCGGTGCCCAGACTGTTGTGTGAGGCAGTATCGAGCAACGCGGCGGCACCAAAACCGAACTCTGTGCCACCCGCCTCGGCGGCGGTCTTGGGGATGTAATATCCCTGCACGAACAAATCGCCGGTGCCGTGTTTGTCTTCGGGGAACTGGTTCCAGCTCAGCGGCAGTATAGGCCGTAGGATGAATTTGCCGTTCTCCCCAACGAAGGGTATCACTGGCTGGATCTTCAGCTGCTGGTTGTGAAAGTCCCCTCCCGGGCCCACCGAGCCCAGGTAGTTGTACTGGAAGGGTACGGAGATCAATGCCGCGCCGGGATCTGCTAGCTTGCGGGCGATGTCGTCGCTGGACGCTCCTACATCAGGAGCTGCACTCTGCGCGGCAGCTTCGGCGGCTAGGAGCACACAGCCGAGGACCATCAGCTTTGCTATGACGGTCATGAGAGGGTCTCCTGATTGGTGATGGCATAAGAAAGCTCGAGCGCCATAGAATCCGATCCTGGCAATGCTGGAGGGGTAGTTCTGCTATGCTCGCCTCGCTGCAGATGAGCGCAATTACTGCTTGGTGCCGTCCGGCGTCTTGATCACTTCGGGTATGGTCCAGCGGCCGTCCAGCAACTCCGGCTTGGGACGGTAGTAGCGCATGAACATCACGAACGGTCCCTTGGGCGCGGGCAACCAATTGGCCTGCCTCTCCTTGCCGGGCGAATCCGCCTGGATGTAGATCGTCAGCCCACCGTCAGGATCCTTCTTCAATCCAGCCAGCATCGGCGAGTTGATCAGATAGCGGTTG